>CAZDTD010000009.1:12117-17495 GCA_964507995.1 uncultured Pirellulales bacterium | reverse complement strand
TTCGGCGGAACAGGCAGCATCAATCGCCGCCGGCCGGTGGCTTCGTCGGTCTCGATCCGCAGTCCGCCTCCCACATCGACCGGCTCTTTCCCCTCGGCCGACAGCGCCACGCCCAGCTTGTTCAGGAAGGAGACTCCCACCGACAGCAGACCCTCCCAGTCCCGTCCGCCGGCGGATTCGCGATGGGCCGCGGCCTCCGGGGCCTGCGAAGGCTGCGTGACAACGTCTTCCTGGGCCGGCATGGCGGGCGGAATGGCCCCCGTCACCCGGTCGACCGACTCCATGAAGCGTTTCAGCCGGGAGCCGCCGAGGAAGACCTCGCTTTGGCCACCGTCGAGAACGCCCACGAGCATGGACTGCTTGAACGCCAGGACCGACAGCATGCTGTGCTCGATTGTCCCCTGCGAGACGAAGTTCACCACGCGGACGGGCCTGTGCTGGCCCAGGCGGTGAACCCGGCCGATCCGCTGGTCCAGTACCGCGGGGTTCCAGGGCAGGTCCATGTTCACGACCGTCGAGGCATTCTGCAGGTTCAGACCGACGCCGCCGGCGTCCGTCGAAAGGAACACGCGACACTTCGGATCCTCTTTGAACCGGGCGATCCGGTCCCTTCGATCCCTGGAGTCGATCCGGCCGTGGAAGAGCGCATAACCCATGCCGGCGGATTCGAGCCGGCTCACGAGGAGTTCGTGCGTGCCCAGCCACTGGCTGAAGACGACCGCCTTGTCCGCGGAACGCTCGAACGATTCCCGCAAGATGGAGATCAGTTCATCCGCCTTGCAGCCGTAGTCGGTTTTCCTGTCGAGCAGATACGTACTGTTGCAGCTCATCCGCATGTTCTGCAGGGCAATCATCAATCGACGCTGGTCGGCCTCGGACAGGAAGCCCAGCCGACGCCACTTGGCCGCGATCTTCGCGACGATGACCCGATTTTCCTCGTGATGCTCCATCTGCTGCTTCGTCATGGGCACGAAGTAGTTCTTGTCGAGCCGTTCGGGCAACTGCGGGAGCACCTGTTTTTTCGTCCGGCGGATCAGGACCGGAGCCAGCGTCTGCCCGATCCCGTCGAGGTTCTTGTAGCCGATAGTCCGGCCGTTCTCGTCCACATGCTGATGTTCCGCGAGGAAGCGAAACATGGGGCCCAGCCGGAAGCGGTCCACGAACTCCACAATGGAATGGAGCTCCTCCAGGCGGTTCTCCAGGGGCGTCCCGGTCAGCACGATGGCGTACCGGGAGTCCAGCCGCTTAATGCTCTGGGCCCGCCGGGTCTTCCAGTTCTTGATCCGCTGGGCTTCGTCGAGGATCACGACCTCGGGACCCCAGGCGCGAATGGCGTCCAGGTCCCGGTGCACTACGTCATAATTGATGATCTTGTAGAACGACGCGTCACAGTACAGATCGGCCCGCCTGGCCAGTGTTCCCTCCACGACCGTCGCCGGACGGTCGCAGAACTTCTCGATCTCCTGCTTCCATTGGTACTTGAGCGAAGTCGGGCAGACGATCAGGACCCGCTCGATCCCGGCCATCTTCGCGAGGATCTCGCAGGCGGCAATCGCCTGGATCGTCTTGCCGAGTCCCATGTCGTCAGCGATCAGGCTGCGGCCTGCTCTGGCGGCGAAGAGAGCCCCCTCCCGCTGATACGGGTACAGAGAGACCTTGAGTAAGTTCGCAAACGCCGAACTCTCGATGCCCTTGGGGAATGCCTTGTTCAGGCGTTCGACCATGTGCGTGCGATCGCGCACCTCCGCGATGAAATCCAGCGCGTCGTCGTAGCATCGCAGATCGTGCGAGAAAGCAGCCGCCTGTCGGAGGAACACGTCGAATCGCTGGCACCCGCTGTCCTGAAGGACATCCCGCTCGTCGAAGTGATCCGCCGCCAATTTCCGCAAACCCCTGGGGCATTCGGTCCCCGCTCGAAAGACCACCTCGCGTTTGGCCCCGTAGCGGAGATAGACCTCGGAATACGCAGGCCGGAACCCCTCGGTGAAGGTCCTTCTCGCGCCTCGCCGCAGGCGGAGCTTGCCAAGCAGCCATTCGATGTGTTTGCAGGTCCCCAGCGTGTTGACCGCGAAATCCGGGCACGAGCAGTAGTTGTCGCCCAGGCCCTGGCCGCGAATCGCCACGCGGTATTCACCTCCGGTCACCGGGTTCGTCACGAGGAACTCCGAAAAGATCGGCTCCGTCCCCAAGTTTACGACGCGGTAGTCCTGCCTCTGCGCGAACTGCCTTCGCAGCGCGACTTGCCACTGTTCGAGAGACATCTCCTCGGGCTTGCGCACGCGGGAGATCTTCGCCGTCGAAGGTTTGCCGGTCCCCTTCCGCCGGCGCGTTCCATGTGTCGATTCACCGACCACGGTCAATACACTCGTCCGAGCCATGCGTCATCCTCCAAGGCACGCCGCCACACAGTTCCATGAGCGGCAACCCAAGCGAGTATAGTAGACGCCGTCGGGAATGCAATGGACAATACGTCCGGTTGCCATCGGACACGGGAGCAGATAGAATGCGCGCGATGAGCATGAAATGCAAAATCCGATGTCGTCTCTGTTGTTCCTTGCTGTGCCTGGCCTTGTCGCTGAGTTCCTCGTGCGCCCTGGCAACCCAATCGAATGAGTTCGCTCCCGGGCGGAAGGTGGGCGTCATCCAGAGCAAGCTCGTCCGCGAGGCATCGGGCATCGCCGCCAGCCGGCAAAGTCCCGGCGTGCTCTGGGTCCACAATGATTCCGGCGACGAACCCCGCGTCTTCGCGATCAATGATAAAGGCGAATTCCTCGGCGCATGCAACATCAAGGACGCCACGGCCCGCGACTGGGAGGACATCGCAGTCGGTCCCGGCCCCGACCCCAATCAGCAATGCCTCTACATTGGCGAGATCGGAGACAACAACGCCACGTACCCCTATGTCACAGTCTACCGCGTGCCGGAGCCGAGAATCGATCCGGCCTCGCCCTTCGAGCCGATTCAGATCGGTCCGGCCGACGCGATCCGGCTGGCCTATCCCGGCGGCCCGCGCGACGCGGAAACCCTGCTCGTCGATCCGCTGACGCGGGACATCTACGTCGTCTCCAAGCGGGAGATGTTCTCGAAGGTCTATCGGGCGGCCTACCCCCAATCGACGACGCAGACCACGCGGATGGAACGAGTGGCCTCGCTGCCCTGGGGCTTCGCGGTAGCTGGTGACGTATCCCCCGACGGCAGCCGGGTCATCATTCGCAGCGTGTTCGGCGCATCGATGTGGAACCGGCCCGCCGGAAAGCCGCTGTGGCGGGCGTTCTCGGGCAAGCAGATCCGCCTGGCGACGATCAACGAACGACAGGGCGAAGGCATCTGCTTCGACGCCCAGGGCGCAGGTTATTTCACAATCGGCGAGAAGATGCATCCTCCGCTGCACTACTTCGGGCCCGCCGAGCAAAACACCTCTCGTCCATAGGCATTTTGCGGCCATTTCCCGCGGTTGGCGTGGTCGAAAACGTGCCCTATACTTTAACTGAGGCCCGGAAACTGCCGATAGTGCTGCAAGGGATGACGCGAGTCCGCTGTTTCCGGACCCGGCAATCATGCCCACAGGAGCGGCCTGCACGGCGGGCCGACGGAACAATGCCGAATATGCCTGCGAAGTTGACTCGACTGGAACTGGTCATCATCGTCTCTGCGCTGGTGGTGTTGCTGCTGAGCAACCAGCCGCCGGAGCCGGGCAATGCCGACATCCGCAAGGATATCGGACAGGTGACACAGACCACAGGCGTGTTCCAGCAGACGCAGCTCGATCCCGCTCCCTCCGACCCGATCCGCACGGACGATTTCGACGCCCAGGCGACTGTGCCCGAAACGCCCGATAATACAATTGCCGAATCGGTCCCCCAGGTTCAGCCACAGCCGAAGCCAAAGCGGTTCGGCATGGTCGACGCCCGGGCCTGCGAATCGCTCCGACTCAAGTACCCACACATCATGTACGGCGAGGTCACCGTCCGCTGGGTCTGGAACGGCACGAAATTCGAGCCCCACAAGGTCTGCGAGGTCAAGGAAGACAACGGCATCGTCACCGTCTGGAGCTTCGACGACCGCCATGAGGGCGTATTCATTTCCGAAGTGCCGGCCGACCAGGTCCCAGCGTACTGATCCTTACTTCAATCCCAGCCGTCGTTTGCACTCATCGAGAATCTCCACCGTCCGGCTGGCGCCAACCCGCGTGACTCCCAGGGCCCGGACCTCCAGCAGCTTGTCGAGATCGCGGATGCCGCCCGCCGCCTTGACCTGCACGCTCGGAGGCGAATACCGCCGCATCAGCTTGAGGTCTTCGATGGTGGCGCCGCCAGTGCCGTAGCCCGTGGAGGTCTTCACCCAGTCGGCCTCCAGCTCCCCACAAATCTCGCAGAGCCGGATCTTCTGGTCGTCGTTCAGGTAGCAGTTCTCGAAGATCACCTTGACCTTCTGCCCATGTGCGTGCGTCAGATCGATCACCGCAGCCAACTCCGAGCGAACGTAGTCCCAATCGCCGCTCAGGACTTTGCTGATGTTGACGACCACGTCCAACTCCTGCCCACCGTCGGCAAGTGCCTGCCTGGCTTCCGCGATCTTAATTGCGGTCGCATGTCCCCCATGCGGAAAACCAATCGTCGTGCTCGCCTGCACGGCGCTGCCCCTGAGAATCTCGGCGCACCGCCTGAGGTAGTACGGCAGGATGCAGACGCTCGCGACGTCGTACTCGACCGCGAGCCGGCACCCCAACTCCAGCTCCCGCTCGGTCAGCACAGGATTCAACAACGAATGATCGATCATCTTGGCGATATCACGATACGTGTAGTCCATCCCACGGCCCTCTACTGGTTTGAATGCGACTTGCTGGCCTCGGCGGTACCGCCATAAGCCCCCAGATTGATCCGCCCGCCATTCGGTTGAGGCTCATCCCCCACCGGACTGTTCGGGTCGCCCGCATCGACGCAGGAACTCGTGACATCATCGATTACCCACGTCTGACTATCCGGGTCCCACCGACCAGCCTGGGATATTAGATGATAATCGCCATCGATCCATACATCGTCATAAGGATCATAGGGTGTTCCGTTGAGATTCCAGTGGCCGGAACTAACGAAACAAGGGTCGGCGTCTATGCTATGTTGGGCATCCAAATCAATCGTCCAAGTATTGCCTGTTTCCCACTCGTTGTTTCGTTCGGCGAAAAGTGCGCCGGGGTTCATTTCGATGCAGCAATACTTCAGTTCAATCTGCTGGGAACCCACAACGCACATGCCACACAATCTGGCGAGTTGATCACCATACGTCGCCGAGTTACCCCAGATGATGCAGTTTTCGAGAAGAACCACACCCCCGCCGGAGCGTCGATCCAGATCAATTGGTTCCGTTGTTGCCAGGTTATG
>CAZDTD010000009.1:10442-12017 GCA_964507995.1 uncultured Pirellulales bacterium | reverse complement strand
CACCCCCGCCGGAGCGTCGATCCAGATCAATTGGTTCCGTTGTTGCCAGGTTATGCGCGATGACACAGCCGGAAATCAAGGGCTCATTCCTCGAACAGAATATCCCGCCGCCCTCTGCGGCACGATTGCCCACCACGATGCAATCTCGAATGACACCGCCGGTCTCATCGCCATACCCATCACAAACGATACCACCTCCCGCCTGCGCCGCCTCGTTGTTCCTGATCTTGCAGCCTATCACAGTGACCTGGGAACTGTCACACAGGTATATCCCTCCTCCATACACGGCGTGATTGTCCTCGAGAACGCAGTCAACGATCACGGGATTGCTGTCTTGACATGTGTTGATTCCGCCGCCGTTCCACGCGGCCTGCGCCGACAAATTGGGATCTGAGGGAATAGGATGTGCCGATGTATAGCCAGAGTAGTTGTCGCAAATGAGGCATTTGCTAATGGTGGGGCTACTCTGAACACAAAGGATTGCCCCACCCCCTTCAGACCAGCCATTCTGAATCGCGAAGCCTTCCAACCGACTATCCGGCCCCTCGCCAGAAGTGAACGCAAATCCACGGTGGAGATCACCCGAGCGGGCATTACAATCAACAAGCGTTGATTCCACCACGCTTGGATCGTTGGGATCGGCGCCCCGCACGGTGATGGCTTTGCCTTTGAAGCTGATGTCGCGGTTGCCGGCGCCAGTGTAGGTTCCCGGCTGGATGATTACCGTGTCTCCATCGGCTGCGGCGTCGATGGCAGCCTGGATCGTGGTGTAGTCCGCCGGGCCGTCGTCGTCCACGTGGATCGTCCCAGCCGGACTGCGTGGACTGAGGGCCAGGACGAGGACATAGAGAAGAGTTGGCACTCGGGTTCTTCTGTGCTTTCGCATGTTTCGCCTCCTTCAGCAATGGGATGATGAATATGGATGACGAGTTCGCCCTCGGAGCGTACGCCGCTCCGCTGGCGCACAGAGATCCGTCCACTTACGAAGGCCGGCGGGATATGAAGGAGAGAAATTATGATAGCAACGAACGTTATGACAAAACAGCGACCCGCCTTCGTTTCTCAAGCTGCCTCTATTCTACCATCTCGGGCGGGGGAAGTACAAAAGGAATTCCGCCCGACTTCGTCGCGGTGCGGTCATAGGGGGATGTCGCAGGCCCGTCGAAAGGCATATTCTCAAGTGCCGGGAAGATAACGCCTTACGGCGTCACTACGAACGGGTCCGGACGACCTGGGGCTTTCGTCTCTCTCGAATGGCCGGAGACTCGCGTAGACGCGCCGTGACTGCGTGCGAAAAATGAATCTTTTGCTGGCAAGACGCCGGCGGGTGTGGTATAGTACCGTCCTGTCGGTTGGACCCCTGGGCGACAATAGGCATCCGGGACCCGCCGCAGGCTCTTTGATTCGAAAATACTGGGGATATGAGTGGGCCTTCCGGTGCGCCGTACCGCGTTGGAGCCCCTTTTGCCGGCCGGGTCCCATGCAGGCCGAGCCCGTGAACCTGGTCAGGCGGGGAACCGAGCAGCCATAAGCGGACGCTCAGCCGTGTGTGGGGAAACCCGGCCGATCTTTTTT
>CAZDTD010000009.1:0-10342 GCA_964507995.1 uncultured Pirellulales bacterium | reverse complement strand
AGCAGCCATAAGCGGACGCTCAGCCGTGTGTGGGGAAACCCGGCCGATCTTTTTTGATTTACGATTTACCATTTACGATTTGAGTGCCGAAGGGAGAAGCCCCGTGGATCGGCAGGAGTTGCTCGCGAGGACCACCCAGTTCGCACATCGCTGCGTCAAATTAGCTGTGGCTCTACCGAAGACACCGCTCGGGCGGCACATCCAATCGCAGTTGATCCGGTGTTCGACCGGCGCGGCCGCCAACTATCGAGCCGCATGTATCGCACAGTCGCGAGCCGCGTTCGTCGCCAAGCTAAGCATCGTGATAGAAGAGGTCGATGAGTCATGCTTCTGGATGGAGTTCATCATAGACGAGGAACTGCTCACAAAGCAGCGAGTCGCCCCACTGCTCGACGAGGGCTATGAGTTGAGGCGGATATTCATCTCCGCACGGCACACGACGCGTAAACAATCGTAAATCACCAATCATAAATCATAAATCGTAAATTGTCATGGCTTACACGGTTTTAGCACGCAAGTACCGCTCCCAGACGTTCGACGACGTCGTCGGACAGGAGCCAATCTCCCGAACGCTCAAGAACGCGATCGAGACCGGCCGGGTCGCCCATGCGTACCTGTTCACCGGCACCCGCGGCGTCGGCAAGACCACCCTGGCCAGGATTCTCGCCAAGGCGCTGAACTGCCTGGAGGCGAAGGAGCCGACCACGACCCCCTGCCTGAAGTGCAGCAGTTGCGTCGCCATCAATACCGGCGAGGACATCGACGTGATCGAGATCGACGGCGCCTCGAATAACCGCGTCGACGAGATCCGCGAACTGCGAGAGAACGCGATCTACCGTCCGGCGCGGGCCCGCTACAAAATCTATATCATCGACGAAGTGCACATGCTCACCACCGCGGCGTTCAACGCCTTGCTCAAGACGCTGGAGGAGCCGCCGGAGCATGTGAAGTTCATCTTCGCCACCACCGAACCGAACAAGGTCATCGCGACCATCCAGTCGCGGTGCCAGCGGTTCGATTTCGCCAACATCAGTCCGAAGGTGATCGCCGAGCAGCTCAAAACGATCCTCAAGAAGGAAGAGATCGCATTCGAGGAGGATGTGATCCTCCCGGTGGCCCGGATGGCCAACGGCTCGATGCGGGACGCCCTGAGTCTCCTGGACCGGCTCATCAGCACGGGCGCCCAGCCCCTGACCGCCAGGCTCCTGGAGGAATTCCTGGGCCGGCCGAACGCCGAGAAGGTTCATCAACTCATCGAGCGAATCGCGGAGCACGACGCCGGCGGCACGCTCACCGCCATCGAAGACCTCGTCTGCACCGGCCTGGGCGAGATCCAGATCGTCGACGCGGTGATCGAATCAATGCGGGACCTGCTGGTCATCCGCTCAGCGGGCGTCAATACGGAGCTTCTGATCCTCACGGCCGACCAGAAGGAGAAGGCGGCGGCCCTGGCAAAACGGTTCGACGCAGCGGCGCTGATCTACAACATCACCGCTCTCGAAAAGCTGCGATGGACCGTCAAGAACAGCGACACGCCCAGGGCCCTGCTCGACGCGTCGCTGCTGCGATTCGCCCTCAGCGAGCACTTCATGAACGTGGATGAACTGATGGCTCAGGCCCAGGGTGCGGCGCCTGCCGTTAAAAAAAAACTGCTGACCGAGGATAGGCCCGCGCCGAGGCCGACCGCGGCGGCAATCCACCACGAGCATAAGCCCACGCAGGCGGAGGCGCTACCTTTACTGAGCGAGCCGAAGGCTCCCACCCCTCCGGCAGACCTCGTCCAGAGCTGGCCCGAAATCCTGGAGACGATCGGGACCAAGCTCGGCAATGGCACCCACGGGCTCCTGACCGGTTCGACGCCGCGGGAACTCAAGAACAACATGCTCGTGATCGAGTTTCCGCCGACGGGCGGGGTGCAGAAACAGATGTGCGAGAACAATGGGCGATCCGATCAGATCGCCTCGGTCCTGAGCGAATGTCTGGGCGGGACTGTCCACGTGAAGTTCGAGTTGGCCCAGGCGCCGTCTGGCGACGAAGCGGGCAGCGCCGCAAAACCGGCCCCCCAGAAACGATACGAGATCATCAACGATCCGGCGGTCAAGATCGTCCTGCTGGGCCTGGACGCAACCATCACCAGAATCGAACAAGACCAATAATCCAATCGCAGGAATGAGTCAACCGTCCCATGAGCAGCGCCTACACCGAAACACTGAACCGACTGATTGAGGAATTCGGAAAATTGCCCGGCATCGGGCCCAAGACCGCCGAACGCCTGGCGTTCCACGTCCTCAAGACGGACGCGCCGTCCGCCATGGCCCTGGCGGACGCCATCCGCGACGTCAAGACGAAGATCAAACGCTGCCAGGTCTGCTGCAACCTGTCCGAAGCGGACCTGTGTCAGGTGTGCAGCGATTCCCGCCGGGACCGCAGCCTGATCTGCGTTGTCGAGCAGCCCAAGGACGTCATCAGTCTGGAGAAGACCGGCGCCTGCAAATGGCTTTACCACGTCCTGGGCGGGCACATTGCCCCCCTGGAGGGCGTCAACGCGAGCGATCTGACCATCGACAAGCTCGTCGAGCGGGTCCGCGCAGGCGAAGTGAAAGAGATCGTCATGGCGACCAACCCCAACATTGAGGGCGACGGCACGTCGCTCTACATCAGCTCGGTCCTGCGGCCTTTCGGCGTTCGCATCACCCGTCTGGCTCGCGGCCTGCCGACCGGCAGCACGATCGAGTACGCCAGCGGACGCATCCTCACCGACGCCATCCTGGGCCGGCAGGCCATCGAGTGACAACGCCGCTGGTGCGAGACAAACACACCGTCTGCGGATGGATCGTAATCCATGCGATGCCGCATTGGCAGGCACAAAGCGGGCGAAGCGACCAGGCTGTTGTTGACGAAAATCACAGCGAGGCTATCATAGACTGACGCACACAGGATCGTGCGCAAGCTGGAGTACACAGGTGGTTACATGAAGCTGGAAATGACAGGACAGATGCGGATGGAGCAGCGGATGAAGCTCGCTCCGCATATGATCCAATCGATGGAAATCCTCCAGCTTCCCATCCTGGCCCTGCAAGAGCGTATCGAGCAGGAACTGAACAGCAACCCCGTTCTCGAACTCGACGACGACTCCACCGGCGACGAGATCGAAACCCCGCCGGAGGCGCCGCAGGACGACGACATGGCGGAGAGGACCCTTGTCGTCGACGCCGACAACCAGGCAGGCGATTTCGAGCGGCTCGGCAATCTCGGGGACGAATTCAAGGACCTCATCGACCAGTCGGGCCCCTATCGCAGCCGCCACAACGACGACGAGAAGGACCTCAAGCTGGAGGCCATCAAGAACACCGCCGCCCCGCCCCAATCGCTGCACGACTACCTCTGTGAGCAGTGGCGGATGGTGGATGGCGAGGAACCCGTGAAGAGAGCGGGCAACACGATCATCGACTATATCGACGCACGAGGCTACCTGAGCGTTCCCTTGGAGCAATTGTACAACAAGGACCAGACGGCGTTCACGCCGGAGCATTTGAAGGAGGCCTTGGGACTCGTCCAGGAGATGGACCCGCCCGGTGTGGGGGCGCGGGATATCCGCGAATGCCTGCTGATTCAACTGGTCCAGAAAAGCGAGGACATGGGCTTCGAGTACCGGCTCGTCAGCGATCATATGGACGCCCTGCTCGAAAACCGCCTGCCGGAGATCGCCAGGAAGATGGATTGCACCATCGAACGGCTCAACCAGGCCATCCAGCGGCTCCGCAAGCTGGACATCTCGCCGGGTTTACAGATCGGACGCAACGAAAGCATTCCGATCACGCCCGACGTGATCGTGGAGTCGAAGGACGGTTCGGACGAACTCTCCGTCCGGCTCGCCGACGACAGGCTGCCCAGCTTGAGACTGAACCCGTACTACACCCGGATGGCCGAGGACAACCAGGTCAACGACACGACGAAGAAGTTCCTCGTAAACAACATCCGCTCGGCCCACTGGATCATCGAGGCCATCGAGCAGCGAAAGAGCACCTTGCTCAAAGTCGCCAAGGCGATCGTCCGGCACCAGCAGGACTTCTTCAACCACGGTCCCCTCAGCTTGCGCCCCCTGCCCATGTCCAAGATCGCCGAGGAGGTGGGCGTCCACTTGGCCACCGTCTCCCGGGCGGTCTCCGGGAAATATCTCCAGTGTGCCTGGGGGATTCTGCCGCTGCGAAAGTTCTTCAGCGGAGGCACGGAAGACACGAGCGGACAGGCCCACAGTTGGGAGGCCATTCGCGTCAAGCTCCAACAGATCATCGACGAGGAGGACAAGAGCCGGCCGCTCAACGACGACCAGATCAAGGAGAAGCTCGCGGAAGCGGGAATCCCCAATCTCGCTCGGCGGACCGTCGCCAAGTACCGTAAGCTGATGAACATCCCCACCGCCAAGTTCCGCAAAAAGTATTGAACTCCGTGCAAGTCACTCGCGTGTCCCTCCTTTCACCTCAGCGTCGCGTTCCCCTTCGCTACGCATTCCATGGGTGTTTCAGCTTGACCGGCGGCTGGGGCCTTGGTACTGTACGCAGACTGTCAGAGGGCGGAGGCTCGCAGGCACGCTCGCATCGGCAGAGCGTCCGGCGTCGGAATGGGGCCCGGCAAACAGCCGGCCGGCTTGCAGGGCTGCGCCAGATAAGAATCGTCAGTTGGAGTGATACACCGCGATGAAGGCATTTACACAGATGTTCCGATACATATGGCCGCAGTGGCCGCGAATCATCGTCGTGGTGCTCAGCGCACTGGCGATCTCCGTGCTCTTGTCGATGAGCATGGTGACGATCATCCCGCTGCTGAAGGTCATGATGGGCGAGGAAGGTCTGGAGGGGTGGGTGAACCGCAAGGCCGCCGAGAGCTATTACGGCCTGCAGTTCCACGTCCCGGGCGCGATGGAACTGACGCGACGCCGCGATGGCGGAGAGTCCCGAGGGGATCTCCACGTCCCGGGCGCGATGGAACTGACGGATGGAGGGGGACTGTCGCTCGCGACCCACCTGCTGGTCCTGGACGTGGAGGAAGGCAGCCTGGGCGAGCAGGCCGGCATACACCCCCTCGACTACATCGGCGATGTAAACAACGTCGAGGCGAAGGAAGGCGAGAAGGCCCCGTACACGCGTCTGCTCTACGAGTTGGCCTCCGCCAGAGGGGGCACGGTCCCGCTGACCATCAGCCGCAAGGACGGCGACGCATTCCAGCCTCAGCAGATTGCACTGATCACGCCCGACAACGAGGAGGCCATCCAGAGCCTTCCCTGGTCGTCTCTCGGGCGGTTCCGCTGGCAGGCCCAGGCCGCGGTGGCCCGGATTGGCCTGCGGCTCATCCGCGTCCTGCCCGTCGAGAACAAGATCCAGTCCGTCCTGGCCATCATGATCGCCGTGACCATCGTCACGTTCATCCGGTGCATCGCCAAATTCTACCAGGACTACATGGGGCAGAAGATCGTCGAGGTGGGCATCAACCAACTGAGGGAGGACGTCTTCCGGCATATGACCAAGATGCCGATCGGCACTTTCGCCAACGAGCGGCCGAGCGACCTCATCAGCCGGATCGTCCGCGACACCGTCACGATGGGCTCCGCCATCCGCGTCATGTTGGGCAAGGCCCTGCGCGAGCCCATGAACGCGATCGTCATGCTCCTGACCGCGCTCCTGATCAACTGGCAACTGGCCCTCGTCTTCCTCTGCGGCGCGCCGTTCGTCCTGGTGCTGCTCGGCTCCTTCGGACGCAAGATGAAGAAGGCCACCCGCCAATCGCTGGTGGCCAGTTCTCAAATGCTGGCCAAGCTGCAAGAGACCGTGGTCGGGCTGCGCATCATCAAAGTCTACAACCAGCAGGAATATGAGCGGAAATCGTTTCGGGCGATCAACAACCGCCTGCTCAAACAGTTGCTCAAGATTTCGAAAGTGGACGCCGCGACGCATCCGGTGCTCGAAGTCCTCGGGATGATCGTCGGGGCCGCCGCGTTGATGGTGGGCATGGTGTGGGTCACCCAGGGCAAGGTCGAGGGCCCGGAGTTTCTGCTCCTGCTCGGCCTGCTGGGGGCGGCCGCGGAGGCCACGCGGAAGACCAGCGACATCTGGACCAAGATCCAACAGGCCAACGCCGCGGCGGAGCGGATCTTCGACGTTCTGCAGCAGCCGATAGAGATCGAGAAGCCGAACGCCATCGTCCTGCCGCCGATCCGGGACAAGATCGAGTTCCGCAACATCGTGTTCTCGTACCCCGGCACCGAACGGCGAACGCTCGACGACATCAACCTCGTCGTTCCGGCGGGCCGCAACGTGGCGGTTGTCGGCGCCAACGGCTCGGGCAAGACGACGCTGGCCAACCTGCTGCCGCGATTCTACGATCCGGATTCCGGCGTCGTCCTGATCGACGGGCACGACATCCGCGACGTCACGCTCGAAAGCCTCCGCAGCCAGATCGGCATGGTGACCCAGCAGGTGATCAGCTTTAACGACACCATCGCCGCCAACATCGCCTACGGCCGCGCCGGCGCCACGCAGGACGAGATCATCGAGGCCGCCAAGCGGGCCTACGCCCACGATTTCATCACGGGTCTGCCCAAGGGCTACGACACGGTCATTGGCGAGCAAGGGGTCGGTCTTAGCGGCGGCCAGCTCCAGAGGATCGTAATCGCTCGCGCCATCGTCAAGAATCCGGCCATCCTGCTGTTCGATGAGGCCACCAGCCAGATCGACGCCGAGAGCGAGGCCAAGATCCACGAGGCGATCCAGGAAATCATGCACGGCCGCACGACGTTCATGATCGCCCACCGGTTCAGCACGGTTGTCTCCGCCGACATGATCATCGTGATGAAAGACGGTCGGATCATCGCCCAGGGCCGACACGACGAGTTGATACAGACCTGCTCGGTGTATCAGGCGCTCTACGAGACGCAACTGGCGAGGTAGGCTGCGGTAGCGAACCGGCGACGGACGCCGGCGATCAGGCCACGTCTTTGCCTGTGGAAGCCCGGCGGATCTCGAACCACTGCTCCGTCGAAAGCTCGATGTCGAGAGCCGCGACGGTGCTGCGGATGCGGTTCAAGTTGCCGGTGCCCAACACCGGGACGAACTGCGCCGGGTGCTTCAGGACCCACGCGACCGCGACCTGATCGATGGACCCGGCGCCGACCTCCCGGCCGATCTTTCCGAGCGTCTCGCGGAGGCGCACAGCCTGCTCGGAGTTCTCTGCGAACAGCCGCCCCCCCCCGAGCGGCGACCACGCCATCGGCCGGATGCCGAGCCGCTGGCATTGATCGATGCTCCCCTCCGCGTGCGCGGCCAGGTTCATCACCGAGTATTCGATCTGGTTCGTCACCAGCGGGACATCCAGCCTCGATGCGAGCATCTCGAACTGGAACGGCAGGAAATTCGAGACGCCGAAGTAGCGGACCTTGCCCGAATCCCGGAGGCTGACGAAGGCTTCGTTGACTTCTTGCGGGTCCATGAGCGGATTGGGTCGATGGATCAGCAGCAGGTCGACGTAGTCGGTCCGCAGGCACTTGAGGGAGTTCTCGACCGACGCGACGATGTGCGAACGGCTCGTGTCGTACGACTTGATCCGATGGCCCGGGCGTTTGCCCGACACCAGCTTGATCCCGCACTTCGTAACCAACTGGATCGACGAACGGTCCACGTCCGCCCCCGCCAGGGCCGCGCCGAAGAGGCTCTCGCAGGAGTAATCCCCATAGATGTCGGCGTGGTCGAACGTCGTGATCCCCAGCTCCAGGCAGCCGTGGATCAATTCGCGAATCCTCTCCGTATCCTTGCCCCAGTTCGCCAGACGCCACAGACCATGAACCAGTCGGGACACCTCGGGACCTTTTTCAGACAACCTCACATGCGGGACCATCTGCGTATTCTCCATCGCAACCGAATTGCCCTCAGCTTGACATGGCCGCAAGAAACAATACAATCGATTTTGTGTAATTTGTCCAACTTAACACTTGCGGCCCAAAAAAGCCAGATTCCCAAAAGAATCTGGCTTCGGAGGAGGGTGATGAAAAGCTTTTTTGAGTCTTCGGATCGCCTCAGGCGGATTCCTGTGCTCTCCATTTACTACATCGTGTGGAGCCCGGCAGAATCTTTAACAAAAACCGAAGACACACGAGAAATTACGCTTTCCCTCAGGGAATTCAAGCGTTAAATTATGAAATTATCAAATATTTTGCGGCTCGCTCCCAAAATTGGCGTATTTTAGACCCTTAACCCTTCAATTTTACGAACGAGCCGGAGTTTTGTTCCCTGGTCATAACCAACAACTTGTTAATTCTTTTTGGGAATCGCTGAAAATGGAAAACCGCATCACCATTGCGGATCTGATGAAGGCCAAACAGGAGCGACGCCGGTTCGCCGTGGTCAGTTGCTACGATTACACGACAGCCCGGCTCGTCGCACAGGCCCAGGTCGAGATGATTCTCGTCGGGGACTCGGCCGCCCAGTTGGTGCTCGGACACGACTCGACGCTCCCCGTATCCCTCGACTTCATGGTCACGATCACCGCCGCAGTTCGCCGAGCCGCCCCAAACGTTTATCTCGTCGCCGACATGCCCTTCCTATCTTACCAGATCGGTACCGCCGATGCGATCCGCAACGCTGGACGCTTCCTCGTGGAGGCAGGCGCCCAGATGGTCAAGATCGAAACGACCGGCGCCTATCTCGACACGATCCACGCCGTCAGCGACGCGGGCATTCCCGTCATGGCGCACATCGGCCTGCTTCCCCAATGGATCACCACGGTCGGCCGTTTTCGCGCAGGAGCGACGACCGCCGACACAGCGATAAACCTCATCCGGCTGGCTGAGCAGATGGTCGAGTCGGGCGCAAGCGCCCTGCTGATCGAAGGAACAGCCGCCGAGGTGGCCCAGATCATCACGGAGCGGTCCCCCGTGCCGGTCGTCAGTTGCGGCTCGGGTCCCGGCTGCGATGGGCAGGTCCTCGTGGCCCCGGACATCCTCGGCCTCTCGCAGAACGGTTCCCCCAAATTTGCCAAGGCCTTTGCCGACCTCGGCCCGCAGATGCTTGAGGCGTTTCGCAAGTACGGCGAGGAGATCAGGGTAGGCCGCTTCCCCGATGCCGAGCACAGCTACCACATGAAGCCCGGCCAAGCACAACAGCTCCAGGAACTGCTCCATCCGGCTGTTTAACGCGGGTTCACATTCTGTGGCAGGCCGAACTGCGATGCCTACTGCTTCAGATGCTCGGCCACTGCGTGAATGTGGTCGGGGGTGGAGCCACAGCAGCCGCCGAGGATGTGGATGCCGGCGTCGAGGATCTTGCGACAGGCCGCCGCGAATTCATCGGGCGTGACTTTGTAGACCGCCTGGCCATCGACGAGTTCCGGCTTGCCGGCGTTGGGCTCCGCGAAGATATGGACCTTGCCTTTGGCCGCTGTCACGTAGAGCTTGGCCAATTCGACGTATTCGTCGAGCGTCGCGGTGCCGCAGTTAAATCCGACCGCATCCACGCCCAGAGCGATCATCTTCGCGACCGCGGTCGCGGCGTCCACACCCATCATGGTGCGAAAGCCCGCGCCGCCCTTGTCGAAGGACATCGAGGCCAGCACAGGCAGGCCATTCCCGGCGGACTTGGCCGCAGCAATGGTCACTTCCATCTCCTCCATCGCAGTCATCGTCTCGATGATGAGGCCGTCCACGCCGCCTTCGACCAGGCCTTTGACCTGCTCGACGAACGCCTCGCGGACCTGGTCGGGTTTGAGCGTGCCGAGCGGTTCGAGGAAATCGCCCGTCGGGCCGATGTCCCCGAGGACGTAGCGGTCCTCCCCCGCCGCCTTGCGGGCAACCTGGGCGCCGGCCTTGCTGATTTCGAAGGCCTTCTCGGCAAAACCATGCCGGCCGAGGGCGTAGCGATTGGCCCCGAACGTATTCGTAATGACCGCGTCGACGCCTGCGTCGATATAAGCCCGATGCACGTCCAGCACGATATCGGGCCGCTCGACGTCCAGCCAGTCGTTACACCAGCCGGGTTCGACGCCGCGAGCGAAGAGCTGCGTGCCCATCGCACCGTCCAAGATGAATACGCCCTGCTGAATTCTCGCCTTGAGATTGCGTTCGGTCATTCTTTCACCCCTGTCGTTTACTCATCGGGAAATCGCCGCTCCCGTGTCATTCCCGCGAAAGTGGGAATCCATCTACCCGTCGAAGGATAGTGGACCCCTGCTTGCGCAGGGGTGACAGAAGAGGGACTGCCATTCGTTCTTTCGAGGGCTCCGTATCCCAGATCCCAAATCCTTTCACTCGGGGACCCATCGGCCCGCCTGGTATCGGTAAATGTTGTCGAACTTGCCG
>CAZDTD010000008.1:0-54844 GCA_964507995.1 uncultured Pirellulales bacterium | reverse complement strand
ACACAGCATTCGTGAGGCGGGAAATACAACGCGGTAATTGGCAACCATATGGCACGGCAAACCCATTACGCAGGGTTGGAGACCACGGAGAAAGACATAGTTCAGGCTTCATTCTCTACACCTCCGTGCCTCCGGAGTGCAGACTTGCGTCCTGACGATATGGAGAGGGTGGACAAAGGAGCCGGGAACCGGTAGGCTGATGACGTTTTGGGTGTCACGAGATGATCGGTTGATCTTGCCTGAAAGGATGATCGTATGAACAACACCTGCACAAGAATGCTCATAACGACCGCAATTCCCCTACTGCTTGCATCCCTTGGCTCTCCGGCTTCGGCGCAAATTCCGCTGGCGGAGCATCCGAGGCCGGACTTTCAGCGGGCGCAGTGGGTGAATCTCAACGGCGCGTGGGAGTTCCGATTCGATAAGGAGAACGCGGGTCTCGATCAGGACTGGGCGGCCGGCAAGGCGGAGTTCCCGCTGTCGATCACGGTGCCCTTCCCGTGGGGCTCGAAGCTCTCCGGCGTCGAGAGCGAAGCAGACATCGCGTGGTACCGCCGGACGATTCGGGTGCCCGCCGAGTGGCAGGGACAGCGAGTCTTCGTCGTCGTGGGCGACTGCGACTGGCTCACGAGCGGATGGCTCGATGGGCAGAAGGTCGGCAGTTTCCAGGGCGGGTATACCCCCTTCGAGTTCGAGCTGACAGCGAACGTCAAGTGGGGCCAGGACCAGCAGCTCGTCCTGCGGGTGGACGACACACCCCACCGATTCAAGCTCGAAGGCAAGCAGGGCTACGGCCCGGCCAAGGGCATCTGGCAGACGGTCTACCTCGAAGCAAGGCCCAAGGTCGCATTGGAGACCGTGCACTTCACGCCGGACATCGACGCCGGGACCGTCACCGTGAAGGCGACGCTGAGCGAGCCCGCGCCGGGTCCGATGACGTTTGAACTCCAGTTCAAGCCCGAGGATCGGTCCGAGACGGTCGCGAGCATGAAGGTCCTCGCGCAACAGCGGGAGATCGAGTTCACGGTGACTCTGAGCAACGTGAAGCTCTGGTCGCTGGAAGATCCCTATCTGTATGAGGTCAAGGCGGCGCTCTCGGGCGAAGGCAACAAGGATGTCGTGGACACCTACTTCGGGATGCGTAAAATCAGCGTGATGAAACTGCCCGGCACGGAACATCCCTACATCGCACTGAACAACAAGCCCATCTACCTGAAACTGACGCTGGACCAGGCCTATCACCCGGACGGCTTTTACACCTTCCCGAGCGACGCCTTCATGCGGGACGAGATCCTGCGGTCGCGTCAGATCGGCCTCAACGGCCAGCGCATCCACGTCAAGATCGGCATCCCGCGCAAGCTCTACTGGGCGGACAAGCTGGGCGTGCTCATCATGGCGGACGTCCCCAATAGCTGGGGCCAGCCCGATGAGGACATGCGTCACGAAGCCGAGGTCGCCCTTCGCGGCATGCTCAAGCGGGACTTCAACCACCCGGCCATCTTCAGTTGGGTAATCTTCAACGAGACCTGGGGCCTCCGCACGGGCGACCAGGGCTACACGCCTGCGACGCAGGACTGGGTCGCCTCCATGGTCAAGTTGGCGAAGGGCCTGGACCCGACCCGGCTCGTCGAGGACAACTCCGCCTGCAACAACGACCACGTCCTGACGGACATCAACAGTTGGCACGCCTACCTGCCCGGCTACAAGTGGACCGAGCATTTGGATCAGGTCTGTCGCGATACGTTCGCCGGCTCGAAATGGAACTACATCGGCGGCCGCACCCAGGGGACCGAGCCGCTCCTGAACAGCGAATGCGGCAACGTCTGGGGCTACAAGGGCAGCACGGGCGACGTCGATTGGAGCTGGGATTATCACATCATGATGAACGCCTTCCGCAGGCATCCGCAGATCTGCGGCTGGCTCTACACCGAACACCACGACGTGATCAACGAGTGGAACGGATACTGGCGGTTCGACCGCTCGCAGAAGTTCACCGGAATGGAGGACCTGGCGACAGGGATGAGCCTGCGCGACCTGCACAGCGACTTCTACATCGCGATGTCCGAAGAACTTTGCCAGGAGGTCAAGCCCGGCTCACAGGTCCAGGTCCCGTTGTACGTGTCGTTCCTCACGGACCGCAAGGCCGGCGAGGAGCTGTTCCTGCGGGGCGGCCTGCACTCGTGGGACAGCCTGGGGCAGGAGCGATCCTACGGCCGCATCCGCCGGCGGGTTCCCTGCGAGGCATGGAAGTGCGGAACCGTCGAGCCGCTGGAAGTCACGATGCCCGAGACTCCGGCGGTGGTCGTCCTCGCGGTGCAGCTTGAAGACCGGTCCGGCGTCGTGCTGGCGAGGAACTTCACCACATTCGCCGTCCGCGACGGCCAGCAGCCGCGAGAGCAAACCCTCGGCCAGCGGGATCGCAAGACGAAGGTCGTGCGGATCGCACCGAAGGATTTCGCCAAGGCGCAATGGTCCGTGAAGCAGTGGAACGTGTTCGACGGTCTGAAGGTCAACGGGGCCGGCGCCGGATACTTCGAGTACCAGATCGCCTGGCCCGCCGGCCTGAAGGTCGCGGATATCGAGACCGCCACGTTCCGGGCCGAGGTCTCCGCCAAGCAGCTCTTTGGCAAGGACAAAGAGGGCGCCGCGAAGCAGGATGGCGACTTCATGCGAGGCAAAGGCACGCACGACCCGAGCCTGAATCCGAACGCCTATCCGATGACGGACGAACAGACATATCCGAGCGCAGTTCGCGTGCGAGTGGGCGGCCAGGTCGTCGGCGTCTTCGAGCTGCCGGACGATCCCGCGGACCATCGAGGCATCCTCTCCTGGCACGCGCAGAAACGCGACGACACGCTGACGGAGGCCGGCTCCTACGGCTATCTGATCTCGGCTGAGATCCCAACGGAAGTCCTCCAGCAGGCCGCGGACGCAGGCACGATCGTCCTGCGTCTGGAGGCCGACGAGGCCATCGCGGGCGGCTTGGCCATCTACGGCGAGCAGTTCGGCCGCTACCCGCTCGACCCGACGCTGGCGTTCGTCCTCAAGTAGCAGCTACGCTTGCGCGGACATGTTTTGCCCGCTGTCCGAACGCCATGCAAAGGCATACGTTCATAAAACGAGTCGTCGGCGTCGTTCTGTGTGCGACCGCGGGATTGGTCCTGCTGTTGTGGCGGCTGGGTCTGCCGCCGCTCTACGCGGGTCTGATCGGCGTCAACGCGATCACCCTGCTACTCTATGGCTACGACAAACGACAGGCGAGGACCGGCGGCCTTCGGATTCCGGAGGCGGTCCTGCACCTCGTCGCCCTGCTCGGGGGCAGTCCTGCGGCGCTCGTGGGCCAGGAGCTGTTCCGCCACAAGACCCGCAAACGCGCGTTCCGCCTGGTCCTGCTCGGCATCTTTCTGTTGCAGGCCGGAGCGATCTTCGGCTACTGGCGTCTGTCCCGAGGTTGAGAGCAGATGGATGCGTTCCCGTCCGACATCCAGTTCCGCAAACCGTGGCGCAGTTACCAACAACGGGTCCTCGCGGAGTTGGAAAGCCATCTCGACGACAACCATCTGCACGTCATCGCAGCGCCGGGATCGGGCAAGACCGTGCTCGGCCTGGAGGTCATGCGCCGCCTGAACCGGCCCACGCTGATCCTGGCCCCTACCGTCGCCATTCGCGACCAGTGGGTGGACCGGTTCGTCGGCCTGTTCCTAAAGGCCCGCGACGGCACACCGGACTGGATCTCAAAGGACATCAGGACCCCTCGATTCCTCACGGCGTCCACGTACCAGGGACTGCACAGCGCCTACAAAAAACAAGGCGGTGCACACACCCGGGACAAGCTGAGGGAATTGGGCGTGCAGACCCTCGTCCTCGACGAGGCCCATCACCTGCGGAACGAATGGTGGAAGTGCCTGGCGGACCTCAAGAAGCACCTCGGCAAGCCTACGGTCGTCGCGCTGACCGCGACGCCTCCGTTCGACGTGTCGCCCTTCGAGTGGGACAGGTACATCGGCCTGTGCGGGCCCATCGACTCGGAGATCTCCGTGCCGGAACTCGTGGCCCAGAAGAACCTCTGCCCGCACCAGGACTACGTCTACCTGTCGGCGCCGTTGCAGGCGGAGCAGCAGGAGATTCGCGAGTTCCGCAGGGAAGTCGATGCGTTCGCAAGCGGTCTCTACGCGAACGAGGCATTTATCCGTATGCTCGAAGGCCACCCATGCGTAGCCCAACCGCAGACCTGTGTCGAAGAGATCCTCGACGATCCGGCGTTCTATTCGAGCATCGCGGTCTTCCTGAACCACGTTCGCCGATCCCCGCCCCACAGGCTGCTTCGCGTCATCGGCCTGTCGCCCAGGAAATGCCCCAAGCTCGACATGGAGTGGCTGGAGACGCTGCTGGCGGGTTGCCTGTTCGCACACGCCAAGTCCTTCGAAACTCACAAGGACCTGCTCCACGGCATCCTCCGCGACGCCAGGCGAATCGGCATCGTGGACAGGCGGGAGGTCAGCCTGAAAAACGCGACGAAGATCGCCAGGCTCCTGATCCGCAGCGCATCGAAGCTCAAGAGCATCGATGACATCGTCCAGTTGGAAAGCAAGGCCCTCGGGCCGGACCTGCGAATGGTGATCCTCACCGACTTCATCCGGCGGGCCGATTTCCCCAAGGACGAGATGGATGTCAAGCCGGTCAAGCGGCTCGGCGTCGTGCCGATCTTCGAGCAGGTCCGCCGGAGCGAAGCGGGCATCGCAAAAATCGGCATTCTCACCGGCACGCTGACGGTGATCCCCTGCGATTCGTGCGAACCGTTGCGAGCCGTCGGACCGGCGCTGGGCATCGATCCGGCCGACATCGCCTTCAGGCCCCTGCCCCATGATTCTCGCTTCTGCGAGGTCACGATTCGCGGGGCGGACAAGCACAAGATGGTGAGCCTGATTACCACACTCTTCAACCAGGGCGGCCTCCACGTCCTCGTCGGGACTACTTCCCTGCTTGGCGAAGGCTGGGACGCGCCCTCGGTGAACTCGCTGATCTTAGCCAGCTTCGTTGGCTCGTACATGCTCTCGAACCAGATGCGGGGCCGGGCCATCCGGACTCAGGAAGGCAATCCACTCAAGACCGCGAACATCTGGCATCTCGTCTGCCAGGAGCAGGACGCTTCGCAGCTCAACGAGGACATGGAGACGCTGGCCAGGCGGTTCAAGTCGTTCGTCGGCGTCTCGTTCACAGCCCCGCGGATCGAGAGCGGCCTGGGACGCCTCGGCCTGGGCCAGCCACCCTACCCGGACCAGCGGATGAAGCACATCAACGCCGTGATGAGACAACGGGCCTGCGACCGCGCCCGACTCATCGGCGACTGGGAGCGGGCCCTGGGGCCGGTCGAAGCCGCGGACATGACGGAGCAGGTGGCGGTGTCCGTGCTGGCCCTGCCACGGGACTTTGTTTTCCGAAACACCATTCTGGCCCTGTTGTGGCAGGCGTGGTTCTGGGGCGTCTCGGTGTTCTCATTGCTAATCCAGTCCACAGAAGGAAACTCGCGGGATCTGACGCTGCGAGGCTTCCTGATCCTCCTGGCGATTGCCTCGGCGCTGGCTGCGATTGCTGCGATACCCAAGTGCCTCAAGGCCCTGTGGCTCTCGCTGCGGCACGGGCCGGTCGCATCGAGCACGAAGCAGATCGGCAAAACCGTGCTCCAGTCGATGGTCCAGGCGGACCTGATCGAGACGGGTCCCTCGCGACTGCGGGTAGTCACGCACAAGCTCGACTATGGTTTCGTGAGCTGCTCGCTCCAGGGCGGCTCGACGCGGGAGCGGTCGATTTTCCTCGAAGCCCTGCAGGAGTTGCTGGGCCCGGCGGAGAACCCACGCTACGTCCTGGTCCGCAAGTCGTCCCTGGGATGGTTCACGCGGAAGGACTACCACGCAGTGCCAAAGGCCCTGGGCAGGAACAAGGAATCCGCGGAGTTCTTCCGGAAGACGTGGTCCTCGCGAGTAGGCCAAGCGGACCTGGTCTACACGCGGACGCCGGAAGGCCGACGCCTCCTGCTGAAGGCCCGGGCCCAATCCATGGCGCAGAGCTTTCAGAAGCGGGTCGAGCGACTCAAGGTCTGGCAATAATTCACACCCGATAGACAAAACGACGCCCGATCCACCGTCTGTATCTGTGAACTGACACGAAAACCAAGGATTCTGGCTTTGGACAAGCTTTCGTCTGAAGATCCGATACGAGCGGCCCTCGCTCGGGATGACCCGGTCGCGGTCGAACTGATCTGGGACCGATACGCCCGCGATCTGTTCGCCTTTCTCCAGGCGTCGCTGCGTTCGAGGCCCGACGCCGAGGACGTGCTCCAGGCGGTCTTCGTCCGAATCGTTCGCAAACGCAGACGCCTGGCGAAGGCCGATTGCCTCGATGCCTATGTGTTCCGAATCGCCAGGAACGAGGTCGCCGACTTCTTCCGCCGGCGTCGGGGAAAACCCGGTGAAGTTCCGGATGGCGACGCGTGGCTCACAGCAGCCAATGCCGAAGAACAGAGGGTCGAACTGGCCAACGACTTGCAGGCGGCTCTGGCCCGATTGCCGCAGGCCCAACGGGAAATCGTGATTTTGAAGGTGTACAGGGACAAGACATTCGTGGAAATCGCAGGGATGCTCAGACTCTCCTTGAACACGGTGGCCAGCCGCTATCGCTACGGCCTGGAGAAGCTCCGAGACCTGCTGAAGGACTTCCGATCATGAGCACGCCAAACAAAGATTACGATAGGATCGAGCGACTCCTGAAACGGGTCCGGCCGCAGGAACCGTCGGCAGAGTTGGAGGAACGCGTCCAGCGTGCAGCACAACAGGCGTGGCGCGACGATGCGGCGGGCATCCCCTGGCGGATTCCGATCCTGCGGCTGGCCCTCTCGACGGCGGCGGCAGCGGTTATCGTCACACTCGCCAACCTCTACGGAGATCGGGCCTCGTATCCTCGGCGGGCGCCGGTCCCCGCCGCGACCTGCGTCGAGCCCTGCGATCTGGACATCACAGGCGGGACCCCTGTGTCGTTCGCCCGGTACGCGGCCACGACCGACGCACCAATCGGGTCCGACGCATCCGCTCTGTTCGACCATCTCCGAGCCGTCCGGGAGACGCTTCGCGAGACCGAAGAAAATGGGTTGCCGCAAGGACCGGGGTTGCGCGATCCGAGAAGTCACCTGCCTCCACGCCTGCACAAAGGAGCAAACGCATGAAGAAACGACTCGTGAGAATCCTGACCGCCGTTGCAGCGGTCATCGTCGCCCTGGGCATCATCTACGCCATTGCGGTCGCGGTCTCCGCGGCGAAGCTCCGCAGGACATACGCGGAACTGGAGAAGGCTGGCCGGCCCATGCAGTCGGCGGATGTCATCCCGCCGGAGATCCCCGACACAGAGAACGCGGCCCTGCTCTATCAGAGCGCCACATTGCTGCTCAAGGCCCAGCCCGCCCCGCAGAAAAGCGAAGATCAGAAAGACAAGGACCTGCTCAGCTACCTCGGCAGCCTCAGCACCTCATTGGTCGACGATACTATCGAACCCAACGAACTTGCGGATCTCGAGCAATGGATCGGGCAGGACGTGGTTTCGCAGGCGCTGTCCATCGTGCAGCAAGGAACCCAACGCCCAGGGTGCCGGTTTGAGCAGGATTACAACCCCCTCTTCGCGCACAATCCGTCCCTGTTGGACCTTCGCGGCCTGACTCGCCTCCTGGACGCCAAGACGCGTCTCGAAGCCCGAGCCGGCCGGCCGGCCAACGCCTGGGAGCTTGCCTGGGTTCAGTTGAAACTCGCCGACGCCCTGCGGCAGGACCCGACCATCATCAGCCAGTTGGTGCGTATGGCCATGATCCGGTCGTCCTGCGACACGATCCAGACGCTTTGCAGGAGCACAGCACCCAACAAGCAGCAATCCCAGGCCCTCAGCGAGTTGCTCCTGCCCCTGGACGACATCCGCCCCGTGATCCACGCCATCGACGGAGAACGACTGCTCATGGGCGAAGCCCTCTTCAACACGCCCAAACGACAATTGTGGGGAGAACTGCGAGGATACGTCAGCGAGAATTCCATGCCCGACTTCTTCTACTGGTTCCTCTTTCATCGAATCACGTTCCGGCCCAGTTTCCTGGCCGACCACGCTGCCTACCTGGGGATCATGAACGACTACTGCGGCGTCATCGCGCGTCCATACTCCCCGGACGATGCGAAGGAACCCGACCTCGGAGGGCACATGACCAACATCCTGGTCCCGGCGATGTACAGGATCAAGGAAATCCACCTGGAGGACATGGCCCGAATCCGCATCACGCTGGCGGGCCTGGCTCTGCTGCAATACCGAGAGGCCCACGGGTCATTTCCGCCAGCACTCGGTATGAAGGACCTCGTCGATCCGTTCTCCGATCAGCCGCTCCACTATCAGGCGGAAGGCGAGAGCTTCCTCCTCTACAGCATCGGCAAGGACCAGAAGGACAATGGCGGCGCTATGAAGCAGCCGAAGCAGAAGACGGATTACGACATCGTCTGGCAATTCCCCGGCGGATCGAAATAGCACCTCACGGCGTCCGTGCAAATCCGTTACCCCTGCACGGCGGAGTGCCTTTTATAGGCGGAGCCGAAGAGCCGGATTCTTCGGCAAAAAGTCGTCCAGCCGTGAGGAGATATAGAACATGATGCGCATAGATTCAGCCTATACGAAGGTCCTTTCGACTCCCTTGAATCCTGCACACGATCGCTCGGACCACGGTGGCTGTCGTCGCAGGCCGTTCGCGTGTCTTCTGGTCCTGGCCGCAATCGTGTTGGCCTGGCCCGTCTGCGGACAGGCGGCCTCCGGTCCGGGGCTGGCGTTCAAGGTCGGAGCCCAGACCCTCGAAGACCCCTTCGACGGGGAGGATACGACGCGCCTGCGGCTCGAAGTCGAACTGTCCACCGCGAGGTTCCTCGACGAACATGTCGATCTGGCGTTTGCCTTCGGCGGCTCGTCGCTCGGCTCGCACCGCGAGACCTACACGGACTACGCCGACGGCGTCTACATGGAGGACACGTACAGGGACGACCTGTCCATCCTCGACGTGCGCCTGGCCGCGAGGCTGTACCCGCTTGGCGACTCCAGCGAGATCCGGCCCTACGTCGGTGCGGGAGTCGGCTACTTCTGGTTCATCGACGAGTGGGACGACACAATCAGCGACACGGTCCAGGACCCGATGTTCCCGGATGTATACGACACGTACACCGACGAATACGACGGCACCGACACGCCGGCCGAGGGCCTCTTCGCCTTCATCACCGCCGGCGTGACATTCCCGATCACCGACAACGGCGAGCTGCTGCTCGAATTCCAGTACGACTTCGAGAAGGAAGACAACGGCTATGACCTCGGCGGCCCCATCTACATGATTGGCGGGAGGTTCCGCTTCTGAGGCCGATCCGCATGGTACGGCCTTCTACGGCCATTGAATCCACAACCGCCGAAAGAAAGAGGCTCATCCGGTTTTGCGTACTTCCACGATCCCGGCACGCCCACAGCGGGGTGTGACTAATCTTTCTGGCACCCGGGCGGTTTCTCCCGATGGACGGAGGAAGGAGCGGACTGATCCGGAGTCCGCCGCTGTGCGGCGGGAGGTTATCGCGTTGGAGCCTCCAGCAGTCGAGGTGCTGCGCACCCTCTGACACGAGCATTTCGCTCGTGTTCTATTATGCTGGAGGCCTTAACGCGCAAAACTCCCCAGGCAGGTCCGCTTCGGGCCTGCATTGTGCTCGCGGGACGGCAACCTCTCCCGGTTGCTTGAGCATCCTGCGTCTACCAGAAATTCTGCCCCCCCCGCAGCGGGCGTGCGGAGGATTTTCCGCTTTACGCCAATAGCAGCGAGGGGATTCTGGACTTTGCCGTTGCGGAGGATAAGGCTCTGCTGAGAAGCAACCTGCCCCCGGGCGCGAGCCCGCGTTGCGGGAGGGCAGCGGTTCCGTGGCATGGCGACGCCGCTCACGTGGGGCGTCGCTCTCTTGCCCGGATCATGCTATTGGCGCAACGCGATAAATCTCAGGGGTTTGGGGACGGCGTCCCCAAGAACTGCCGGAAGTACTCAAAACCCGGATGAGCCCCCAAAGAAGGGCCCTTACAGGTTGCATCAGGGCCCTTCGTGCGTTTTCTTTCGCGTCTTTCGGCAGATCGTTCTCACCTGCCGCCGGCGGGAGTCTTCTGACGGTTGAAGGTGAGCGTGCGGCCGGGTTCGGAGGCACGGGAACCCGACGTCACGGAATACTCCTTCACCTTGAATGCGTCATCGTTGTCCGGAACGTAGACGTGTTCCATCCGTCGGACCGTGCCGTAGGGCTGCGTGTATTCGACCCTGTGCGTGATCCCCTCGTAGCTCTGGTCCCAGGTGCCCTTCCAGAGACCGCCCTGGTTGTCGGCGCCGACCTGGAAGATCTCCTGCCACGCGGGATTGAGCATGACCATGCCGTGGTATGAGAAATCGCCCATCTTGAGGTCCATGAGCACGACGTGCTTGTCGAGCGACCATTTGTGCTCCAGCTCGTATCGTTGATCGCCGTCGGTGGCGAGCCAGTTGCCGGCCATCCACTCGTACCCCGCCTGGGAGACGAGATCGCCCAGCGTCTGATGGTCGAACGACTGGGCGGTCTGTCCCGACGCTGCGGGAACAGTCGCCGCGGTCGCAGGTTGTCGTTTGTACGTGAGCCTGTTCATGGGCTCGGATTTGCGGTAGCCGCTGCTGTCCACGCCGTACATCGCGATAGTGACGCGGTCCGCGTCCTCCTTGGAGCATACGACCTGGAGCTTCGTCACGGAGCCGCTGGTTCCCGTGTGCTGGAGACGATAGACGAGGTCGCCGTAATCGTCGGTCCACTCGCCTTTCACGATGCCGCCTTTGTTGTCGGCGCCGGCCTCGATCACCCCGCCGCGATCCGAGTCCAGCATGACGATCCCGCTGTATTTGTAGTCCCCCGCCTTCAGCTCGGCCAGGACGATGTGCTTATCCAGACCCCACTTGTACTCCAGTTCGATCTTCCCCTCGTCGCCGGCGGCGACCCACTTGCCGATGATCCAGTCGTACCCACCGTCCCCCACGAAATCGCCGAGCTTCTGCTGGCCCACGGCGGGCATGGCGCAAACAGCCAGCAACACGATCGCTGTCACAGTGGATGATGCCATTCGTCGAGTCATGGTGTCCTCCTTTTCTTCACAGTCTTCGTCGGGCGACAACCGCCCTTCTCTGGCGCGCTTCACAATCGATGCTCACAGTCGACGCGCACCAATATAACAATTCGGGGCGGTGTCTGCCTCTACCCGGCTCGATTTTTCCGGCTCATCCGGTTTTTGCATACTGTGGATGAAGGCAAAAAGAAGGCCGGAGGTTTGGGACGCTCCGGCCGAGAAGTTCACTGCATGTGGGCCGCTTACGCGGACTTGTGATCGAGGAATCCTTCCAGCTTGCGGGCCCGCACGGGGTGCTGCAGCTTGCGGATGGCCTTGGCCTCGACCTGACGGACGCGCTCGCGGGTGACCTTGAAGATCCGACCGACTTCTTCGAGCGTGTAGGTGTAGCCGTCGCCGATGCCGTAGCGGAGCTTGATAATTTCCCGCTCGCGGTAGGAGAGGGTCTTGAGGACCATGTCGATCCGCTCCTTGAGCATCTCCTGCGTCGCGGACGCCACCGGCGAATCGATGTCGTCGTCCTCGATGAAATCGCCGAAGTAGGAATCCTCGCTGTCGCCGATAGGCCGGTCCAGGCTGATCGGGTGCTTGGAGATATTGAGAACCCTGCGGGTTTCCTGAACGGTCATGCCGACCTCGCCGGCGATTTCCTCGATCGTGGGCTCGCGGCCGAGTTCCTGGTGCAGGATTTTCGAGGCGCTGCGAATCCGGCTCATCGTCTCGATCATGTGGACCGGGATGCGGATGGTCCGGGCATGATCGGCAATCGCCCGGGTGATCGCCTGGCGAATCCACCACGTCGCGTACGTGCTGAACTTGTAGCCGCGTCGATACTCGTATTTGTCCACCGCGCGCATCAGGCCGGTGTTGCCCTCCTGGATCAGGTCCAGGAAGCTCAGGCCGCGGTTGCGGTATTTCTTGGCAATCGAGACAACCAGACGCAGGTTCGCGCTGGAGAGCGTTCGCTTAGCCTCTTCGTACTGGGCGAAAATCCGCTCCATCGACCGCAGTTTCTTTTCCAACTGCTCGGGCGACTCCAGGACCAGTTCGCGCAGGCCGGCGAGTTCCTGCTTGGCAGCCTGGATATCGTCGGTCGTCATGATCTCGTTGACGCCGGTTTCGACGATTTTCTGAAGCTGGCGCATCTTCTCGCAGATGCCCTGCAGCTTGACCTTCATGGGCTGGATTCGGCTCGTCCGCAGACTCAACTCCTCCAGGAGTGCCGCGATCTTACGGCGATTCCTGCGAAGGTGTTTCGAGTCCGCGTTCACCTTGTTGGAGTCCGTGCTGGTACAGATGTTCTTGAACAGCTTCTGGTCGATGTCCAGGAGCTCGCCGACCGTCTTGAGATTCTCCGTCATCCGCTTCTTGATAACGCCTTTGGTCGTCAGTGGAGTCGTGCCGGTTTTGATCGTCCTGTCGAAGGACATGGAACCGTCGGAAACCTGCTGCATCAGCTCCGTCGCGTTGCGGGCACAATAGTCGCACTGGAGCATCTTTCGCCGAAAGACCATCCGGGCGATCTCGATCTTGCGCGCCAGGGCGATCTCGTCGTTGCGAGTCAACAGTGGAATCTGGCCCATCTGGGTCAGATACATGCGAATGGGGTCGTCGATCCGATGGGAAACCTCGCTCTCGGCGAACTCTTTCTCGAGTCCCTCGTCCTCTTCGCCTCCCAGCTCCGGCTCGGCCTCTTCATCCTCGTCTACCGGCTCGGCCTCTTCCTCGAAATCTTCATCCGCCTTGCCGATCCCGTGGGCGTCGGTGTCCCCCTCGTCAACGAGCGCGACGCCCATTTCGTCGAGCGTGCTCATGAGTTTTTCGAGCCGCTTGGCGCTGACTGCGTCGTCAGGCAGCGACTCGTTAATCTCCTCGTAGGTCAGGTACCCCTTCTTCTTCCCTTTCGCAATCAGCGTCTTAAGAAGCAGCTCGGGGTCCTGTGCCTCGGACTTCGCGATATCAGACGTGCTTTTGACTTCCGTCGGACTCATATCCTTTGCTTTCTTTGACCTCATTCCCTTCTTCGCCACAATACTGACTCCACTAAAGTGAAACTGTAAAAGTCGTCGTCAACCACCCTTGTGAAGCCAGGAAAACTCGTATCCTTACTGGTGTTCCGGATTCACCCGTTGTACGGCCCGGTGCACGTAATTGTTCACGCCACGGGGGTTTACACGAATTCCTCTCTATTTCTTCATGCCCTGGCTGTACGGATTCTCCCGGCCAAGATGTCTCCTCGCGATTTCTGTGACATCGACATGAGACTCTCCACCGTGGGTCCGAAGATCACCTCCAGACAGACGTTTCACCCGCCGCAGAACCGCCAACGCGCCAGCGAGTCGAGGATGGTAATTCCCCTTCCCCTCGCCGACCCGCTGTAATTCGACAATCGCCTGCGCCAGCTCCGGCGATTCCGCCTGGGCAAGCACCCGACTGATCGTAACATTGTTCTCGGACCGAATCGCACCAAACAAAAGCCTCGCGATCTGGTTCAGGATCGGCACGTCGAACAGGTCTTCCGTGATCTCCTGTTCGCCAGACTGGAACAGACCGGGCTCGTTGAGCAAGACCTCCAGGACCTCCTTCTGTGCGGCGGCATAAAGCCCCTGCCCCCAATCGATCGCCTGGGGGACTTGCGTTCGGTCGGCCGGTCCCCCCGAAGACACAGGCACACGCTGCCTGCGCCGTTCCAACTCGTCAAAGACATCCTTCGGGCTCAATCCCGTGATCTTGGCAACCCTGTGGACGTACGCCCCACTTTCCGCCACGGACAGCGTCTGGGAAGCCAGTCCGATGGCAATCGCCTGGAGGAACCCGTCGAGCGTCGCCTTGTGATCGGCCAGCGTATCGCCGGAGGCAAATGTCTCGCGAAGCTTGTCCCACTTGAACTGCATGACATCGACCGCCTGCTCGATCACGCGGTCGAGCCCCTCCTTGCCTGCGATGAGGACGAACTCGCACGGGTCTTTGCCCTGCGGCACGAAGGCCAACTTGATGTCGAGATGCTGAGACAGACAGACCTCCAGGGCCCGATTCGCAGCCGCCATGCCAGCGGTGTCGCTGTCGAACAGCAGAACCACTTTTTTCGCGTATCGACGGAGGATTCGACCGTGCCCCGTCGTAAAGCTCGTCCCCAGCGTCGCAACCACGTTCGTACAGCCGAACTGGTGCGCCATAATGACGTCGGTATACCCCTCGACGATGACCGCCGTTCCTGTCCTGACGATCTCGTGCCGGGCTTGTTCCAAGCCGTAGAGCGTGTTGCTCTTTTCGAACAGCGGCGTCGTCGGCGAGTTCACGTATTTGGCGCCGGTGCCGTCCAGGGTCCGGCCACCGAACGCGATCACCCTGCCGGTGGCGTCGGTGATCGTAAACATCAATCGATTGACGAACTTGTCCTGGCTCGGCCCCGTGATGAGACCGGCCTGCTGCAGGACGTGCAACGAGGCCCTCTTGGCCGTCGCCAGTCGAGCCAGCGCGTCGACCGCGTTGGGCGAGACGCCAAGCCGCCACGTCTTAATGCTCTCTGCGGAAATTTTTCGCTCAGCCAGATACTCCCGGGCTCGCCTGCCCTTTTCAGGATCGTTCAGACAATCCTGAAAGAACAGCATCGCCCACTTGTTGGCCTTCGCCAGCACGTTGGGATCGACCTGCTCCGCCTGCCCTGGCTCCTGCGGCGTCATCCTCCGAACAGGCTGCAACTGAATGCCCGCGCGTTCGGCCAGCCGCTCGATGGCTTGGGGAAACGTCAGGCCCTCGCGCATCTGCACAAACTTGAGCACGTCGCCGCCTGCACCGCAGGCAAAACACTTATAGATCTGCTTATCCGGATTGACGTAGAGGCTGGGCCTGTGGTCCTCATGGAACGGGCACAGACCAAGCCATTCGCGTCCCTTTCGTTTCAGGCTCACGTGCTCGCCGATCACATCGACGATGTCGTTCGCCTGCTGCACCCGGTTTATTGCAGCGTAGTCATACACGCCTGGCATAGAATGCTACGCAAGTCCTTCCTTAAAGCGCCGTCAGCGGAAATCCTCCACCCGCCGCGGGTCAGGTTGAGGAAAGACTCCGGCCCCGGCGTATCATTCAGAGGCTTAACTATTAAATATAGGGGTCTGAGGAGCTGAAAGTCAAATCGCGAGTATAACACCGCATTTTTCGTACTGAAAAACGGCATTTCGCAAACTTTGGACACTCGGCCAAATGATACATACATTCTCGGTCGCAGCGCAAATCCAGCCTGAAGAAACCGTGCAATCAGGACGCGTCAATCCTCGCAAGACCGAAAAACTCGGTGGCAGTGCGTGTCGTCGCCACCACCAGATCATCCAGGCTGATTCCCTTGAGTTGTGCCAGGAATTGGGCCGTATGCAGCATCAGCGCCGGCTCGTTGGGCTTCTGGCTTCGAACCGGTTCCGGCGACATGTAGGGACAATCCGTCTCGATCATGAGCCGGTCCAGCGGGACAACTCTGGCGGCTTCGCGAGTCGATTCGCCGTTCTTGAATGTGACGACGCCTGTGAACGAGACGAAATATCCCCTGTCGAGAACCCTGCGGACCTGCTCGGCGGAACCGCTGAAGCAGTGAAAGACCACGCCTTTGAGGCCCCTGCCACAGCGGTCGAGGATCTCCATCGTCTCGTCGAATGCGTTGCGAGAGTGAATAACCACGGGCAGGCCGACTTCGCGTGCGATCTCAAGATGGGCCTCGAACACCCGCACCTGGTCCGGCTGTTTCGAAAAGTTGTAGTGGAAATCCAGGCCGGTCTCGCCGACTGCGACGACTTTCTCCCGTCGAGCCAGTCCCTTCAGTTCCTCCAGGGCTCGCGAATCCGCGGTCTGAGCGTCGTGCGGATGAATTCCCACCGCCGCATACATCCCCTCATACTGTCCCGCCAGCTCGACGGCCTTGCGACTGTCCTCCAACTGGGTCCCAATCGTGATCCAGCCGGCAACGCCGACCGAACGGCTGCGCTCAATCACCCCCGGCACATCCGCGTCCAACGGTTCCATCGTAAGATGGCAGTGCGTGTCGATCAATCTCATAAACTATCCCAATCGCCAGACTGGCGTTCGTAGAACCAATACCCGCCAATAAGATCCTGCTACGCAGCTTCCGAAATCGCGATCTTCATCGCGTGGCTTTTCTGATTTTTTCCTTTGCCTCGTCCAGGTCGATGAAGCCCATCTTACCCTGCGCAGCCTGTCTTTCTCTCTCCGCAAGAACTGTTTCATGCCAGGCCGGAGACTGGATATCCTCCGGGGTACGGCGCAAATCGTCCCACAGACGCTCCATCTCAGAGAGCTTCTCGAAAATCGTCATCTTGTCGAACGGCAACGTCCCACCCATGATCCGATCCTGTCCATCGAAGCGAGCGGTACCTATATTGATAGCATACCGTGCCCACTCGGGGATTTCAAATCGTTGCGGTCTATGGCACGAAGGCGTTTTCGAAGTGGCGGATCTGCGGCGGACCGCTGCGACCGAGGATGAGGGTGACTACATCGAAGCGCAGCGGACGGTCTTCAATCTTCTCGACAGCGAGGAAATACCGGGCCGCCCGAGCGACTCGCAACCGCTTGGCTGGCGTGACTGTGGCCTCCACAGGACCGAAACTCTCATCCGCCCGGGAACGAACCTCAACAAAAACCAGACTGCCGTCGCCATCCACCATGACGAGGTCCAGCTCGCCGACTTTACAGGAATAATTGCGTACGAGGGTGCGCAGGCCCTTGTTCTTGAGGTACCGTTCGCAGCGTCTCTCGCCCCACCGGCCGAGCCGGGCCCTGTCGCTCAACAGCCTACGTCGAATGAAGAACAACATAAGATTTGCGATCTACCATTTTCCATTCGCAGTTTGGAGGCGTCGTCCGAACGCATCCCTGGAAATCGTAAATGGTAAATCGCAAATCGTCAATCACTTGGTCGTGTGTTCGCTGTGCCGCTGCGAGAGCCTGACGGCCTTGCCCGTCCTCTGGCGGAGGAAGTACAGCTTGGCCCGACGGACCTTACCGCTGCGGGTCGCCACGATATTCAGCACGTTGGGCGAATGGAGCGGGAACTGCCGCTCGACACCCTCATTGGCGACGATCCGCCGGACGGTGAAACTCGCGTTGATGCCTCGACCTTTGCGGGCGATCACCGTACCAGAGAAGATCTGCGTCCGGGTCTTGTCGCCTTCCTGGATGCGGCAATGCACGTCCACCGTATCACCCACTTCGAAATGGGGGATCTCTTTCTTCAGACTCTTACTTTCGACAGCATCCAGCAACTTAGTTTTCACGAGTAATCTCCCGATGTCGTAATCATCAGCACAAGGAAACGGGTATTTTATGCAGATACACGCCCGATAGCAAGTGATTTTTCGAGGATTTTCACGGCGCGTCGCCTGACAGATGGGCCTACGGAACGCGAGGGGCCGGCGCAGACCCGGAGGGACGGACTTCGGACTCGCTGTCCAGGCGGGATCGAAGCATCTCCTGAACCGCCGCGATATCCCGCCGGACCTCCTCCACAGAGCGGCTCTGAATCATCGCGATCTCCTCCGGCTCCCATCCGTCCAGCAGACGCATGGTGAATGCCCGCCTTCGCACTGGGGATACATCACTCAACTGGGCCAGGACCCAACGCATCTGGTCAACCGCCGCCAGTCGCTGCCAAGGCTCGTCCACGTCGTGGCTTGGCAACACGTCGTCGAAGGTCACGGTCATGGGCACTTCCTCCTCCCACACCGGCGCATCGTCCAGGGCCCGTCCTGCGGCGGCCTCCCGGCCGGGGTCAAGACCATCGACCTCCTGGTCGAGGGAGAGAACACCCTGCGTACCCAGGGTCTGCTCGTCGAGGATATCGTGGAGGAGCCTCGTAAGCCAGATTTCGAGAGGAATCGTCGGATCGCGGCTATCCAGTTGGCCCCAGGCTCGAAGGATCGTCTCGTCGAGCAGATCGCTTGCCGTGATTTGCTCCCGGCCAATCCGCTGCCGAAGCATGGCCACAGCCAACTCCCCCTCCGCGTGGTTTCGCAACCCAGCCATCAGCGGGCTCACCAGTTTGAAAAAACCGTCCTGATCCAGCTTCTCAGCCTGGGGCTGCAGCAGAACCTCCGCCTGGCGGGAGAACGCATCGCGTCGCTGCTTCCGACGGTACAGATGCTCCCGCCGGATCACTTCCTTATGCCGGCGGACCTCCTCCGCCAGCTTGCTCGCCACCGCGTCAACTGCATCCCGATCCATCAGCGAGGATGCCTCGGCGACCAGCGTTCCGGTCGGCAGCAGCAGCGCCACGCGCATTTCAAACCGTTTGGGCTTGTGCGTCGCCGTGACCCGCAGTTCCCGCTGGTCCTCGGGAAATCGCGTCAGGAGCCTCTCAATCCGCTGCATCTTCTCCAGCCAGTAGGATCGGATGGCTTCTTTTTGCCAAGTCGAACATCCCTGGAAGACCATGTGATCCGACATGACCCGTTACTCCTGCCCTCCCGTACTTTGCCGCCGCGCATTCCGTCGTCCAGCCGGACGGCCTCGCGCGTTCACGCCCCCCTGCCTCCGACGTCTTGTACGCAACCCCAGACCCTGAAGTTCAGACCACAATCCCCCCTGCACTTCACAGGCGTTTTGCGAGCACGACGACCTCGCACGGCGGGATGCCGCGGATTTCGAGATAGGCCGGCTCATAAGAATGCTGGCGGCCCACAACATGGATCACCGAATCCACCGGGTGGCTTCCGGCGTAGCTCTTGCCAGACGCGGTATGGGCCGTGTTCGCAATCACCTCGAACGCAGTCCCTGGCGGACACAGCGTTCCATCGACCACAACATCCCCTCCGCGGCTCTCGGTCGCATGCGGGTTCACAACGCACAGATACTCCAGCGTATCGAGAATCCGGCTCCAGGCGACGATCTCGCCCTGTGCCGGCAGTTCGAACCAGGTATTGGGCAGCCGAATCGGACGGTAATACTGCCGGCCCACCCGCAGCGCCAGATGCTCTGCACGCAGCTTGCACAACGCCGCGATCCGCACGAATGATGGGCTCGACTTGTCGAAGCAATGCTTGCCGCACGTGCCGAACGGGCCAAAACCGGGCAGCGACGCGTTCTGTTTGGACAGTTGCTCCTCGATCGGCCGGTTGAAGGAGGCCCGCGGGTGGTTCGGGCCAAACATCGCCTCGCGGAGATAGCGGTCGCCGGAGTTGACGCCGCTCTTCCAGCCCTCGGAACTGAGGTGCTCCACCTGCGACTGGGCCGGACCGGCGAACGCCTGCTCCGTGCCATAGTAGATGCAGGGAATCCCCAACGTAAAGAGCTGAATCGCCGTCGGGACCACAACCTGGTAGTCCTTGACGGCAAATTCGTCCGGGATCTCGGCCGAGAAGCGGACCTTCTCGCCGGAGACGTGATCGTGGTCGTCGAGGATGGAGACGTGCCGGCAGCCGTTGTTGCGGTGCGACCCGAATCCGTCCCCGGCCCGGAAGGCCACTTCGCGTCCGGGCGGGTCGAAGCCTGCGAAGTACTCCCGGCCGGGCAGAAGCCCTTTGCCCACGGCGCTCAAGATCGGCCGAGCGGGCCCGATGTCCAGCGCTGCGGTCATATTCCGACCCAGAATGCTCATATGGTCGAGGTACAGATCCTGGTACTGCTCGCCGCCGGCGACCTCGCTGATGATCAGGAAGTTTCGTTTGCCCAGCGTCTCGGCGAACTCCCGCATCGCCCCGGCGAAATTCCTCGCGGTCTCCAGCTCCATGTGCTTGACCGTATCCACGCGGTACCCGTCGATGTCCGAGATCGCAATCCAATACCGGTAGCAATCGATCAGAAAGTCCAGCGTCGGCGTCACGTCAAGCGCCAAATCCTTCAAGGCAAAGAAGTCGCTTCGGCGAAACTCCGCGTGCGGATCGGACGGATCGCCCTTGTCCAGGCTGCCCGCTCCCGCCCGGGTGAACCGGGCCTCGTCCTGAAACTCGCGAGGCCACAGCGCCTGGTCCCGCGAGTTGATGTCCTTCGGGTCCGCACTCAAGGCATCCTGGCTCACGTCCCGCCAGGCGACCTGCCAACCGTACGTATCGTACGACGCCGGATCGCCGTAGTAGCCGGGCCAGATGCGATACGACGGCTCGTCGCGGCACTTATCGAGCGACTCACCCGGCGGCAGGTACGCCCAGGCGTCGCATGTATGATTCACGATGATATCGAGGATCACGCGAATCCCCTTGCGATGGGCCGCCTGAACCAAGGCCAGCAGGTCCTGCCGGCTCCCAAACCGCGGATCGACTTCGAGGAAATCCTGAATCCCATAGCCGTGATAAGTGTCCAGATGGGTCCGCTGCTTGAGCACGGGACCGATCCAGATCGCCGAGACGCCCAAGGCCTGGAGATAGCCCAGCCGCTTGGCGATTCCAGGGAGGGTGCCGCCCTGCCAGTGCTTGCCGGAATCCGCCCACTGCCGCCAGTTCCAGTCCTGGCGGGACAGGGTCTTCCTGAGCTTGGCGATCTCCTCGCGGGTCAGCATGGGCCGGTTCTTCGTGTCGCTGAACCGGTCGGGCAGCAGGAAGTACAGGATTTCATCCTGCCAGTTCTCGGGGGATGGATGATACTTCAGATGGCTTCGCCGGGCCTCATCGAGAATGGAACGGGAAGTCACAACCGAATCCGGGCTCGCGCCTGCGATCAGATCCTTGATCGATGCCATGAGCGACTCCTTTCGGACAAGTTTGAAGTAGGAAGAGCCTGGCGTAGACGCGCCTCTTGAAACGTCAAACTTGAAACTTCACACTCGATTATATCCCCCCTCCTCCCCCAAGCCAATCATCAAATCCACCGACTGCCGGCTCAAGGCAAGGATTGTTGCGCGCGTCACTGGCCGGATAGCCATGTAGGGTGCGTACCACGCACCAACTCTTGCGCCTCCGAGGGGGTAATGGTGCGTGATACGCCCCCTACGAAGAACAATCACCCGTTCGATTCCCCGAAGAGCAATCGGAGCAGTTGGTCTCGCTGGGAGAAGTCGGGAACGACGAGGTGAGCGCCGGCCTTGATAAGTCGAGCCCGCTTGTCGAGGTTCAGGCCGAACCGGCGGACCTCGTCAGAGGCGACGCCGACGGCCAGACCGCCGCGTTTGCGGCTCTCGCGCAGCTCGACCGGTCCATCGCCGAAGACCGCCAGTTGGGCCCCGGAGAGCTTGTTCTCCGTCATGATCCGGTCGAGGACCATCTTCTTGGAGCAACTGTCGATGTCGCCGACGGCGCCGTAGATGCCGCCGTTGAAGAGACCCGCATGACCGAGGACCTGGGCCTCGCGGAGGACATCCTCGTGGTCCGTGCCGCTGGCGAGGTAGAGGGTAACACCGCGTTCGCGGAGGGCCCGCGCGAACTCGACCGCGCCTTTGACGGTGAAGTCGGTCACGTCAAGCTGGCCGCGTTCGAGCTTGGCGATCCGCTCGTTGACCATCTGCATGAGGGCCTCGTTGTAGATCCGCTTGTAGCCGAAGCGGTCGAGGACCTGGTCGGCCGGAACGATGCCGAACTCGCGGACAAGCTCGACCAGGCCCTGCATCTGCACGATGGTCTGGATGCCGGTGGACTTGTCGATGTAGTCGAGAACTCGCTTTTGGACCTTGCGATAGAGACTCTCATCGGCGGTTTGGAAGCGGTCGCCCAGCACGGCCTTCATCATGACGGGAGCCATGATCTGCTCCCAGCCCTGGCGGAGCGTGCTGATCGTGCCGTCGTTGTCGAAGACGGCGTGGCGGATAGCCAAAGGCCGTAGGCCGGAGGCTGTGGGCTGTAGGGACTGAACACCCGGGATTTGTCCCCTCCGGCCTCCAGTCTCCAGCCTCCAGCCTGTTCCGTCGCAGATCTCGATCTCGGTCCCCGGCGCGTACCGCGCCTTGCGCGGGCTCTCGGCCAGTTCCGGCTGATAGATGAAGTCGGGGTCCTTCGCGACCACGAGGATCTCCTCGCCGGAGGCGGTGCCTGTCTGGAAGAGTTTCTGGACCGTCACCGCGGCGGCGAAATTGGCGAACTGGGCCGCCTCCGCCGGCGGCACGCCCGCGCCTAAGCACAGAGCCAGCGCGCCGGTCACGGTGTCCCCTGCGCCGACCGGGTCAAGCTTCTTGAGCAGTTGAATACCGGGGATCTCGTGGACGCCCTGTCCGTCAACGGCGAGCATGCCGCGAGAGCCGCGGGTGAGAAAGACCGGCTTCTGGAACTGGCCGTAGAGGGTCTGGGCGTATCCTTTGACCTCGTCGAGCGTCGGGTTTTCGCCGTGGGCGAGTTCGACGCCGTTGAGCCTCGCGGCCTCGCGGTCGTTCGTCTTGCGGATGATGTGCTGGAACTTGTCGCCAAAGTGACGCGAGTCGAGCAGGACGACCTTGTCCGGGAACTCGGCGAAGAGCCGGTTGGCCCGGTCGATGAAGTCCAGGTTCGTGATGCTGCCGGGGACCTGCTGGTTGACGATCAAGGCATCCGAGGTCTGCAACGCGGCGCGAATGCCCTCCAGCAGAGCGGCGTCGGTAGCCTCGCTGCGACGGTTGAAGAAGCCGAAGTCGATGCGAGGCTCTTCCACTTCCTCGCGATAGGGCTTGCCGAACGCGACGGTGTCGTAGTTCTCCCGCTGGACGACGAGGTGCGAGGCGTCCACGCCGAGTTCGTCGAACTGGCGTCGCAGCTCCCGGCCGAAGATGTCGTCGCCGACGACGCCGACGACCTGAATCAACCTGGGCTTGAGAGCGACGAGGTTGGCCACAACGTTCGAGGCGCCGCCGAGCGAATAATAGTGCCGTCGGACCGCCCTCGCCTGGAGCCCGGTCTCCTCAGAGACCTCGGAGCCCTTCGGGTCGAGAATCCAGTAGGCGTCGATGCAGAAATCGCCGTAGACGGCCACGCGGGTCTGTTCGATCTTGCCCAGAATTTCTTTGATCCGTTGTTGGTCCATGTTCCTCTCACAGGAAAACTCTAAATTCGAAATACGAAATCCGAAACAAATTCAAAGCACGAAACCCGAATGACCGAAACGCTGTCGCTTGCCACGAAGTCGGTTTTGAATTTTGGATTTCGGTCCTTCGTGCTTGTTTCGAATTTCGAGATTCGGATTTCGAATTTCCAATCTACAGGCATTCAATGATCTGCTGATACAGAAGCGGAATCGTCTGCTTCTGATCCCCCTGGACGTAGAGTCCCCTGCCGCCAAAGGCCTCGGGAATGCGGGTGACGACGCTCTTCTGGTCGCGGAAGTAGTAGCACGGGGCTGATTCGTCGGTCATCTGACGGGGCTCGTGCATCCGCAGGTCGAAATCCGCGGCGAGGATGCCGTGCGGGACGCATCCCACGTTGGCGGCCATCGAGACCGCCTTGAGCAGGACCTCCGGCCCGGTGACCGCGCTGCCGACGTTCAGGACGACGCCGCCTTCGGTGAGCTTGGTGACCTCGTTCGTATAGAGCAGGAAATCCCGGCCGGAACAGCCGCCTTTGGCCTGCCCGTCGAAACTCGGGTGCTGATCGATCACGTCGGTCCCAATGCCGACATGGACCGTGAACGGCACACGCCGACGATAGCAGGCAGCCAGGACGCTGACCTCGGGATGCACGAATTCCGTGGCAAGGGCGTCCCGCCCTTGCGTCGCGAGGCCAAGAGATTTCGTTGAAGAACACAGGCCCGATCTGCCTTTTTCCGCCGCACGGGCAAACACCTGCCGACGGAACGCCTCATCGCAGATCATCCGGCCGAGCGATTCGCCGTAACCGAGCTTCTGCTCGTTGCCCACGGACAGGGCCGTGTTGATGTAGCCGAATTCGTACGCCATGCCGAACAGGCCCTTGTCCAGGGCTGCCGGGACGTTCTCGCTCGTCTCGCCGATCAGGGCCAGCTCGAAATCGTGGATGGTCGTGGCGCCGTTGCCGGCGACGAGCGTAACGCAATCCCGCTCGACGAGGTCCAGCAACAGCGGCCCGAGCCCATTCTTGATCAGGTGCGCGCCGGTGAACAGGATGACGGGCTTGCCGGCCCGCCGGGCCGCGACCACCGCTTCGGCCACCACCCGGACATCCTGGCGGACCTGCTGCGGCACGTCGAGCGACCGCCCGGCCACATCCTCAGGAAAGACCAGATCGCCAAGTTTGACCTTGTTGCTTCGCGTCGCAACCGGATACGTCTCGATCTGCGACGCGTCAAACGCCTTGTACCTGCCCTTGTACTCCATCGAACTCAGCTCACCAGTTTCTCAAGTCGCTTGATGCACTCGACCATGCAGCGGATCGTGTGATAGTTCACCTTCCACGAGTGGCTCATGTGCGTCCATCGGACGGGCTGGCCCTCGCGGTTCAACAGCGGCCACCACTCGCCGACCGGGTGGTGGATCATCTTGTCGAAGACGAACCGGTGCACGTTCAGGTACGCAGGCCAGTAGACCCTGTTCCCGAACCGCAGGCAGCCTTCCAACATGCCGATCATCACTTCCGCCTGCTGCCAGAATTCCTTTTCGGTGTCGTAGACGCCGCCGGCGTGGGGACCTTCGGTGTAGACGCCGCCGAATTCGGGGTCGATGCCGTTCTTCATGCCGTGGTCCATCGCCTTCTTGATGACCTTCCGGTACTGGTCCCAGTATGTAGCACCCCCGCCCCCGGGGGTGGCCCCAGCCGAGGGCGGCTGGGCTACATTGCCGAGCACGTCGGTGGCGTGGGCCAGCAGCCAGGCGAATTCAACGTTGTGTCCGGCGGACGTGTTGTCCTCGGCGTTGGGCTTCTGCCCTCCCTCGGCGAACCGGTCCCAACCCCAGATGATGTCGAACTTGATCTGCGGGGCGACCTTCCAGTCCACCCAGAACTGCGGGATGCCGGTGGCGTATCGCTTGTGCAGGATCTTCTTGAGCAGAATGTCGATGTCTTCCACGAGCGTGCGGCGATGGATCTGCTGCTTCGTGCACTCGTACATGTTCGTGAAGGCTTCCATGAGGTGCATGTGGACGTCGAGGGTCTTGCGGTCGCCGCCTTGGGGACCGGGGCCGCACAGGGTCCAGTCCCGCTCGAACATCTCCCAGTAGCCGCCGCAGCTCGTCTCGGTGCAGTACTTCTTGACGAGGTCAAAGACCTTCTCCGCGTACTCCTGGCCGCGAGGGTCGCCGGTGGCCATCGTGTATTCGCTCAGTCCGTACATGGCGAAGCTCAAGCCGTAGAGGATCTTCTTGTCAATTGTGACTTCGCCCTTGCGATTGACCATCCAGTAGAAGCCGCCGTACTGCTTGTCCCAGAGCTTGTCGATCGCAAAGTCCACGCCGTGCTTGGCGAGTTCGGCGCACTGGCCGCCGCCATAGCCGGCCCGGTGCGCCGCGGACATCGAGTAGATGACCCGCATCTGGCCCAGCATCGACTTCTCGTCGGTACCGGAGTCGTTGCCGTCCTTGTCGAAATGCGTGATGAAACCGCCGTTCTGTTCGTCCCTGCAACGGTTCATCCAGAACGGCAGCAACTCGGTCGTCAGATGACGCCTGCATTCGTCCAGACACGCCGAAATTTGTTTCTTATCCACGGCCATTTCCGTAGTCCTCCTGTTCTCCTTGGCACAACCTTGAGGCGGACACCCGCCCGAGTCCGTCATCATAACGCCGGCCACGGAACGTGCAAGACCACACCAACTGCGAAACGACGTCCCCCTTGCAAACAAAGGGCGACAGGAGGCCATCCGCCGGGTACAATGGGCGTGCGTTTCCGTCGTCGATATGCACCGGTGGAAGGATCCGGGCCATCAGACAGCAGGAGTCATCTTGTGAAAGTCGAAGAAGATGCTGTGCGAATCGAGGCCTTCCGGACGGCTCACACCGATTGTGTGAGATCGTACAGAATCGTCCTTGTGCTCGCAACCCTCGTCCTTGCCGGCTGCGGTGGAAATCGGAGCAGTCCGCCGCCTCAGAACAGCGAGTGGATCGTCGCACCTTTGGGACAGGCGGGGACAGGGAGGACCACCTCGCCGGCGGTCGTGTTCGTCGAGTATGTCACGACGCCTCCGGACGTGGTGGCCAAAATGCTCGACATGGCGCAGGTGACCAGGGACGACGTCGTCTGCGACCTGGGCTGCGGAGACGGGCGGATCGTCATTGCCGCCGCCAAGCGGTACGGGTGTCGGGCCGTGGGGTACGATCTCGATCCCTTGCGCGTCGCGGAGGCCCGAAAGAACGCAGAGCACAGCAAAGTCGCACACCTGGTAACCATCGAGCAGAAGGACGTCCTGACGGTGGACCTGGAAGGAATGAGCGTCGTTACGATCTACCTGGGGACCGAGATCAACGCCCGACTGATTCCCCGCTTGAGCCGGCTTAAGGCCGGCTCGCGCATCGTCTCACACAACTTCGGAATCAGCGATATCCCGCCGGACAAGACCACTGACATGACCTCCCGAACCGACCGGCAGAGACACAGAATCTACCTCTGGCGCTGCCCGTTCCCGAAGGATCATGCCCTCCGTACCGTATCCGATGAGGATGCCGCTCCGGTCAGCTCTTCGCCTGATCCAGTATCAAGTCCTTGACCTTCTGGCTGGGCAGATTGAGCGCCCCGAAGGCCGCCGCAGCGGCAACCCGGAGGTCGGGATCGGTCTCCGTGGACTGGATCAGTGCGTAGATCGCACTGAGCGTCGTGTCGGGCGTCATATTGCCGTGGAGCTTGCCGGAATCGACCAGGGCGTTGAATGCCGCGATCCTCACGGACATCTCGTGGCCGGCGTCCATCGCCATATCCGCAACGGCCCGCTGCGCGTTCGGGCTGTTCAGATAGGCCAGGACCTGGGCGGCCAGGACCTGAATCTCCTGCTGCTTGTCGTTCGTAGCGGCCACCAGCGCCGCCTGGGCCAGCGACAGATCGATCACGGGGTTGCGGCTGACCGCCAGCTTGTGCATGGCCTGAACCGACCGCAGGGCATAGCTCTCCGCCAGTTCCTCGGACCACTGCCCGCCGGAAGCACTCTGCTGGCCGCCTCGCGCCAGGGCCTCCGCCAGATTCTGGGCCACCACGCGGCTCTCCGTGAACGGCTGCCTCGGGCCGGCATTGCCGACTGCGATCGCGGCGCTGTACCGCACGGCAAGATCCTGGAACGTCAGGGCCTGCATCAGCGGCTGCGTGGGTCCAAGCGTGTACATCAGAGACTTCTCGCCCGCTGTGGTCGCGAGGGCCTCGACGGCGCCCAACGCCACGGCGGCGTTGCGATCGTTGACTCCGCGAGCCAGAGCCTGGTGGAGATATTCAGGTCCCGAGGTCGTCGCGTAGACCAAGGCGCCCGCATGGTTTTCACCGAAGTACTCGGGCATCGGCAAGCCGGTGGCCTCTGCCTTGAAGAAGGACGCCAGCCACAACCCAATCGCCAGGCCGAACTGGTCGTCAGATTTCAGCGACCATTCGCAGCAGCGCATCGCCATCAGCTCGTGGAAGAACGCCTGGTCCACCTCGACGCGAACCAGTTTGCTGGCCTCGGCATCCCAGAACCAGATGTTGCCGAAGTCCACGTCCTTCGTGGGGGCGAGGGATTCATCGTGGTAGTAGTACCTCTCTGCGAGCTGGAAGAACATCGCAGCGGCCGGAGCATTCGCCGCCTGCGGGTCGATCAGGCGGATGCCCTCACTGGCCAACGACCTCAATTCCATCGACTGCGCGGTCTCCACGACAAGCTTGAGGTAAGGCAGCCCTTGCGGGTAGCCAATCCTGCCCAAGGCGCGAACGACCTCACCCTTGAGCGGTTCGTTTTTCATCTGCAATGCGGCGGCCAAGGGCCGAATCGCAGGCTGCCCGATCTGGGGCAGGGTCTCAATCAGATCGGCCAACTTGACTTCGTAGTCCGGATTGCGGATCGCTTCGGCCATGGCATCGAGCATGAACGGCACGGCGTACTCGCCGGCGTCGTGGAGCCGACGCGTCGCAATCATCTTGCCCCGCAGCGTAGTGCTGAGCCGCCGAATCTCCTCGACGATCAACGCCGGCTCGGTCCGCCTCAGGAATCGTCCCTCATCGACGACTTTCAAAAGCTGCTGCGTCAACTGGGCCAGCTCATCGTCGTGAGCAGTCTCGGCCACCTTCAACGCCAGCGCATAACCCTGCTGGTTGCCTTCAACGAGCTTGAACAACTCCGCGGGGTCGGGGCTGGCCTGGAGAACCGCCTGGGCATACCCTTTGGCAAGATCGAAACGACCGATCTTGGTATAGTGCAGGAAATCATTCCAGTTGTCGGCCAGTGTTTGGGGTTGATTCTGCGAGAAACCGGTTCCGATGATGCAACATCCGATAACCAGAATCCATGCGACGGTTCGTCCGCTTACCATCAAGACGTCTCCAAATGCCCGTAGCCCAATTATAGGACCGCGCCCGGCTGCAAACGGCGCAAGAAACGGTGTAGAAAACCCTTACCTCGCGGCGATTGCAGTCGGGCTACCCATCCCTTTCGTAGACGGTTACAAACAACAAGCCGTCGTAAGTATTCGGCTCCAACGCACTTATACTAAAGTCAAATACCGCCCCTGTCAACAAAAAACCCGTTTCCCCAGGATTCCCCAGATTAGCACAACGCGGGATCAGGAAACTCATACAGACAACTGCTGTGATTGCCAGAACCTGCCCTCCCGAAGCAAGGCTTGGAGTGTATCCATAGACCTCCCCTGCGGTCATCTCCATCCCCCGTCTGATGCGCAACCTGCGGCATTGAGCGGAGCCCGGTCCGTTATGAGTCTTTGTAGTGCCGCAGTCTGTCGTGGGCGAGCCCCTCGCCCATCAGAGCGAACAGCAGCAGTTCCGCCGAGATCAGCAGGAAGAACGGACCCAGGACGGCGCTGCACACCAATGCGCACTCTCGCGTCGCGTGATCCCACGCCTGCCGTTCACTATGACGGACTGCCGCCTCTGTGGCAAAGTAGGCCAACACCCCCGAAAGAACCCAGACGAACACCACCAACCCTGCGAGAGCCATGATAGCATCCTCCCAACACTTGGATCTTTATGGCTTCGACAGTGAGAACGTCACACTACCTGTATTACAAAGACTATCCTCTGCCCATCATTATACCGTTTTCGGCAAAGGAAAGACGTTCCAAGTAAAATTTTTTTGATTTTACTGAACATCGACAGGCTGATGGTGTGGATGCCCCCTGGAAACGCCGCCGGCCCCGCACGGACGCTGCCATCCGCACGGGGCCGGGAATATCCAGAACTGGAAGGAACTTCCTGTGTTACTTTTTTATACTGTCGCCGCCGCCCATGTGGGTCCACTCGTCCTCGCTGAGGTCGTCGCCGAGGACACCGTGCAGGATTCGGGTCCAGCCGACGAGATTGAACAGCTTCACACGGCTCTCATAGGACGCATGGGCCGGGAATCGCACGACCAGGTGCGTGAAGTCCGCGCCGTCGGTCGCCCGCACATTCGCTGTGTAGCTGGCGTGCGGCCGGGTCACGTCCAGCGAATCAGGACAATCGAAGGTGTCGAGCCAGACCGTGTCCAGCAAACGCGAATCGTTCCAGATCTCGACGCACCAGACCTCGGGGTAGACCCCCGCCGCAATCGAGTCCATAATGCTCGCGGCTTGACGGCTCACGGAAGAAGATTCGTCGCTCATCAGGGTCTCGAGGATGGGCGTCACCTGCTCGCCCAGCGACACGAGCCACTCGGTCGCATCGGCCACGACAGCCGGGTCGCTATCCGCCAGGAGGGACTGAATCGAGGCGAGCGTCATCGCAGGCGACGCGGCTTCGTCGGTCTCGACCTCCTCGAAGATCTCCGCCTCCTCAATGGCGTCCCCTTCCAAATCAGCTTGTCCGCCGACCAGGAGAACACCGCCCGAATCGAGGCCTGTCGCGGTGAAGCCCGTCCAGCGGGGGACAAGCGCCAGGCTGTCGGCCAGTACGAACGTATCGGTTTCGGGACAGTAGATTTCGACCGCTCTGGCATCGTAATTACCGCCGAAGAAGGCGATTCGCCCGCTGGGCAGCATGGCCGCCCGCGCATCGCTCCGCGGCAATCCAAGGCTCGGTCCCGCAGCGATTGCGGCCGTATTCGGATCGAACAGCTCGGTGCTCGTCAGCCAGGAGGCGACATTGGAGGCAGCGCCACCGGCGATGAGAACCCGACCATCCAGCAGTCTCACACTGCAGTGTGCGTATCTCGACTGGAGAAGAGCCGTCCGAATGCGGGCGGAGCCGCCCCGGTTGGCGTCGAACAACTCGAGAGAGTCCAAGGAGGCCCCGTAAGAGCTGTAGCCGCCGGCGACCAGGACCTGGTAATCGTTGATGAGGACGGCGGTGTGGTGGACGCGCGACGTCTCCAAATCCCCCATCGCCATGAATTGCGCGGCGCGAGGGTCATAGACCTCACAATCGCCCTTGACCATAAAACCGGCATCGTACCCACCGCAGGCAAAGACCTTTCCATCCGCCAGCGCCACCAGAACCGGGAACCGGGCAAGACCGCTCGTGTACTTGTTCTGCGTCGCGACGTATGCGTCGCTTGCGGCGTCGTAGACACAGTCGTGCAGACCGTCGACGAGCAGCGCGTTGCCGTCGGGGAGCCTGGCGCCCGCAAAATCACTGAACGTCCGCGTCACACGGCTCGGAGTGAATTGTTCGCCGTTCGGGTCAAACAGCTCGGCATCGGCCCTGCCGGAGCCCGCGAAAATCCCGACCCGGCCATCCCCCAACGTCACGGATACGTGATTGGATCGTGCCGCGGTCGGCGAATGCAGTGTTTGATGGGTCTGGTACCGGTAACCGGCCTCACTGCTGGAAACGCCCGCAAAAAGGGCCAGAATCGCTGTTAAAATCGGCAACAGGCCGTTCTTCTTATTGCTGACCATTAAACAATCCATCTTCTAACCTCCATCCACCCGGGAAACCGGGACAAAATGTGGAATTCTTTCCCTACAGTGCCGTTCCCCTCCGTGGGCGCAACGTGAATCTCCGCCGATTTTCTTCGGTAGGTTCAATTATACACTTTAAGGTCATTGCGGAGAATCGCCTTGGGAATGCGAGTCGAATCCACGAGATTGAACGATCCCCCCTGCGCCTCATGGGATGTATCCGCTGTGGCCTGCGCCGCCAAGTGCGTGGAACCCTGCAAGATGACGCCGGCCTGGATCGCGAAACGGTCCAGCCAGGCCTCCGAGCCAGTGAAGGCCAGGCCCTCGGAACCGCCGCCCAGGATGACATAGACCGGTTCGCTCGACCAGCGGCCCGCCAGGAGCCCTGTCGCCGTCCGCCAGGCGTTCGGCTTGCCGTACCCGGTGTGGCTGAAATACAGCTCGTCTACTGCGGGATTATACGACACGAACAGCGTCCCATCGTCGGCCGACCGCTCGCTGGTCTGCTCCTGCACCCAGTAGCCGTCCCGCAGTTCGTACAGATAGAACGGTCCGGATTCGAAACAGCCGACCTCGAACTCGGCCCATTGCATGGCCTCCAGGTCCAGGCTCGGGACCAAACCGATGGTCACGCGGCCGTCGCCTCCGCCCTGCTTGCTGAAGTGATAATCGACGCGGATCGCGAAGTCCTTCGTCACATCCAGCCGCCAAGTGTCAGACACATAGAACGCATCCACATTTTGTGCCTCGGCGGACGCGGAGGCCTCCAGCCTGCCGTTCACTTCCCTGATCTGCACCAGTTCCGGATCGAGTTCGTACACCATCCACTGTGGTTCCGCCTGGCCATCCGCAAAGTCGTCCCCCAGCACCTTCTCCCACCACAGATGCGGATAGTCCCGCCCCTCCAGAATCCACCAGATGTCCTCCGTCCCATTGCCCCTCTCGGCCAGGAAGTCCCATCCGGCGTCCAGAAACGTCCCGGCTGTCTGCATCTCAGCGGTCGTCTTGCCCGCCCCGCCGCTGCTTTGGGACTGCCCCGAGGTTTGGGCATCCCAGAAAGACGTGGTCGTCTGCCCGTCTTCGTCCAGGTTCGGCCACGCGTCGGCTGTTGCCGAGCCCACGAGTCCACCGACATCGGTTCCGCCTGCAACAAGTCCGGTCGAATAACACCTGTCCACTATCGCATGATTCAGACCGATGAGCCCCCCGACAAGACGCTGTCCTTGCACGCTGCCCCAGGCATAACAGTTCAACACCCGCGCGCCGCGGACCGCCCCCACGAGTCCGCCAACCCCTTCATCGCCCAACACCTCCCCCGCGGCGCAGCAGGCGAGTATCTCGTATTGTTTTTCATCGGCGTGACGCCAATACCCGGAATAATATCCAATCAGGCCGCCCACCTTGTCGGTCCCGGACACGTTCGCAGAGGCCCGACAGTTCTCGATAGTGAGCCATACGTCATAACTGAGAATGGAGGTTTCCACCGTGGATCCGATCAAACCGCCTACATACTGCCCTCCGGAGACGCTGCCGCCCTCCACCGAGCAGCCCTCAATCACCGCGTCACGAAACTGTCCCACCAGGGCTCCCACGTGGTTGCCGGTCCCTGCATCCACGTTGGGATCGACAAGGGTCAGATTCCTGATGCCGGTTCCAGGCACTCCCGAACCTGAATACCCAGCGACGCAGCCGAACAGGCCGACACAATCCTGATCGGCGCAATGGCAAGAGAACCCCACGATCTTGCGTCCGTTTCCATCAAAAGAACCCGTGAATGGCCGGTAGTCGGGCCAGACGCGTGAATAGCCGATGATATGAAACTCGTTGTCGCGGTACCCGCGCAAGTCGATATCCGCCGTGAGCTTGAAGTGCTTGCCCCAGTCGTTCGGCTCATCACCAAGGGCCTTCATCTGTTCGGCAGTCTGAATCAGGTAGGGATCATTGGGTTCGCCCGTGCCGCCGGCGTATTGTGCGTGGATCGGCGAAACACACAGGCAAACGATCAGGCAGGAAAGCACGTTTCTCATGGTCCCGATCCTCCAATCACAAGGCGGCCGCACGTGTGCATCGTGCCGCCGTTACGAGAACCCTTCATATCCGACAATTCAGCCGTCTCCAGACGACGCATCAACACACAAACAGAAACATCACGCCATCAGTTGCCTCTATGCGTGTGATTATACCTCTGTGCTCCACGGCCCACAACAGATTGTGGAGCGGACGACGACCCGTTTTATCCGAGACCGGGCGGTCCTCTTGCCACCTTGCGTCGGCTCTGCTATGCTCGGGCGGCCTATGAAAACTCCGTCATGAGACGAAATCTGAAAATCCTGTTGTGGTGTCTGCTCCTAACGCCGTTCCTGGTCGCGGCGATATGGCTTCACCACCTGTACCGGAGCATCGACGAAGACCTCGGTATCCGCCCGCGGGAACCACTGCGCGTCGCCGTTACGGACCCGTTGTGCATTCGGCTCGCGCCCAACTGGCTCAAAGGCCATGTAAGACGCAGTTACACGCTGTTCGGCAAATCTCTTGGAGACAGACTCGCACAGCGCATCGAAGTCGTCTACGCCGACACCCCAGGTGAGATCCTCCAGTCGCACCGCGGGCAGATCGACGTGATTATCGGCAAGACTTCCCGCATTCTGGCGGATGCCGCGGAGGCCAACGAATCCGTTCGGCCCCTCGCCCGACTGACGGACGAGGCCGGCGACAGCGAGGTCTGCGGCCTTCTCGTCGTGCGGGCCAAAGACCCAGCCCAAGCCCTCGGCAGCATCGAGGACTATCGTATCCTCTTCGGTCCCCGCCAAGACAGCGAACGGCACTCGGCGGCCCTGGCCCTTCTCGCAGAGCACGGCGTCGCGCCCATCCCGCCCCTGCAAATCACGTCGGACTGCGCCGAAGCCCTCGCGGAGGTCGCAAAAGGCCAGGCGGATGCGGCGGTGATCCCCAGCTACGCCCTGCCGCTGCTGGACGGTTTTGAAGGACTCGCAAAGGGATCGCTCCGAGAGCTCGGTCGCACCTCGCCGGAACCACTGGTCCAGGCATTCGCGACGGCCAGACTGAGCCCCAAGACGGCCAAGACTGTCGCCGATGCCCTGTTGTCCCTGGCGAGCGATTCGCAACTGCTCGCGGCGATGGCCTCGAAATCTGGTTTTGTGAAGCTCGACGAGGAGACTCGACCTGTAACGCCGCCTGCATCGAGACCGACATCCACATCGACATGGACGGATTGGCGAGGCCTCGGCCGTCGTGGAATCAGCCTGGACGTGCCTTCCAGACTGCCCTCGCAGGCGAGGTTCCTGTGGAAGCGGGGACTCACCGGCGAGGGGCTCTCCGGCATCTCGGCCACCGCAACGCACGTCCTCGTCGCCGATAAGAGCGGGCAGCGAGACCAAGATGTCTGGCGCTGCCTCGACGCCGAGACCGGCGAGGAGTTGTGGGCAATCGCCTATCCGACCCCCAAGGAGATGGAGTTCACGAACACTCCGCGCGCCGCCCCGGTCATCCACGGCGGCTTCGTCTACCTGCTCGGCGCGTTCGGCGATCTGCACTGCGTCAGCGTCGAGGGCCGGCGAATCGTCTGGCGGCGGAACATCGTCAGGGAATTCAACGCGAAGCTGCCCGCCTGGGGAATGTGCTCGACGCCGCTGGTGGTCGATGACCTGCTGATCGTCAATCCCGGCGCCCCCGACGCCTCTTTGGCGGCGCTGGGACTCTACACAGGCGAAACCGTCTGGCAGACGCCCGGCGACCCGCCAGGCTATGGCTCCTTCATCCTCGGGACCTTCGGCGGCGTCCGCCAGATCGTTGGTCACGACGCCACCTCGCTCGGCGGCTGGGACCCGAACACCGGCCGACGGCTCTGGACGCTCCTGCCCACAAAGAAAGGCGACTACAACGTCCCGACGCCAGTCGATCTCGACGGCCGACTCCTGGTCGCCACGGAGAACAACGGGACCCGCCTCTATGACTTCGACGCCAACGGCCGGATCAATCCGATCCCCATCGCCAGGAATCCCGGGCTGGCCCCGGACACCTCGACACCGGTGGCGATCGACGGTCTGCTCTTCGGCTGCTTCCGCGGCTTGTTCTGCCTCGATCTGAACGACAACCTCAACACGCTCTACTTGACCGAAGCGGACGGCTCGTTCATCGATTACACGGCCCTGATCGCAGGCAACAACCGCGTCCTGGCGCTCACGGTCAAAGGCGAACTGATCCTCCTGGAGGCCGCCCGCGGCGACTACAAGCAGATTTCCCGCCTGAAGCTCTTCGAAGATGCAGAGGTCTGGTCCCACCCCGCCCTGATCGGCAACCGCCTCTACGTCCGCAGCATGAAAGAAATCTGCTGCTTCCTGCTGGACACGCCGTAACACCCGAATGAAGAGGGGAGACCCGAACGGAACTGGTCCGCATAGGGGATTGGTTTATTATGTTCCCCATAATGTGTATTTTGGGAGTTGTACACCTGCCTCCACGATGCTACCATACCGTTTGGAGACTGAGGAATCTGCACGGATGCAAACAGGATAGGACAGATGTGCGGATTCGTCCTATGTAGGGGCGAGACGCTGGCAGGATACTGTTTCCGTGGAGGTCTTCATATGAAACGGGCGCTTCTTGTCGTGGTTCTACTGTTGGCGGGCGGGGGGATCGCACGGGCCGGGTCCACCGGAATGAACATCCTCTCGCAAACGCATCACATTGGGGGATATGCCGGATTCACAGACGCCGAAGGAGGATACCACAGCTACGATCTAACATCTCCGAATCCACTCAGCGCCTCTGTGACATCGTGGTCATCGGATTTCGGCTACGACTACTACGAGGCAGGAAGCCGCACGGGCTTCTTCAGTGTCTCGGCATATGCCGAACGTTGGTATTCTCGAGCGGTAGCGGAATCCACGTATGTATTCCAGATGGAGGACGACAGTGAGACCCTGACTTTCTCCGTCCATGGATGGCGATCTTTCCACTACTTCGAATCGGCAGTTGAACTAACACTTGAGGACCTGACAACAGGGACAATTCTGGAGAACTACGTCGATTCCGGCCCTTATGACGAGATTGTCCTCTACACCTTCGCTTGGACTGGGGTCTACGCGGTTGATCCTGCTCACATCTACAGTCTGCGCCTTTACGCCTGGGCGGACGGGGGCGATTCGTGGGCCGACACCTTCCTGGCAGTCAGCATCCCTGCCCCCGGCGCCATGATGCTCGGGATCATCGGAACAGGCCTGGTCGGATGGTTTCGGCGGCGGAATTCGCCATAGTCGCCAAGCGCCCGAAATGTCAAAACAGGAGCGGCGTAACCTTGTGGCGATGACCTCCAGTCCTCGGTCCCTTTCTCTGTCGGACTATCACAGACGCAGGCAGCCCTCGCCAGATGAGGCCAGACAGGCGACTGCTGACACACAGGTCGCAACAAGGACTCTGAACTGCCACTCTCGTGCGCCGTCCGACCAATCGTCGCCCTCCCCCCCTGGCACTACTTCTTCTTGTCCTCCATGCCAATGAAGCTGACGGACATGTCGCCGATGAGGACTTTGAACTCGCCCGGCTCGACCACCGGTTTGTTGTCCCGGCCGATGAACGACAGGTCGTCCCAGGTCAGCGTGAACCGGACGGTCTGCGTCGCCTTCGGGCCGAGGTCCACTTTCTGGAACCCTTTGAGCATCTTCACCGGCGGCGTCACCGAGGCGACCACGTCTGAGAGGTAGAGATGGACGATCTCTTTCGCGGGCCGGTCGCTATTGTTCGTGACTTCGACCGTCGCGGTCAGCGTGTCCTTGGGCGAAAGCTCGCTCAGATCGAGCCGCAGGCCATGGCAGACGATCTTCGAGTAGGACAGGCCGAAGCCGAACGGCCACTGCGGATCATACTTGTTACCGCCCTGGATCTCGCTATTCCTATGGTCGTACCACATGAAGCCGCCGGCGAATTGGGGATACGTCAAAGGTAGTTTTCCGCTCGGGTTCGCGTCCCCAAACAGCACGTCGGCGACCGCCTGACCGCCCTCCACGCCGGGCGTGTAGGCCATCAGGATCGCCTTCGCGTCGTCCACGATCGTGCGAATCACGCGGGGCCGGCCCTCGACGAGCACGAGCACGACGGGCTTTCCCGTCTTGGCCAGGGCCTCGACGAGATTCAACTGCGGCTCGCTCATCGTCAGGTCGTCGATGTTGCCGGGCGTCTCGCAGTAGGCGGGCTCGCCGATACAGGCGACGACCACATCCACCCCCGCGGCGGCCTCGACCGCCTTGGCGATGTCGATCTCCTTGTCGAACGCCACCGCATCCACGGAAGTGACATTCCCCTCGCCGACCTTCTCTTGAATCGCTTCGAGGATCGTATTCTTGTCCTGCGGATACAGCTCTTCCTTGTCGCCCTGCCAGGTGAAGGTCCAGCCGCTGTTGAGGACCGAAAGCCGGTTGGCGGTCGGCCCGGTGACCAGGACCTTGCGGTCTTTTGCCAGAGGCAGCAGGTCACCGTCGTTCTTCAGGAGTGTCATGGCCTCCTGAGCCGCCTGCCGGTTGATCTGCCGGGAACTCTCAGAACCCACGCTGTAGACGAGATTCTTGGTTGGATAGGGTTTCTCAAACAGACCCAGCATGTACTTGACGCGAAGGATTTCGGTGACTGCCTCATCGATCCGCTTCATCGGCACCTCGCCGTCCTGGACGAGTTGCAGCAGCGTATCGTAGAAGCTGTAGTCGTAGGGCACCATGCTCATATCGACGCCGGCCAGGACGGCCATCTTCACCGCCTCCCGGCGGTCCCTGGCGACCTTCTCTCGCATGTAAAGGTTTTCGATGTCGGCCCAGTCGCTGACGACGAACCCCTTGAAGCCCAGCTCGTCGCGGAGCAGGTCTTTGAGATAGTACGAGCTCGAATGAACCGGGACGCCGTTGATCTCGGACGAGTTCGCCATGCAGGTGACCGCGCCGGCCTTGATCGCCGCCGCGAAAGGCGGGACGAACCACTGACGCAGTTGCCGGTCCGGAATGTAGGCGGGCGTGCGGTCCCGGCCCGACTGCGGCCAGCTATAGCCCAGGTAGTGCTTCATGCAGACCGCGACCTTGAGCGGATCGGAGAGACGATCACCTTGCTGGCCGCGAATGTAGGCGGCGCCCATCGTCGAGGCGATAACCGGGTCCTCGCCAAAGGTCTCGAACACGCGCGGCCACATCGGCTGGCGGGCCACATCGAGCACCGGCGCGAAGTTCCACGGAATGCCCGCGGCGCGGGTCTCGAGGGCGGAGATCTCGCCGATCTTCTCCATCAGAGCAACGTTGCCCGTCGCGGCCATCGCGATGTTCTGCGGGAAAATCGTGGCGCTGAGCACGTAGTTGGCTCCGTGGATGGTATCGATGCCATAGATAACCGGGATGCCTAATCGCGTTTCTTTTGTCGCAACATCCTGGATCTTCGTGATGATCTCCTGCCAGTTCTGTACCGTGCGGGCCTGTCCGCCGCAGTTGAGGATCGAGCCGAGGTGGTGGTTGACGATGCCGTCGCGGAGCTTGGCCTCGTCGAGGATCAGGTAACCGTCCTGGCCCGACTTGGCGAATTGCTCCAGGGTGATCTGCGTCATCTGGCCGACCTTCTCCTCGACGGTCATCTTGGCCACCAGCTTGCGAACCTTGCCATCGATCTGGCTGGGCTTCATTCCGGTCTCCCTGGAGCTCGAACACCCCGAAACCGCCAATGCCGACACGACCAATCCTATGAGTGCTTTTCTCATGGCCTCAATCCCTTTCCATGCAGTTCCCCATCATTCCCCGAGCCCGGCGAGAGACCCGCGACCCGCGAGGCTTCGATCATCGCGAGCTATCATAACAATCCGACGGCGCCCGGAAAACACAAAAGTCGCCTTGTCGTGTTGCCCTGAAGTACCCATGAGGGTAGAATTGCACCCGAGATCAACAAGCCGGCGAAGGGACCTACGTGAGAAGTCTCGTCCGAAGTCACAAGGAGTGTCTGAATGAACAGAAGGGGCAATGCGAGACTCCAGACATTCGCGATCCTCTCATACGCTTGTGCCGCTGTTGTGTTCGCGGCCCTGCTCGCCGGCGGCTGCGGGCCCAGATCATCGTCAATGCCGACCTATATGCGGCCGGACTTGTTGTACCTGACGGATCAGACGTACACGCGATTGTATGTCGAGGTCGATGTGATGGAGGGAATCGAGGTCCCACAGAAATGGATTGACGAATTGGAGGCGTTCCTGGCCCGGTACTGCTGCAAACCGGACGGGATCACCATCGTCCGGGACAAACCTGTGCCAGCATCCACCCTCGTGGACCTGCCGATCGATCTCGTGGCAATCATGTGTACGGACGGCCCTGGCGCCGACCAGAACGACCAGCCGGCGTACCTGCATGTCGTATTCTATGACAGCAACAAATGGTCCCACCAGAAATCCCTGCCACCTCACGTAGTCGCCACGTGTCCCACTGCGATCCTCTGCGACATGGATCGCTACTTCCGCTCCTTCAAGGGAACAGCCGGTGCGCTGCTCAGACATGAGGCCGGACACGTCCTGGGTCTGTGCCGAAATCGCGAGCACGGCAACGGGGTTCACTGCCGCAATCATGGCTGCCTGATGGAACGGACACCCGCCCTCGAATCCCAGATCATGATGCAGTTCGGCGTGCCGTGGAAAGGAAAGCTCTGCGGAGATTGCGAACACGACCTGGAGAATGCCCGTTCACAGGCGAGCCCGAACAATCTCTCCTTCGCAGGTCCCTTCCTGGTCCGACATGAAGACGAGTATGACGTCGTCCGTCTGCCGCGCGACGACGCACTGGTCATAGCGCCGACCGACGAAATCTATCATGGGGAGACGCTCTTGGAGAAGATGAAGGAGAGGATAAGAAGTTCGGTCGCCAGTGGGACGTTCTTGCCGCCCAAGCCGCGACGGCAGTCCGTTGGCAGCCTGAGTTGCCACCAGATATTCTTCCCGACTGACGTAGGGCCCGAAACCGCTCGGTTTCGGACAATCCTCAGCAGGGCTGCTGAGGACCCCAGTCCTTCGATACGCACGTACGCTCGCGCGTTCCTGAACAGACTGGGCAATGACGACGCCGAAAAAGGGCAGTCGCCATAAGAGAGACGTATGTGCCCGCACTGCCTTGGGTGGACAATTTCACAGATCGACAAGCTCGGCGTGAATTGCCTCCGAGTCGATCCAGAGCAGCGCCATGCTGATGGGCAGATCGGGCCGTTTGGGACCGGCGCTGCCGGGGTTGAGGTACAGAACGCCGTCTTCCCATTCGACGGCCGGTTTGTGCGAGTGGCCGTGTATGACGACCTGGATGCCGGCGGCCGCCGGATCGAGATCGAGCCGGTCGATGTCGTGGATGACGCAGATCTGCCGGCTCTCCACGCTGACGTACTCGATCTCCTCCAACTTGTGTGCCCACGGGCCTTTGTCCATGTTGCCTCGGACCGCGATCACCCGCGCGATCTGCCCGAGTTCCTCCAGGACGGCGGGGTTGCCGACGTCGCCTGCATGAAGGATGAGGTCACACCCTTGGAGTCTACCCAGGGCCTCGTCTCTCAACAGCCCGTGGGTATCCGATATGACACCGATCGGTTTGGCCATCATCTGGCGTGTATCCCCTTTCATCGTTACAGACACCGATTTTCGTACAGGAACGCGATTGTAGGCGTCCGGCCGGCGGGCGAAAAGCCGCTTTTCGGCATTTCGTCGGCCCCAACGAAAATGACGACACGAAAATCTGCCTTCGCAGACGGAAAGTCCGAGAAAAAGGCTTGCGTCACGGCGGATTTGTGGTATGCTGAAGACATCCTGAACGGCACGGGTCTATGTCCGCGCAGTGAGGCGGTGCAGCGAGCCATGTCCTTATACCCGTGCATCGTGAGCGATCAGGGAGTCGCCCGTGGGGGCGGGCATCACGATCTATGGAGGAGTACGAAGATGAATCGGCACGTCATTCGGTATGCAGTGGTTCTGTCGGTTGTGTTCTCGGTCTGCGCCTGCACGGTTGCCAGCGCGGACGATCCCAACGGCATCCGCCGTCCAAGCTACCCACCGGGTTTCGTGCCGGGGGCGAGGGTAGTCCTGCTGGAAAATGAGCCGGTCGTGGGGGAGGGACTGGTCAAGGGTATGGCGGGGACCATCCTGTGCTGCGACGCCGCAGACGGCGCCGGATCCCTGCTCGTGAGCTGGGATCTGTGGACCGGCGGAAGAGATGAAACGGATCGGTGCGCCACCAGGCTGGGCGGACCGTATCCCGCCGGCTCGGCAACCTGGGTCGATCCCGCCACGGTTCGACTCGGCCAACCCTTCGATGTGGATGGCATTCTGCAGGAGACCAGGGACGGCTGCCTGTCCGTCCAGGCCGAGAATGGAAAGAGCTACAATCTCGTCGTCGGCCCGGAGTTCAGGGAGATGTGGTGGTTCATCCTGCCAGGCAACAGCATACGCGTCCGCGGCCTGCTCGATCTGGGCGAGTCCGACCCGAACACCGAACGCGCGTGCGAGCCGCTCGACGGTTCCATCTACAACCCCGTTGTGACCGCGGGTGACTGGGACAACGCTCCGTGCGCCGACAGATGGGTCTGCGGCTTCGACTACGGCGACCCTGTTGTCCTGGTCGGCGAGAGCAATCCGAACGGCGCCAGGGACCTGCCCCGAGGGGCGACCGGCACGATCATCTGCAGCAATCTGGACAGGAACGTCATGCTGGTCAGTTGGAACTTCTGGACCAACGGCGGCGATCCGAACGAGTACATGGAATGCAGCGAACGGCTGGCCGGAATTTTCCCGCCCGGGTCCACCTGGTGGGTCTCCCCGGCGAATCTCGCCAAACCCATCCAGAGCCCCTGCGGGACACTCCAGGAGATCCGCATCAGCTCGGGCACGGGCGAAGACATCACGGCGGTCGGCCTCTTCGTGGAGCACGCCGGGTTCTACTATCTGCCGGATCTCGGGTCCGACACTTCGTCCGTGGGCCGGGACTTCGTCGCGGTGGGTCTGTTGGCCCCCTATGCCACGATCCCGGACGGGATGGTGGTCACCTCGGGCGACGTCGATCTGGTTGCTGTGATCCTGAACTCGGTGCTCATGCAGTGCCCTGTCACGGGCTGTGAGCGGACCTACAAGTCGGGCGACCGCGTCAGGCTGCTCGTCGATGAGCCGGCCGGCGCCGCAGGACTGTTCACCTACGCGGGCGGCCGGGTGCTGTGCAGCAATTCCACAGATCCGATAGCGCCGATCCTCGTCAGTTGGGATTTCTGGGCCAACGGTCACGCAGGCAGCGCCCTGTGCGACAGCGGCGAGGCCCCTCGCTACTTCGAGCCGACTTCCGCCTGGTGGATGGCCTGCACCGAGATCGAGCCGGCCGTCCTGCCCGACCTGTACGATTTGGGCGAGCGATACCAGGGTTTTACGCCGCCGAGCGTCGTGGCCGGCAAGCCCGATCAGGGCCTCGAGGTCACCACCACGATCTCCAATCGCGGCGGCGAGAAATCGGGCCCCTTCTACATCGCGTTCTACCTCTCGGCCGATGAAGAGATCACCGCGGAGGACTACCTGCTCACGCTGGCCGCGGCAGACATCGACGCAGGCGGACCGGCCAGGATCACCTGGATGGGCCAGTTCCCCACGACCATCCCGGCGGGAACCTACAACGTCGGCTGGCTGATCGACCCCGACAACCAGGTCAAGGAGACCCACGAGACCAACAACACAGCGGTCATCAAGGCCGGACAGCTCGTCGTCAGGAGCGAATGACAGCGGTTCGTCTGAACCGCAGACAACAAGGATTCAAGACGGCCCCGGGCGGCATCGAAGTCGCCCGGGGCCGTTGGCGTTATAGGGATGACTGGGGGAACGAACATACACGTGAATCCAGCCAGCACTGGCGATGAGGACTCTGTCATTCCTGCGGAAGCAGGAATCCTGGAGCCGAGGGAACTGACATATCCGGTGGAATGGATTCCCGCTTCCGCGGGAATGACAATCGGCGGACAGCGACACGCATCGAGAGTGCGACCATCGCCATTGCTCGATCAGAACATCCAGAAATCGATGTCCTTCAACACCGCCCGACGGTGAATCTCGGTAATCTGGGCTTCTGTGAACTCCCTCGTCGCGTTGCCGCTAAGCCCCTCGGTGGGGATGATCGTGTCCGACGCGATGATCTCGCGGATCGCGGGCCAGAGCAGCGCCCCGTTTTCGTACACCGCCGTGATGACCGGGACATTCTGGTCCCACATGCCAACCGCATTCGCCGACAACCAGTCGTAGGCAATCGCCAGCAGAACGAGCCGGTTCTGTTCGTAGACCACGTTCAACAGTTCCGCATACGTGTATTGCCTCCCGACCGTCAGGGTAGCGGAGACGGTAGTGCTCACATCGTGCTGCCCCGCAGCGTCGTCGAGGAGACTCCCTTCGTCGCGTTCCCATGCCTGCGGCGGGCAGAACTTGATGTCGCCTTTGAGCTCAAATGACACGTATATGTTCTGAGTGGTCACGAGCACATCGAATGGGCCCATCGTATTCACGCCGGCGGCGATGAGTGGCGTGTTGGGATCGAGGAACCCGCCTTCGGTGACAAGAGGGCGACGTCCCCCAGCCGACACGTTGAAGCCCAAGTCCATCTGTTCGGCGTAGCGATGAGCCTGCGTATAGGCCTGCGCCGCTTCTCGTGTCTCTGGATCGGCCGCGCTACCCCATCGTTCTTCATTCAGGTCCTTGAGCAAGTAGTACCTCGTATCATATGCATAGCTTCCTCTCAGACTCTTGAGGGGGACACCGGTGGAAGGGGCTGTCACTCTGCCGTCGCTTAGATAGGGGTCGAGGCTGTACTCGAAGATCTCTGCCCTCCACGCGTCCGATCTTCCCTTGATCGCCATGAGTGCGTCACGGATTGCCTGCCTCTGCTCCTGCGAATACTCCGGCGTGGTTTCCGTCTCGAACAAAGGCCCGTTCACCGCTCGCGACAACAGGGAGATCAGCGACAGCGACCGCTCCTCGGTTTCCAGGGCCTCTTGCACCCTTGCACATCGCTCGGAAATATCCTGGGGGAGCGTGTCCTCCGTGAAGTCTCGGAAGAACCTCCAAGCCACTTCCTCCCAGATGGGATCGCCGGGCCCCGGAACGGTGCTGTAGATCTTTGTTGTCGTCGCCTGTTTGAAGTACCAGGTATTGATGGCCTCATCCAGACTCCAGGTTTGCTGCGCCGTGATGCGTGGAACCGCTGCTGCCCTATCGGGCACGGCCGCCAGGAGGCATTCCTTCGGAACCGCCAGGCCGCCTAAGCAGATGGCGATTCCCGCCGCGGTCTTCAATGCATCGGGCACGTGCCAGACCTCTTTGAAGCACTGGGTGCCGGCCTTGCGCTGGAGCCAGCAACCGCCTTTGCAGGCGACCGCGTACTCGCAGCCGCCGCACTTGCCGCTCGGCCGCCATTGCCGCAGGTCCGCAAAGCCCTCGGTCCAAATCGACTGGAGCGTGCGGTCGTGGATGTTGCCCGCGCTGCACGAACGGTCCAAGGTCGTGCAGGGAACGACGGAGCCATCAGGTAGGACGACACACTGCGCCCTGCCTGCCCCGCAGGTCAGGGGAACATCGCGGACGAGCGGCTCCAGATAGCCCAGGTAACCGATCTCGTCGGCCATCTGGATGTGGAATTGCCTTCGTCTGCGTGCGACGAACTTGATGAGCCTCTTGAGCTGCGACTTCGAGAGGAACAGGTCCGGCCGATCCGCCGCACGGCCCTCGGGGACGAGCAGGTGAATCCCCCACTGGTCCGCGCCGCTGGTCGTGACCAAATGGAAGGTCTCGTCCAAATGGTCGTAGTTTCGGCTCGTTACGGTCGTGCCCGCGCAGACCCGCACGGCGTCCAGCGACTTGAAGAACCGAATCGCCTCCATCGCATCGTCCCAGGCGCCCGCCCGACCTCGGAATGCATCGTGCACATCCTTCGGACCATCCAAGCTCACAGCGACGAAGCCTGGCTTGTTCCGCTCGATGACCTCGCGAAGGGCTTTCGTGGGCATAGCCGCGGTGTTGAGAGTCCAACTCACGCCGGAGCGACCGAGGTGCTCGATCACCTCGCCCAGGTCCTCCCTCGCGAGCGGTTCCCCTCCTGTGACGAGAAACTCCTTCACTCCCATTTGGGCGACCTCGTCGATCAGCCTGTGGACCCTCTCCACAGGCATGTCCGAGAACCCCGACTCGCGACTGACCGCCAGGCAATGCTCGCAGCGAAGCCCGCACCGAAGCGTCGCCATCCACTGCACAAGCGTCGGGACCTCCAGGTACCCATGCTCTGCGTAAAACTCGTTCGACTGCCTGACCCGATGACAACCGACTCGACTGTGCGTTCCCATACTCGGCTCTCCCATCAATATGATAACGATAACACCAATGAATCGGGGCCGCTGACTGCGCGATCCCTGGCTAATCGAGACGATAGGAAACCCAGATATCACGAGTGGACCTGCCTTCGGCGGTCTCTCGCACGAAGTAGAACTCCGTACCATCTGGCGCAAGGCATGGGAACTGGCTGTGCCCATCCAGTGTATCGAACAGCGTCATGTGAACCGGCGGACCAAACGAACCGGCCCAATCGCTCCGTGTGGACTTGAACAACTGATAACACCCGTTGCGATTCGAAACAAAATAGAGCGACAGACCGTCCGGCGACGGAGCAGGATGTTGATCGTTGGCGGAACTGTTGAGCGACGCCAGATTCACCGGTTCAGTGAACCGGGCATCGCGATCGGCTCGCGTCGCCATCCAGAGATCGTATTCCCCACGGTCGTTCTGCACATCCGGCCCGGTGAAGAAGATCGTCAGTTCATCCGCCGTCAATCGGCATGTGTGCAGGCGACTATCGAGTTGGTTGAGTTCGTAGATCTCGCGGCCCGTCGGCCATTGCGCCGAGCCAGTCGGCCGCTTGCTGACCATCAGGCGAAACACGCTGCCCACCTGGCACGTGTAGTACATCCGCAGGCCATCCGAAGAAATCCAGGGGCACAGCACATACTCGGTTCCCCGGTTCAAATCGCCGGACACGTCGGCAACGCCCGTGAAGCGGCACCACGGCACAGGCGCCTCGCGGGTCGCCTGGAGAATGCGGCCCAACTCGGACTGGGGTCCGCGCACGCGGCCGAAGTACAAGGTCAGGCCATCCGCAGAAAGGGTCGGCGACCATTCCTCCGCCGAGTCGAGATTGACTTCCCGCAGCGGCACCGGTTCGCTCCACAATCCCGCCGTCGGGCCCACCTGAGGCGACAGGCTCGCTTCGCCAGTCCCGCCATAGGCGCCCATGTTGATCCGACCACCGTTGGGGAATGGCTCGTCGCCGATAGGATCGTTCGGATCGCCTGTATCGATGCATGGACTTGTTACGTCGTCCTGAACCCAACTGCCGGTGTTGGGGTCCCACCGTCCGGCCTGGGACTTCAGATGGTAGTCTCCATCGACCCAGAAATCGTCGCTGATCTCGAACAACGGTTCCTCCGACGTGCCGTTGGGGTCCCAATAACCCGGGCGGACAACGCACGGATCACCGACCAACCACCTCCCTGTGAGAGCACCGCCCTCGTCGCTCGCAAGACTGAAGTCCGCTGCGTCTCCGGAACCGATCATACTGTGCTTGATAGTGACCCACTGCCTGGTCCCGCCCAAACGGACATCGTACTTGGACGACGTCACCGCAATCTCGGCCCCGTGGCCCAAACCGAAACTATTCTCACAGAGAATGGAGTTGGACACTATGCCATTGGCATACCAGAAAGCGATCCCGCCGCCCGCATAGCCCGCCCGGTTGCCGGCGATGGTACAATTGCGGATCTCGCAGCTCGCCCCTGCGATCAGCATGCCGCCGCCGTCGCCCCCGAACCGGATGTTCGCCACGGCATAGTTGCCGACGACCAAGCACCCTTCAAAGGACACAGCCGCGGTGAAATCCCGCGAGCTCGAACACCAAATGCCCCCTCCATGTTCATGGGCCACGTTGTCGGACACAACACAGCGAACGACGCGTACCGCTGAGTTGTCTGCCGCTAAACCGCCCCCCATGCGAGCGCGGTTCTGCGTGAGAATGCAGTCCAGGATCATCGGGGCGCTGTTCTCGCAGAAGACGGCGCCGCCCCGCTCGTGTCCGGCCGGCCAGCCGTTCTTGATCGTGAAACCCTGCAGAACCGAACTCGGCGTTTCGCCCTGGTGAAAGTGAACCCCCCTGTGGGGTTTATCCGGGTAGGCCCGGCAGTCGATGATACAGTTCGCCGGCCCGTTCTCGCTCTGCACAGTGATGGCCTTGCCTGCAAAACCGATGTCGCGATTCCCATCGCCGGTGTAGGTCCCCGGTGCAACCAGGACCACATCGCCATCGACGCTCGCGTCGATCGCTGCCTGGATCGTCGTGTAATCTGCTGATCCGTCGTTGGCCACCCGGATCGTCTTGCCGAAGCCAATGGGGCAGGACGTCAGAACAACACCAAACACAACTGCCAGGAAGCTGGACACTGCTCTGTTCGCTTTCATACTCCGCTCCTTTCGATAATGGATAATGGCCGGATGCGACAGGTTCACCGCGGTGGCTGCGACAGACCTGACGCACGAGACACGTGCGTGCCGAGTGAAGGGGGCGGGTATGATCGATGTTCGATGATGACGACGTATGATAACAGCCAATAGTATGAACGACCTTTGGCCCGCCTTCGATCTCGATCTCTGTTTTCTCTATTATACGACTGCACTCGACAAATGTGCACACAATTTTCGATGGGAAATGTTGGTCATACGGGACACCCGCTTGGGATGTACAAGCCTGCCCAAGCCTCGCCCGACGTGGTATATTGGAAGTACGAGGAGAGACTCAACTGGGAGGCGTAAACCCATAGCCGCCTGGCGGATTGGAAAAAGACGAGGCCGCCGATGATTGCCACCGGCGGCCTCTAAACGATTATCGAGCCGGCCAGGCCGGGCTCAAACAGGCAAGCCTACAGTTCCACTGGCTTGCACAGGTTCTTGTCGCTGGCGGCGACTCGCCCACAGACCTTGCACATGAACTTGCCGTCTCGAACAAGTTCCTTGTACTCCTCGGGGTTGCTGATCTGGAACCCGAGATTGTTGAGATAGCAGAGGTGCTTGTCGTGCCCTGCGTGCGGCATTTCCACTTTTGTCATGTAGATTCCCCTTTCCTGAACGTTGTTTTCACCGCCCTTCGGACGGCGGTCGTGCAAATCATTGCGTCTGGTTCTCTCTCTACATGGCAAAGAACCTCGCAGTTCAATTTCCACAATAATCCGGGAAGAAATATGACCTTGCGGGCCGGATCGCCGGGCGGGCGCATGACCCTCGTTGGCGTGGTTCGGAGTTCCACCTTCAGGCGGCTCAAGACCGCGTAAACGCGGAACTCCAAACGACCGGAAAGAGCCGGTTCTCTTGAAGGATACGCCACGGATTTGCTCGACGCGTCCCCGTCGGCAGTCTATACTGACCCGCCAGTAGGCTTTTGAACCCAGCAGAACGGAAATACATGGAGATAGATCGATGAACTACCGCAGAATCATCCCCTGCCTGGACGTCAAACACGGCCGGCTCGTCAAGGGCGTCAATTTCGTCAACTGCAAAGACGTGGGCGACCCCGCGGAGAACGCAGCCGCCTACAGCGAAGCCGGAGCGGATGAGATCGTCTTCCTGGACATCACAGCGACCCTGGAGGCCCGCAAGACCCTGCTCGACGCGGTCAAGCGGACCGTGGAGCGGATCACGGTCCCGCTGACCGTGGGCGGCGGCATCAACAGTTGCCAGGCAATCGAGGAGCTTCTGAACCTGGGCGTCTCCGGCGTCTCGATGAACACCGCCGCCGTGCGGAATCCGCAGCTCGTCCAAGACGCGGCGAAACAGTTCGGCAGCCAGAAGATCACAGTCGCCATCGACACGGCCAAGAACCCCAAGATGCCCTCCGGCTTCGAGGTCATGGTCCGCGGCGGCACCACCGGCGCCGGGATCGACGCGGTGGAATGGGCTCGCAAGGTCGAAGGCCTCGGCGCAGGCGCCATCCTGCCCACCAGCATGGACACCGACGGCATGCAGACCGGTTACGACCTCCCCATGACGCGAGCCATCGCGGACGCGGTTGCCCTGCCGGTAATCGCATCGGGCGGCGCCGGCGAGCTGGAACACCTGTACGAAGCCATCGATCAGGGCCACGCGGACGCCGTGCTCGTCGCGTCCATCGCACACTTCGGCAAGTTCAGCATCCGACAGATGAAAGAGTACCTTGCAAGCCGGGGCGTACCCGTGAATCTGTAGGCGGGCAAACCTTATTGGGCCTTCATTCCTGCAAGTATCGAGAGCGGCCGATCAAAAAGGCCGCTCTCGTTGTTTTCGGCAAAAGTCACCCGGCCGTTCGACCGATAGGGAGGAGGGTGATGGTTCGTAAAGCCTTACAGGAATTGCACTAATAGATATATGTTCAGCAGATTGAAAAAAGACGGCTTTCTCCTGAAGACCAAGCTCTTCCTCATTCGATGGTATCCGAGCAACCGCTCCTGCCTGACGACGGACAATCGTCGCCGTCCCCAGCAACTCATGCCCCCCTTGATGGTCCGCAAACCGGAGTGGCGTAGATAGAACTGCTCTACGGAACCGGCACGATGTACAACGTCACCTCCGCCACCTGAACGGTGGACCCCGCGGGCAACGCCGAAAGATCGAGGCCCGCGCCCTGGATCCAGAGCTGAACGGTGCTCGTACCCATCGGCACGATGTCCGGCACAAGCCACGCGGTCCACGTCCCGCCGGCCGCCGAAGTCGGCGTTACCGTCGCGCTCAACTTGCCCTTGAAGTTCGACGTGAGCGTCAGGCTGGTCGAACCGATGTATGTGTACGACGAGGCGGGCGCATTCGGGTCCGGCACGAGCGTAATGCAACTACCGCCGATGCACACGGTCAGTCCGCCATCGAACCCGCCCCCTCCCGAGACGGCCCCTTCATAGACGCCCATATCGACGCGGATTCCCTGGATGCGGGCCTCGCCGTCCAGATCCCACGGAAGCTGCTCGACGGCATTGAGGTCCCCATCCAGATCGAAGACGTCCGCCGGGAGGATGGCGTTGCTGCCGGTGTCGACGGCCGCCGAGGCGGTCGTGAGCCGGTAGTCGCCGTCGATCCACTCCCCTTCGATGCTGCGGGCGCCGGGCGAGACGAACTGCGGATCGCCGCTGACGTTTCCGACCCCGGTCCAGCCGCCCTGGACGTCGCAGTACGTGACCTGGACCGCGGAGGGGTCGTTCGTCCAGATCTCGTCGCCGCCGTTGTACAGGATGCTGTTGGCGACGCGAATCTGGGTGCCCGTGGAAGGCCCCCAGTCAAAGCTTGAGATCGCCTGACCGATGGGCGAGAGATTGTCGGCGACCGTGGAACTCAGGATCGTGAGGGTGCCGTCGAGATTGTACAGGGCGGCCCCGCCGACCGCGTCGGCGTAATCGGCGCTGTTGCCCACGATCCGGCAGTTGTGCATCGTCGCTTCGCCGCCGTAGTTTTGGAGGCCGCCGCCCAACATCAGGGCCCGGTTGCCAATCAATTGGGTGTTCACCATGCGGATGACACCCGCGAGGTTCATGATGCCGCCGCCCCAGGCGCCTGTGTTGCCCTGGAAGAGACAGTTCACGATATCCAGCGTGCCGCCCGGATTGTACAGGCCGCCACCGAAGTGGTCGGGGTAGTCGCCATCGGCCCGGCCTGCCGTCACGGTCAGGCCGTCCAGCGTGGCCACCGGCTCGCCCGCGGGGCCGGTAATGACTTGGTAGCTGTTGTCCCCAACGTTCAGAATGCCCCACAGATCATTGTCGTTGAGGTCGCCGTCCAGGACCGTCTCATAGAGGGTGAAATCCCTCGCATCGGGGTTCATGTGACCATAGCCGGCAAATCCGCCGCGGATCGTCAGGCCTTCCGTCAGTACGAAGCTGGCCGCCCGGTCGCCAGAAGTGACGCCGGCGCCCTCGTCGGGCTTGTACGAGCCCTCGGCAATCCATATCTCATCGCCATTTCCGGCAACCGCCAGGGCATCCTGGAGTGTGAGGAACGCCTTGGCCCAGGTAGCGCCGTTGTGCGCCGGGCCCGGGGCATCGCCATCCACGCGATAAACCCCCGCCGCGGCTTGCACGGTGAACGTGATGTCCAGGCCAAGGGCCTCGTCCGCGCTGACGAACCTCCAGACGCCCGGCTCCAGGGGGCCGAAGTCGCCTTCCACGCCGCAGACCGGCATGTAGATCATAGGGCATATGCCCGTCGTCGCACCTTGGAACCACAAGAGTATCGTCTTTGACGTCGAATCGATGGAGAGCCCCGGCGGGCCGCCCATGGCATTCTCGGCGACGCAGGAGTTGGAATAGACTTTCGTCGGTCCCGAAAACGTGATGACATCCGACGGTCCCGGGTCGGCGGGACTGATGGACCACTGTGCGGCAGGCGCCGTGCCACGCGTCCAAACGATGCTTTCCGCCTGCGCCGAACTCCACAGCAAGACCGGAAACAACACACTGAAAAGGATCTTTCCCGCGTTCATCTTCCCTTCCTTTCAAAGCCCGTCGTTGTCACCGTCGGCCAATCGTGGGGAGTGTGAACCGCCGGCAGGATGTGATCCGGCATAAACCCCTTCAGTCTCCTTTTACAGAATATCCGTCGGCGGCTTCCGGGTCAACTGAATCTCCGACGCAGCGTCTTTTTCCGGTCCTACGCGACCGGCCAATCGCAAGTTCATCACGCCAGCACGCCGGAATTCCCGGTATGGACGCAATTGTCAGATCGACGACAAAAAAAACGCTTGACGCTCGTAGGCATCCCGGGGATAATGCCTTTCTGTTCTCGCGGATGTGGCGGAACTGGCAGACGCGCAGGCTTCAGGTGCCTGTGGCCTTACGGCCGTGTAGGTTCGATTCCTATCATCCGCATTCCCACACAACTCGACGCCGGAGGCCTCCGGCGTATCCACGACCAGCCCTTCGCCTCTTTGACCCAACACATCCTAACGAAAACACACTGTATGGGCCGATAAATGGAGTAACCGGCACATTGTGGGCGTGCGCCCATGGAGCCCGGCCCAGGTGATGGCGTTGGATGATCGAAATCCTCAAGAGCTTCGAGCAGGTGGCGATCCGGTTCAATCCGGCAGTACTGATTTTGCCTGGACTGGCGATGGTCCTACTGGGCCTCGTCCTGTGGCTGGCTGGCGTATGCCGCAAACGGCTGCTGCTGGGGCTGGTCGGCGCCATGGTCGGGGGATCGGCGGGCTTCTTCGCCGGCGGGCAGCATCTCGCGGTAACCGTTCTTGCTGCCGCCGGTGTCGCAGCTCTCGGTGCGATCGTACCGAGGGTGTTCGCCGCTGGGATGATGGCGGTCCTGGGAGCCGCGATTGCATTTGCCGTCGTGGCCAGGATTCACATCTTCCGGCAACAGGGACTCCTATTCAGTGGAGACAATCTCGGTCCGACCGCGAACCGGTTCACGGTCCAGGAGAGCCTCGACGCCGTGCAGGCATACGTCCTCGACGTAAGGGATCGGATCGGGGCAATCGCCTGCAAATTGGTGTCCATCGACTTGGCAATCATCGCTGCGGTAGCTGCGGCTCTGTTCGTGGTGGGCCTGCTCTTCGAGCGTTTGGCAGGCGCTTTGACGTGCTCGACAGTGGGCGCGGGACTGCTCTTCGCAGGACTGACGCTCCTGTTGATCTTCAAAGGCTCGGCCCCGGTCGCCCGCATGGAGCAACAAGGGCCTTTCTATGGCCTGGTGCTGCTCGGCATGATCGCCTTCGGGACGCTGGAGCAACTGCTCCTGTGCCCGCAGGCCAAGGAAGGCAGGGACGCCTCGTCTGGCAGATCCCGTGCAAGCAGGGAAGAATCAAAACGGGGTTGGCGCAACCGGTGAAATGCGCGATGATACGTTAATACTGTCGCGAAGCAGAGGTAAGGTTCTGGAGGAGGTCTCGCCGTTGCAGAGACCCAGGAGCATGGCATGAACGGATTGATGGATATTCTGCAAGTTGTTCTCACAGCCGCACAGCCTGAACAGACGGCACAGCAGAGTCTTGTGCCGCTGGAGGAGATCTGGAAGCATGTCAGCACGCTCGACCTCGTCGAGGCGCTGACTTTCATCTCGTTCGGCGTCGTGTGCCTGTTCTACGGCTGGCGGATCTTCAAAATCCTCGTGACAATCTGCTTCGGCCTGGTCGGTCTGGCCGTCGGCGTCTATCTCAACGATCTGCTCGTGGGTGGAAACGTCGTCTGGCTCGCGATGTTCTCGGTCCTGGTGTTCGCCATTTTTTCGATCCCCCTGATGCGCTGGGGCGTGACCGTGCTCGGCGCCCTCTCCGGCGGGGTCCTGACCGCGGGTCTGTGGCTGGGTCTCGGATTGCCCCAGGAATACGTCTGGGCCGGCGGACTCGTCGGCCTGATCGCCGGCGGCATGATCTCGTTCATCGTCTTCAAAATCGCGGTCATCCTGTTCACCAGTCTCGGCGGCAGCACCCTCATGGCGGTCGGTATTCTGGCCGTCCTCTATGGCTACATGGTAAACCAGCAGCAGCTCGAAAAGCTCGTCCTCGAACAACACTGGTTCCTGCCTGCGATGATCCTCGTGCCCATGGGCATCGGCATCTTCCTGCAGTACCGATTCGTCAAGGCCACTCAGGATTGGAACGCGTGACCCCTTGACATCGGCCGGCATGCCCGCCGTCCCGGCGCCCGGCGCGATCCTGCTTGGCGTACTGGGCACCAGCCTCATCGGCTGCCTCCGTCGTCATAGAGTGCTGTAACTCGTTGCAGCACAGGATGATACAAAGGGCTGGGGCCATCGTACCGCAGCCCTTTTTCTTTTTCCTTCCGTCCGAAACTATCCTCGGTTGGGTCTTGCAAAACCCTCCAGCGAGGCTATAATGGGCCAGCTATGGGTGTGCTGGCGTTGTATCCGTGCGGCGTATCCGGTTTGCCCTTAGGAAACCGAGAGGGTTCCCGTGTTTGAGTCTTTGACGGAAAAATTCAATTCGGTCTTCCGGTCGCTTTCCGGCCGGGGGCGGATTACCGAGGCCAACGTCTCCGACGCCATGAACGACGTCCGCAAGGCGCTGCTCGAGGCCGACGTGAACTACAACGTCGTCAAGCAGTTCTGCAAGGATGTCCGCGACAAGGCAGTTGGCGCCGAGGTCATCAAGAGCCTCCATCCCGGCCAGATGATGATCAAGATCGTCCACGACGAACTGATCCGTCTGATGGGCCCGGTGGACACGCGGATCTACTTCGTCTCGCCCGGGCCGACGATCATCATGCTGGCGGGCCTCCAGGGCTGCGGCAAGACGACGACCGCCGCCAAGCTGGGCAAGTACCTCGTCTCGAAAGGCCGCAACCCCCTGCTGGTCGCCGACGACCTCCAGAGGCCGGCCGCCATCGAGCAGCTCAAGATCCTCGGCGAACAGCTCGGCGTTCCCGTCTACACGGACGAGACGACGAAGGACGCCGTCAAGGTGGCTCGGGATGGCGTCAAGTACGCCAAGGAACAGGGTCGGGACGTGGTCGTGATCGACACCGCCGGCCGGCTGCACGTCGATGAAGAAATGATGGTCCAGGTGGCGAACGTCGCCAAGGCCGTCACGCCGCACCAGATCTACTTAGTCTGCGACTCGATGACCGGCCAGGACGCGGTCAACTCCGCCAAGGAGTTCAATGAACGCCTGGAACTCGACGGCGTCATCCTCACCAAGCTCGACGGCGACGCCCGAGGCGGCGCCGCCATCAGCGTCAAGGCCGTCACCGGCAAGCCTATCAAGTTCATCGGCGTCGGCGAAAAACTCGACAAGATCGAGGAGTTCCACCCGG
>CAZDTD010000007.1:0-55665 GCA_964507995.1 uncultured Pirellulales bacterium | reverse complement strand
CCTCCAAGCTTCGATTGTAGCTCATGGGACGAACCCAGACAAAAAGAAACCTCTGTCTCGCGGGACTTTGCCGGTCCGCGAAACAGAGGTCGTGCCTTTTGAACAATACTCTTGTGTGCGGTTTTCGCTGGCCATCGCCCGATGTGGGTCACGGCCGGCTCAGATCCTCCCGGACGCATCGCGCGTCGTTGACGAATTTCAGCAGCATATTCAACTGGGTCCGGACCTTCACCTTGCGATAGATGTTGCGGATATGAGTCTTCACGGTCCCCGGCTGGATGTGGAGCTGGCGGGCGACGCTGCCCTGCCGCACCCCTTGACAGATCAACTCGGCGATCTCCACTTCGCGAGGCGTCAATTCATACCGACGAGAGAGATACACCCAGTGCCTGTGATCGAGCAGCATCGAGGATTGTCCCCGATCCGGCCTCTCGGCTCGCATCCCGTCGCCAAACGGCTTGTCCGATTGCGGCATCTCTAACGGTCCTTCTCCAGTTGCTCGAAATCCAGTCTTGCCCTTGTCCAGTCGTCCGTTTCCCTGATTCCCTCAAAATCCTGCGGGCTGAACCGCGTCTTTAAGGCTACGATCTCCTCCTCGAGCGCCAGGGCATCCCTGAGCACCTTCATGGCGTGGGTCTTGCGTCCCTCGCTGGCATGTTGCTCGGCCAATGGTACGTTCTTGCGATTGAGGACTATGGCCTGCCTGAGGTGCTCAACCGCTTCGCTCCGGCGGTTCAGGTCGGCGAGCGATCGAGCCAGGTGGAACTGCACGCCTGCCGATTGCGGCGAATCCGCGGGATACAGGCTAATACACTTGGTGAAATCCTTGACCGCCTCATCCGCATTGCCGGAACGATAGTACACCACGCCTCGCGTGTCCAGGAGATCCATGTAGTCCGGCAAGATCTCAAGTCCTCGGTTGGCCAGCGTAATCGCCTCCTGGAGCGACGCCGGAGACGGCGATGGCTGCTCGCACAGAATCCATGCAAGGTTGTTGATGGCAATTACGTTGTTCGGGTCCAGGGCGAGGATTTGGCGGTTAAGCTCGGTGGCCTCCTCGTTTCGCCCACCGTCCTGCATCATCATGGCCAACAGAACCAGGGTGGACACCGATTCGGGATTCTCACTCAGGATCATCCGCAACTGATCTTCCGCCATCTGCAGGGCGGTCTTGTCTCCACTGCTGGCCAAAAGGCGGGCGACGCTCGTCGCCGTCTCCGCATCTTTTGGATTCGTGGTCCGCCAGCGATTCACAAGCTGGTTCATCTCCGTCCACCTCGCCTGCTTTCTGAGCAATCCCGCCAGGGTCATGACCGGGACCGGATCGTTCGGATCGGCGGTGATGAGCGTGTCGAAGAGCGAGTGGGCTTTTTCCTCCTGCCCGTTGCCGTACAGGGCGGCCGCCAGGGCAATCTCACAACGTCGGCGCGACGTCCCCGTGAAGTTCGGCAACTTCTGTTCCAGCAGCGTCACGGCCTTTTCCGGACGTTGCGCCCGAGCGTAGGCGTCCGCCCACTCGATGACGATCCCGACATCATCCGGGTATGCCTCCGCCAGGCCGGGCAGCGTCGTCATGGCCGCCACGGACGGCGAGAGCTTTTTTTCCACCATCGCCTTAATCAGGAGCAGGTCCTTGTTCTTGTCGTTATAGGCCAGCCCCCGGGTCGCGATGTCCAACGCACGACCGAGATCTTCCTGCGACAGTTCGAGCCGGGCGGCCAGCCTCCAGCCGTCCGGGTATGACGGATAATCGTTCGTGACTTGCCGCAGAAGGGTCCGGGCCTCGTCCCGCGCCGGGCCTGTGTCTCGTCTGATCAGAACATCCGCCTTCAAAACGCTCAGTTCCGGGTCCTTCTTCTCCGGCTGATTCGCCATTGCCGTTTCCAGGATGCCTTCCGCTTCGCGCAGGAGCGACTGCTTCCCAGAGTCCATGAACACCCGGGCCGCCAGCTTCTGAACAGACAGTTTCTGGGCGGACGGCTCCTCCGATACCAGCGTCAATGCCTGCCGAATGTCCGAGACGGCTTCGGGAATCCGCCCCAAGGAGCTGTAGACTCTCGCCCGAGCCATCCAGGTCCCCACGTTCGCGGATTCCAAGGAGATCGCCTGCCCGAGGTCCTGGATTGCCTTGTCGTTTTCCTTCATGACAAGGTACACCTCGGCGCGCAACATGTGAGCGATCGCACTGTGGAGTTCGTCCACAAGCTCGTTGCAAACCTGCACCGCCTTGTCCATGTCCCTCTGCTCGGCGTAGAGGCGAATCTGCTCACGGGCCACAGGGATCAGTTCCGCCAGTTCCGACGCCGACAGCTTCGCTCTCAGATCGGCCAAAATCGTCTCGGCCTTGCCGAACTCCGCACGACGGATGAGGACCCGTGCATAGGAGAGCCTGAGCCCGAAGTCGTTCGGGTCCCGATCCAGAAGTTGTTCGAGCTTCCTGGCGGCGGATTCCGTGTCGTCGTGACTCAGATCGTTTTCCACCTGCAGCCGCTGCAGCAGAGGATTCAGGCGATCCAACTCTTCGGCCTTGTCCAGATATTTCCGGGCTTCGGCAAACCCGCCGGTCCTGTGAAGCAGACTGACCAGACGCACCAGGATCTGGGAGTTGTTCGACGCCCGGTCATACGCCTCGCGGTACATGGTCAGGGCCAATTGCTGCTCCCCGGCCAGTTCGTAAGTATCCGCCAGAAGCAGCCGGCTCCCCACATCGTCGGGACTCGCCGACAAGGCCTCCTGCAGAAGCTTGGTGACCTGGAGATAAACAGGCGAGGCGAGAAGCCCGGCGGGGTCCCCATCACGAGCCTTCTGGAGGGCCTCCTGCCAGTCTTTGTCCTTGCCGCGAACGAGCAAACTCGCCTGCTCGTACCGCCACACGGGACCGTTCTCACCCTCGAGTTTCCTGATCGCGTCAATGATCCGCTGAGACCCGATCTCATCCTGTCTCACCGATTCACAAGCCAGCAAGAGCCGCTTGGGCTGGATTTCGTCGGGGAACTGCGACACCATGTCCGTAAGCCACTGCTGGCACTTCTCGCTCTGCCGCCATCGGAGATAGAATTCCGCAAGCAACAGACCCGCGTCCCGACGAACCTGCGGCTCCCGGATCCTGGCGAATGCCTCCTTCACCATCGTTTCGCACTGTTCCCGCTGATTCTGCCGATCCAGAAAGACCGCGAACGCCTGGACCGGGTCCAAGATTTCCGGGAACTTGGCGATCAGTTCCTGGTACTTCGTCCTGGCCTCCGCCTCGTTGCCCTGACTCTCGTAGAGTTGCGCTCGGAACAACATGAGCCGCAGATCGGACGGATGCTGGCCCTCGAGCTCGGTGAGCAGCGAGTCCGCCTCCGCAAGTTTCGTCTGCATGAAGGCGATCTGGACTCTCAGGAATTTGACCGCCAGGGCTCCGTTCGTATCTTTGTCAAGGTTCATGGCCTGCGTTTCCAGATCCTGCCAGGCGGGCAGATTCGCATTGGCGCCGCTGGCGGCCAAGATGTAGGCCTGCGCCCGGAGCCCCAGCAGGGTGGCCTCCAACACCACGGAAGGATGCTTCTCGCCCAAGTCCCGAACCCGACGAGCCTCCTCCAGCGTCTTCGGCCAATCCTTTACCTGAGCATACAGCCGTGCGAGCTCCAGTTGGCTCAAGATAACGTCGTCCGGATTCCTCGGGTCCTTGGACAGCAAGAGTTGAAGCTGGCCGATCGCGGACCGGTAGTCGCCCAGGCGGGAGTACGTGGCCGCCAGTCTCCTGTATGCGGCCACGAGCATCTGTTCTGTAGCGCCCGGCAAGGAAACCGTTCGCTGCCAATGCCCGATGGCCTCGTGGAAGCGTTCTCGTTTCTCCGCCGTCAATCCTTGAAGATATGCGACGGTGGCCAGTTCTATCTCCCGGTTCTGCATCTGCAGGATGTAGTCGTCTATCTTGGCCTGGTCGGAGAGTTCACAGTTGCCGTCCTCCTTTTTCACAGTATCACTCGAGAGAATCAGCAGTTGCGCAGCCACAGGCATGAAGTCCCACACGTCCGGTTCCAGCGCCTTCATACCGTCTTCGGCAACCCGGCGCATTTGCTCCTTATCCACGTCTTTCATGACCAGACCGGCCCATGTGCTCCAGAGGCCCGGCTCTCGCGGACTGACCGCCTGCAAGGCCTCAAGCTGCTGCTTCGCCCTCTCCCGATCGTCAAGACCGATGAGCGTGGCGATCACGCGAAGATGCACCGAGGCGTCGGACAGATCGCACGCCAGGGCCCGCGTCAGATCCTCCGCGGCGCTTTTCTTGTCGTTCTGCCCCAGAGAATAAGCTGCCCGCGAGGCATAGGCGAACGCAGAGTTGGGGTTCTTCGAAACCGCTTCGTCGAACCATTTCATCGGATCGCCCGCCATGTCGGGTCGGATTCCGGCAACGCTCTCCGGCTGGATCGCGGCGATGCGTCCTATAGACTCGTAGGCCAGAATCTCGTTGGGGTCCGTCTTATTGGAGCCCGTCTTTTGGGAGTACGCCTCAATGACCTTGGCGTACTGCTCCGCGGCCGGCTTGTAGTCTTTCTGGCCCGGCCGGGCTTCGGTCTCGTAAAACAAGGCGTCCGCCAGCATGCGGCGCAGAGCTGGATCGTCCTGCCCATCGAGGTGTCTTTCCGCAACCGACCGGGCGTCGGCGAGGCTGGAAAAGCTCAATACCGGCCGACTCAAGTACACTTGCACCAGGCGTTTCGCCGTCTCGATGTCCTCCGGATGGTCGCGAAGCACCCCGCGATAGGCCTGGATGGCCAATTGGACGTTTCCCCCAGTGATGGGACGTCGATTCAACTGGGCCTTGGCGTAGCTGATGAGCGCCGCCGTATCCTTGCCGTTGACCATGAGATAGCGGCCGAGCTGATCCGCCGCTCCATCCCAATCCCTCTGGGCATAAGCCTCCTGACCTCGTACCAGGGCATGTTCGGCCCGCGTGCTCTTCTGCCAGCGATGCAGCGTCGCGGCCGCCACGATGAAGACAAATGCCGCCACGACCAAAACGATCGCCAGTTTCCAATTGAAGTATCTCGTTGCCATTGAACCGCCCTTTCCCACTCCCATAGGAGGTATTCGCGTGGCCGCCGAGAGGCCCTGTGTTCAGGGTATCGTGTGAACGAGGACTCGCATCCCGGCGGGGATCCCGCGTCTTCCTCTCAGAACTGACTCACGAAGCTCGTCACCATCCTTCGGAACGTCCGCCAGCAGATCCACAGATCCAACCCCAGCGAGAGGTCCCGAACGTATTGCGTATCGTATTGAATCCACTCCTGGAAATCTCTGTGTTCCGCCCGCGTCCGACACACCTGCCACAGGCCGGTGATGCCCGGTCGAACCGAGAGCCTGGCGTCGCGCCACGAAGGACACAGCGTGTTTTCCGATTCCGGCGACGGCCTGGGTCCCACCACGCTCATCTGGCCGCATAGAACATTGAAAAACTGCGGGATCTCGTCCAGATACGTCTCGCGGAGGAACCGGCCAACCCCTGTGATGCGCGGATCATCCGCCATTTTGAACTGGGGACCATCCACTTCGCAGACGAACCGCAGCTTCTCCTGGATCTTGTCGGCGCCCTGTCTCATGGTGCGAAACTTGATGCAGTCGAACAGCATGCCGTGAAATCCCTGTCGTTTGTCCCGGAAGAAGACCGGCCCGGGAGAACTCATTCGCACCGCCAAGGCCAGCACCGGAAATATCGGCGCAAACAGGATCAGCACGGCCAGCGACGCCAACACGTCGGCCGCTCTCTTGAAACACCTCGCATAGGAGAGCTTGGGCCAGGGGCGAAACGTGTTTTCCGAACAATCACACACATGTTCGCATGAATGCGATCCCCTACGTTCGTTGGCGCCGCGTGCCTCGGTCCCAACCTGTCCTGACGCCGCGGCCAGACCCCCTCTGACCACCTGACCGGGATCCACGCAAACGCCGGCGCCAATGATGGCCGAATCCACCACGGCGCCGCGTCCGACGACGCTGTCGTCGCACAGAACCGCGGGTCCAACAATGATTGCGCCGGGCTCGACGACCACACGGTCCCCAAGGGACACTGGGCCGATGAACCGGGCGAGATCGCAGGCAGGACCCTTCTCGTCATGAGCCGTTCCGCCGGACGTCAGGACGCACCGCGGGCTCCCGTCGAGAGGCCGCGAGTTCAGGCCCGCCCGGCACACGGCGAGTATCCCCTCCTCGGACTTCAGCTCAAAGGCCGATCCGGCGATGCCAACCGCCTGGATCTTCACACCCTGCGCACGGCAACCTTCGATGAACGAGTCGAAGGTCCCCAACAGATTCGACCGGGCAACTGTCTCGAAGACGCGGGCCCGGATGAGGAGGTGATGAGGCCAATAGACCGACAAGGGCATCCGCGAGAAAGAATCCGCGAACAACCGCCGAAAGCCGACCAACTCGTTGCCCGGCGTGAGGCGGACCCGCTCGCGATAGGCGAGCAGATCCGGCGCCGCATTCACGGCGATCACATCGGCATCCACAGTGGACGCCGCACAAGTCAGAAGTTCAGGGTTCAAACACGTCGCAAAATGCCCATCGGTGACAACGATCCACGAATCGCCGGCTTGAACGGCGGACGCGTGGAGGCCGCTCGACAGGAAATGGTCGTGAGACATTCTCGCCGGCCGGCCGTCAGGCAAATCTGCACACCACGCCCCCGGAAGGACCCACTGGGAATCCAGCGGGCTCGTCCAATTCGCCATGCTGGCGCACGATGGACTTCCGCCGCAACGCCAAAGGTGGTCGGCGCCCTCCAGAAACGTCCGCCCCAGAGGATTCGTGGACAGAACGTACCGCAACAGACTCTCTCTGCCACCGGTGCGGTTGCCTGCATGCTCTCGAACGACGATCCAGTGCATAGTCAAATCGAATCACGTTTCCATCGAGCGTTTTTTGCCGAGACTCATGCCTCGGGCGGATGTTCCGAGTCGGCCTGGCCGTTGGAGGACAGCAGCATCTTCTTCTTCGGCTTGCCACCCTTGTGACTCGGCTGCGGGCCTCGCGACCGATACGTATAGGAATAGCGGTACAGGCTCTGATCGACGGGGACATTGCTGAGAACGGCCCCCAGTATGCGCGCCCGGATGCGAGCGAATCGTTCCTTGGCCTCCTTAAGATCGGGGGCTGTCGTCTGGCCCGCAAAGCTGACCAGAATGACCGCATCGGTGAGCTTGGCCCACACGAGAGCGTCGGGGAAGGCCAGCGCCGGCGGGCTGTCCACAATCAGGTGGTCATACTCGCGAGCCAGTCTCTCCATCTGCCCGGCCGTCGTGGGCGAGGTCAGGAGCTCATAGGCATCGCCGAGATAGCGAGGATTGGCAGCCAGGACATGCAGGCCGCTGGTCGGCAGTACGCACACGATACCGGCGGGGTCCTCTCCCAGCAGGACGTTCTGCAGCCCACCTTCGTTGTTCAGGACGTTGAGCATGTGTCCGATGTCGGGCTTGCGCAGGTCCCCGTCGATCAACAGCACCTTCTTGCCCGACTTGGCGAGGCTCGTCGCCAGGTTCACGGCGAACGTCGTCTTCCCTTCCCGCATGCCGGCGCTGCTGACCACGAGTTTTTTGGGCATTCCACCGTTGTACAACAGCCCCAGGTTCGTTCGAATCGTCTGATAATCGCCGGCGATCTGCTCGGCAAACATCGCCGGTTTGATCGTCCGGGAACTCGTCGTGGTGCCGAGAATCAGGAGATCGGTCTGCCGCGTGATATCCGCCGGCGTCTGCAACGTCTTGTCCATCTTATCCCGCAACAGGGCCAATCCCACGCCGCACGCCAGGGCCGCGAACACCGTCGCGCCGGCATACTTAAGGCGCTTGTCATCCTCGCCCACGAGCGTCGCAGGGACCGGTTTCTCAACTCGAGGAAAGCGGCGGTCTTGTTCTATGTTGAGTTCCGCGATGCGTCGATTCACGGCATCGAGCATCTGCAGATTCTGTTTCAGATTGTCCTCGGAGGTCCGCATGTCCAACTTGCTCTGTGCGACGACCTTCAGGTTCTTGTTCTCCTCATCCAACATCTGCCGAACCTGGGCAATGCGCGCCTCGACCTGCCTGCGTTGTTCCGGGGCCTGCTTGCGCCGAAGCTCGGCCAGTTCGTCCAGCCGTGTCTGCCAGTTCGCTTTGAACTCCCCTTCCAGGGCATCCTGCCGTTCCTCGAGCTGCGCCTTCATCGCATCGAGCACGGCCTGCCTCTGTTGAAAGGCCGGATTGGCGGCTTTCTCCGTCTGCTTCGCGACGATCAGATCCCGCTCCATCTGGACGACGTTGGTGGTCAGCTCCTTGAATCTCGGATCGGCGTTGATGTAGTCCATGCGGGCAGCAAGATACTGATCGGACAGGATGTCGGGCTGTTCGCAGGGGTCAAACGCGATGACGTCCCCCTCGATCTTGATCCTCTGGGCCTCCAGTCGCACCAACTCGTTCTGCAACTGGGTCAGACGAAGCATCACCAACTGCTGGTTCAACCTGTCGTTGGGATCGAGCACGGTCGCCGGGTTCACCTGGGCCGCATCCTCCATCTTCTTACGATCGAGGTTGATTTGCGTTTGCAATTGCGCCCGTTGGTCCCCCAGGGCATTGAGCCTCGTCATATCCGCAGAACTGGATGTCGACTCGTACCGCCTGGCGTAGTTGCGAAGGAATGAATCGACGATCTTCTTGGCCTCGTCGAAATCATAGCTCGTCATCGTCACGCCCAGCAGTTCCGTATTGGGAAGATGACTCGCGGAGATCGTCCTGTCGGCGATCGCATCCCTCAGGATCTCGTGTGGCACAGCATCACGGGTCTTTGGGAGGACCTTCGCGATGAGCCTCTCGATGCGGTTCTGCGGTTGGCCGTTGAAGAAGGCCAACCCCTGCGGCACCAGGTCGTCGAGCACCGCCTGGAGACACATCTGATCGCTCATCAGGTTGTGGGCCTCCGTATTGACGAACCAGGCGTAGTTGGACACTTCGCCGGCCTGCGGCTGGCCGGTCAGCAGGCTCGGAACGGTCTGCCGAATCTTCACCGTGCCCCGCACGACGTACATCGGTTCGACGAAAAACCATACGGCCGGCAACCCCGCAGCGCAGATCGCGATCACAGCGGCCAGTACGATGTACCACCGCCTGCGCACGCTTTCCAGCACGTTCATCGTCGGTGGCTCCTGGACCTCGGCCGGCGGTTCGAGGACAACCGGCTTCTGTTCGATCACCTGATCCAGATATTTCTCGAGGTTATTCATAAGTCTGTTCTCCCAACTGCTTAAGGGTGCGGTACCTGCTGAGGTTGTCGCCGGGAAATAATGGCCGGCTCGAGTTCCGTGGGAGACGTGGTCAGCCGCAACAGCAGCCACAGCTCCCCCACCACCATCGCCAGAGCCAGAGGCATCATGGCATAACCATCCCAATCGTGAATCCACTTCCTCCCTGTCTCGCTCTCAACCACGGTGTAGAGCATGGCCGTCACGACCAGTCGCACGGTATTGCACAACAGTGCAATCGGGACGCTGGACACCAGGACGATCAGCTTCTCCCACCATGAGCGATGCGTCAACAACACGACCAGGGCGCTAATCACGAAGAAGGCGGTGATCATCCGCAGGCCGTTGCACGCTTCCGCAACGAAGAGCGGAACACCTTCGACTTCAATGGTATTGCCGCTTCGGACAACATCCCATCCGCCAAGCTCCAGGCAGAACACGGCGGAACTCGTCGACCACCGTTGCAACGGCAGTGAGATCGCCGACTGGACCCGATTCGGCCACGGCAACATCAAGCACAAAAAGATCAATACCGGCCACAACCTCCTCAGGTATTGCCAGCCCGTCATCAACAACACCAGCGCCGCTATCGACAGGACCAGGGACAATCGCTCGCCGGACTGGTACATGTAATACAGGCCGCCCCCCCGGAACGCCTGGGCGACGAGCAGAGCGGCGACGCCCCAGAACAACGCCGGGCGAAGCTGCGCCGAGGCGATCTGGTCACGCCGCGACCAGATCACGTATCCCGCCAGAAACGGGACGAGCATGCCCGAGGAGTACTCGTCGCTGACGCGCCATACCCGGATCATTTCCACAACCGTAGGCCAATAGGACCACAGCAACGCGACGAGAACGGCCAGACCTGCGAGAATCGCCGTGGCGTATCCCCGCGGGAGTCCCGTTCTCCCGGCCGATCCCGTTGTCCAACGGCCAAGATAGGATTTCACGAACCTTCCGGCCTTGTCGGCCGAATTCAACAACGGTCGCATTCCGTCCTCCCACGCTCCTTTTGAAGTCGGGGCAGGCACCGCACGGCCAACGACCACCGTACCCTCCGGCACGCGTGCCTGGCAATCCAGAACCGACTCACGGATCTCGCACTGACTGCCCACAAAGGCATTTGCCCACAAAACGCTTCTTACCACCGCACTATTCTCGCTCACGACGGCATCTTGTCCGATAATGGCAGGACCGATCACAGCGGCCCCCGCCCGTACTTCGGCGCGGTCGCCAATCAGGACGGGCCCACAGATCCGGGCTTCAGGATGCACGACAACGTCCGCACCTCTGAACACGGGGGCCCCCTGTGACTTCTCGCAGATACTGGAACCTAAGTCGCCAAGCTCTCCCCTGTCGAAGAGCATCTCGACGTTTTCGATGTATCCTCTGCGACCCCGGAAATTGCCGACCGGCCGGTCAAGGACATACGGACGAACCACACCGCCCGCGCGCAGAACCGCCGGAATCACCCCTTCCTTGATATCCGAATATCCTCCGGCAGGGACGTGGCCCAGCACTTGCGGTCCGCAGAGGAATATCTCCGCCGAGGAGCCGGGGAATTTACCGTCCGGCTGTCCCGGGTTGAAAACCACGGTCATATCGGCGCCGCTGGATCGGTGCGCATCGATCAGAGGCCCGAGAGGAGGAGGCGAGACCATGCTCGCGGAAAGCACCAAGATCAATTCCCCCGGATCGGAGGACACCGCGTCTCGAAGGCAGCCGCCAGTCCCGCGAAAGAACTCTTCAGGGATCACGGTCACCGCCGGCGAGCCGTCCCGGCAAAGGAACGTCACATCCGGCGTCAGCGAAGCCTCGCAACAGAGAGTCGCCCGGGCGATCCCTTCCTTTGCCAGATGATCCAGCAACCTCACAAGGGCAGACTTGTCGCCGATAGGCCACAACGCAGCCGGCAGACGCGCAGCCAGCGGGCATCGCCCGAAGTCTCGCCCGCCCACGAGCACTATCGTGCGGATCGCAGATTCCAGCCATGTGCTCTTATCGGTCATCTGTTCCTGTCGATCGTACCCGCCTTCCCCCATACAGTCCCCGTTGCCCGGGTCCCCGCACGAGAGAACCGTTTCAATTCATCCTGATGGACCAACCGCTTTTCGCCACTCGACCCCCAACGCACTCACGTCCACGATCCGGATCGCACAAAACGCTCTCCAACCCGGGCCGCAAAGCATCCGCCTCCAGACACCCCGTTTGGCAGGTCCGAGAATTCGCGGTAACTACAGTCCGGCGCCAAACCCGGAACCCCTCGTGAACAACACGGCTGTATACGTGAATGCGGGGCATATCCTAACACCACAGCAGACGCGATTCCAGTCAATTTCGTCCCTGTCCGCAGCGTTCGTCAACCGCCCGCGGACCCCGGCAAAGAACGTCCATATAACACGTAGCCGGCCGATGGACACACGCCCGTATCATCGGCCGGTCGGACCATGAACATGATCTTCATTTTCGCTTCAGGCAGCGCCCGAATCGTCTCCATCCGAGGAACCGGCCGCCGGGCGGGACACAGAGACCTGCCGCCCTACGGCAATGTACTCGAACCCCATTCGCGACACGTATTCAGGATCGTATAGATTGCGGCCGTCAAAAAGGAGCGGCTGGGTCAGTCGGCTGCGAATCGTCTCGAAGTCCGGCGTCCGGAACTCGGGCCAGTCGGTCAGGACAACGAGCGCATCGCAACCCTGGAGCATCCCGTAGGCGTCCTGGTGCAGTTCGAACGCTCCGTTCAATACCGCGGCGGCCGCCGGCCCCGCCTGTGGATCGTAGGCCCGCACCCGTAACCCGGAATCCAGGAACTTACGGATGCAGTGGACCGCCGGGGATTCCCGAATGTCGTCGGTGTTCGCTTTGAACGCCAGTCCCCACACGGCCAACGTAAGGTCCGGCCGCCCACCGCCCAGATGACGAATCACCCGCTCGGCAAAGCGGTCGCGGGCCGTCTGATTGACCCGCCAGACGGCTTCGACCAAAGGCATCTCGACGCCGCGAGCCTGGCCCATGTGAATCAAGGCACGGATGTCCTTGGGGAAACAACTGCCGCCAAAGCCAACACCTGGGAACAGGAACGCCGATCCGATCCGACTGTCTGAGCCGAGTCCCTGTCGGACCAGCTCCACGTCGGCGCCCATCTGCTCGCAGAGCCCGGCGATCTCGTTTATGAACGAGATCCGCGTGGCCAGCATCCCGTTGGCCGCGTACTTGGCCATCTCAGCCGACGCCGGGTCCATGAAGATGATCCGCTTGCTCTTTCGCATGAACGGCTTGTACATCTCGGCCATGATGTCCCGCGCTCGTTGGCTGGTGGTCCCAATGATGATCCGGTCCGGCCTGGTGAAATCCTCGACGGCCGCCCCCTCCTTGAGAAACTCAGGATTGCTCACGTAGTCGAATGGACCAGTCGCACGAGCCCGGATGATCCGGGTCAGAGCCTCATGAGTCCCCACGGGAACCGTGCTCTTCATGACGATGATTCGATAGTCCTTCACGTGAGGGGCCAGATCGTTCGCCGCAGCGTAGACCCCTTGCAGATCCGCCGATCCATCCGACGCCATCGGCGTGCCCACGGCCAGGATGACGATCTCCGAGCGACTCACGCCGTCGGCCAAGTCCGTCGTAAACTGGAGGCGTCCCGATTTCGCGGTGTTTCGAACGATCTCTTCCAGGCCTCGCTCGTAGATGGGAATCACGCCCTTGCGCAGCGACTCGATCTTCCCGGCGTCGCTGTCGACACAGATTACCTGGTTCCCGGCCTCGGCAAGACAGGCCCCGCTCACCAGACCAACATAACCCACTCCGACAACGCACAATCTCATGCCATCACCTCAAGGAACTGGTATTCGTCACCGTGGGACAATCCGAACTAACGTCGTCTGGAGCCACAGGCGATTGATTCGAGTCCTCGCCGGGCGTCGCGACCGCTTCGTCCGTCTTGTCCCGCCACAAAGCGGCATACGCTGCAAGCAGCTTGGGCACTTCGTACTTCCATTGCAGGGCGTTTTCAATCCGCTTCCGTCCGAACGTCCCCATTATCGCCCGGCGTTCCGGCGCGTCGATCAGCTCCACAATCTTGTCCGCCAGATCGATCTCGTCGTTCTTGCGGGCGTACAGGGACGCCTCCTGCGCCGTGTACCTCCCTTCCGTGAGATCGAACTGAACTACCGGCTTGCTCAACGCCATATACTCCATGATCTTGTTCATGGTCGACTTGTCGTTCATCTCGTTGGCGACATCCGGATTGACGCAGACATCGGCGGTGCAGAGAATCTCCAGCATCTGCGGGTCGGGGACACGCCCTGTAAACGTGACATACTCGGCGACCCCCAGTTCGTTGGCATAGGCGAGCAGGCTCTCCGCCTCCGGGCCGCTGCCCACGAGGGCGAAATGGATGTCCTGGCGATTCCGGGTGAACACGATATGCCGGACAGCCCGCAGGAGGTAGTCAATCCCCTCCTGCTTGCCCATGACGCCGAGATAGCCGACGAGGTGCTCGCGCCCGTTCCTGAGTTCCGGTTTCGCCGGCACGAGCGTCAGCCGGTCCAGATCCGGCCCGCTGCGGACGACGAACACGCGATTCTCGGGCACGCGGCCCCTCGTCATGGCAATCTCGCGGTACGATTCATTCGTCGCGATACAGATATCCGCCGTCCGGAAAGTCCACCGTTCCCAGGCGAGCAACATGCGATAAAAGAGATCCTTTCGGCCAAACTTGGCCAGATACAATTCCGGATTGATGTCGTGGTGGTCGAAGAGGAATCGCTTGCCGAACAGCTTGAAGAATCCCCCGATCAGGAAGATGGTGTCGGGCGGATTGCAGGCGTGAATCACGTCGAACCCGTGCTTCCGGAGGACCTTCCAGGTCAACACGAACTCCCAGAACAGCGCGACGACATACTCGAGCGCGTACCCCAGTGCGCCGCGGGCCTCCAGCGGCAGAGAATGCCGATAGATGTGAATCCCCTCGCGGTTCTCATAGCGAGACTCGTATCCCTTGCCCACCGGACAGATCACAGACACCGTGTAGCCGGCGTCGCGAAGCGTCCGACATTCCTGCCAGACACGCCGGTCAAAGGGTACCGGAAGATTCTCGACGATGATCAGGACCCTCTTGGGTCTACCAGCAGATGCCATAGTACTTTCCTTCTTGAGTCGTCCACGGTGTGATTCGCACAAGGTCCACCACGACCTGGCCACCTTTCACTCGCTCCACCACGCCGTTGAATTCCTCTGCCTTGTTGCCGATCACAATCACCTCCGCATGATCGAGAACCTCGTCGATGGACTCCACCATGAGCTTCGAAATGTGGGGGATGTGGTTCAGGAGATACTCCCGGTTGGCCCCGATCAGTCGGGCCATGTTGACGTTCCGATCGTATACGCGGAGATCGTATCCCTTGCCCAGCAGGCGCTCGATCACCGTGACCAGCGGACTCTCTCGCAGATCGTCCGTGCCGGCCTTGAAGCTGAAACCCAGGATACCGATCTTCTTCTTGCCCAGCTCAGTGATCATGCGTAGGCCCGTCTCGACCTGCATTTCATTGCTGTCCAGGATCGCGTTGAGAATCGGCAGATCCAGATCCAGCGTCCGGCCCTTGTAGGTCATGGCCCGCACGTCCTTGGGCAGACAGGAGCCTCCGAACGCGAAGCCCGGCTTCATGTAATAGGGGGAGAGATTGAGCTTCGTATCCCGGCAAAATATGTCCATAACCGCATGACTGTCGATCTTCAAAGCCCGGCACACGCCTCCGATCTCGTTGGCAAAGCTCACCTTCAGAGCATGCCAGATGTTGTCCACGTACTTGACCATCTCGCCGACCTCAATCTGCGTGCGGAACAGCGGTACATCCAACATGGCGTACAGGGAGGCAACGCGGCTTCCACTCGTGGGATCGGTCTCGCCGATGACGATTTTCGGCGGGTTGTAGAAATCGTGAACCGCCGTCCCCTCTCGCAGGAACTCGGGATTGTTGCAGACCCCAAAATCTTTGCCTGCCTTCTTGCCCGAGTGTTCCTCCAGCAGCGGGATCACCACTTGGCGCATCGTCCCGGGCAATACCGTGCTGCGACAGACCACGACGTGAAACTCCTTCTTGTCACGCAGCGTCCGACCGATTTCCTCGCAGACCCGACGCACATATCTCAAATCGAAGCTTCCGTCGGCCTGGCTCGGCGTCCCCACGCAAATCAGCGTCAGTTCAGAAGCCTGCACCGCCTCCTCCACATTCACGGTGGCCCGCAGCGTCCCCCCCGCCACTGCGTCGCGGATCAGTTCCGGCGTCTCCTTTTCCACAATGGGTGACATTCCCTTGTTGACTATGTCCACCTTCGTCGTATTGGGATCTGCTCCAATGACCGTATGGCCTTCTTTGGCGAGGCAAGCGGCGCTCACAACGCCCACGTAGCCCATACCACAGATAGAGATTCTCATGATTTGATCCCGCTAAAGTCACTCCTCGTTATCGCTGGCCCGGCCACCGTGCCCGCCTTTGGTTCGCGACGCTCGGCCGGCGTTTCTTCCGTGCGGGACGATTCGTCCCGCTCCCAGACGTAGTGATCGATCCGCCCCATCTGCCGGCGTGCTCGACGCTTGGAGATCAGATTAACCCGCAGATACACCGACGCGGGCGGCCATCGTCACGGATTCATCAGGATCTCGCGGGCGGCTACTCCGTATCGTTTGGTCGACGTCTCACGGGCAAGCAGCTCGTTCATGATGTCGATCCCTGCCACGCGTTTCGGCAATCGGCACCCACACAGGACGCTCAGCCACACGATGGGCACGCCATCGGCAACGGTGAAAGTGGTCTCAGCAAGACTCTGCCGCAATTGGACGTCGTGACGCACCTTGACCAGCTTGGCCACATTCACCATGCCAATCAGAACAGGCTTTCTAGTTCGTATGGACTCATCACAAGCGGTGATAACATTCACCATAGTCATCTTGTGAATGGGGGTTCCCAACAAAGTGATAGTCCCATACTGACTCATATCCCCTCTCGAATCACTCGATTCTCCTTTGATATGCGATTCAACCCAATCACCCGCCAGAACTGGTCACGTCGTATGAAATCCACCACCTGGGAAGATATCTGACGGGGTTCGTGTTTGATATATCCGTACAGGTATCCCCCAAAGCGTAGTATTCCGCCAACAAGAAACGGTGATTCAAGAAAACACCGTCGCAATGATTTAGTCACCATAAACAAGGGATGTGTCGCCAATCCATACTCACACAATCCCTGCATGAATCTGGCGCGAAGAACCGTTGCGGCGTTCCCCGTTCCTGTCGGTCGGTGATGAATTACCTTCAGTTCCGGAAAAGACCAACTCTTCCATCCATTCATTCGAGCCATGATGCACGCGCAGGTGTCTTCCCCACCATATTTCATCGGAACATATCCGCCGATCGTCTCGAAACACTCCCTGCGAAATACTTGGATCGCTTTCGGAGTGGAACGGCGATCGTGCAACACCTTTTGCAGCTTGCCGTTCACTATATTCTCATAGATGCCTGAGGCAACTCCTAATGCAGGATCGGCATCGAACCTCGCGACAATCTGCTCGTAGTACTCTTCCGGCAAAGTAATATCCGCATCCAAGACGGCGATGAAGTCGTAATCCAGTGATGCAATCTGCTCAGCTCCCTCCATAATGGCATACACATTGCTCGCAAAATACGTCTGGCTCTTGTCACGAACCCGCCGATGATACTGGATAAAGTCGTGTTTGCGGGCATACGATTGGATGACACCAGGCGTGTTATCGGAGGAGCCGTCATCGACGATAACCCAACGGAGAGGAAGCACGGTCTGTCGTATCACCGACTCGATCGTGCTTGCCAAGTGTTTTGCCTCATTATAGGCGGGAGTGATCAGCACATACTTATGATTGGCCATGAGACCTCTGACGGGAGACAACAGTTGGACGGGATGATTCATTTCCCCATGTGAGAAGCCATCGCTTTCGATGGGGCACTCCCCGGAGAACCGACCTGCTTCACAATATACAACGCCCTGTATCCCTGGAACGAACCGATTGCGCCGGCGGCGTAGGTTCTCACCACCCTCCAGGATTCCGACCTGCTCTGTCGAGACAGCCCCGCCCTCATCAACCAGAAGGGCAGACGAACCATGAAGGACAGGGCGATGAGAAGACAGCCCAGTGTGTACTCCAGCCGGCTTCTGTGCTTCTTCAGAAAGTACAGGATGCTTCCCGAAAGCTGCAGCCGCATTTTGGATGCCGCCTGTCGACTGCTTGCTCCTCCCAAATGGATGAGCTGGCCGCCGGGCGTGTACATATTCTTCCATCCGGCTTTCCGGAATCGGTAACACCAGTCGGTTTCTTCCGCATACATGAAAAACGCTTCGTCCATTCGACCCACCTGTTCGATCGCCTCGCAGCGAACCAGCATGAAGCAACCGCTGATCACGTCGACCTCGCGGGCATCTTGTTTGTCCCACCACGTCATACGTTCCCGGCCCCACAGCCGACTTTGGGGGAATATTTTGTACAGGTACGTTGCAGACAGCAGCATGTTCAGAGCAGATGGGAATAAGAAACAACTGGCCTGCAACGAGCGATCGGAATTCAAAACCTGACATCCAACAACGGCCGCTTCAACGTGCGTGTCGGCAAACGCCACGGTTTTGGCAATTGCCCCTTCTAAAACAATGGTGTCACTGTTAAGCAACAGAATATATCGTCCTGTGGCCATCGCCATTCCCTGGTTATTGGCAGCAGCAAACCCTCGATTATCAGAATTTGCGACAAGTTCGACTTTGCCAAACTCAGATTGAATCATCTCCACAGAACCATCGGTTGAGGCGTTATCAACCACAATCACATGAAAATCCACTGGGCCTGCGTTCTCATAGACAGATCGCAGGCAATCTCGCAAGATGTCCCGTGTATTCCAGCTCACAATGATGATGGTAACATCCGAATTGCTCATTCGACCTCACCACTTCTGCCCTATGCCAGGAGCAAGCACTGTCACACACAAGCGTGCCAGCACGCAGACGAAAGGACAACACATACGCTCAGATAGCCCCCACGGCCAATCCTTCTAAGAATTCCGCGATCCTTCGGACAACCGCCTCCTGCTGGACCATCCTTGGCTTGGGCTTGAACCCACTCAGCTGCGTCACCTTGGCAGCAAGCTCGTCAGGCGTATACGCCGCAAGAAGATGGCCCAACTGCTCGAATTTACGCGCAATGGCCGCTTGATGATCGTTCACCACCTCTCGGTATCGTTTCAGCCGAGGCATCGCCAGAAGAGGCTTGCCCATGTCAAGCGCCATTGTGATCGTACCTGTCCCCGCATGGCTGATGACCGCAGAGGCCTTGTGAACACAGTCGTCAAAGGCTTTCTTATCCAATAACGCGACTGCCTGGAAACTCCGCGGCAGGTAAGCGTCCACTCCAATCTGCGCAAATACCTCTTCTTGGATAACCCCACTGGCGACGAGGTCATCGACCGTTCTCACCAACCGATCAAACGGAAACTGCGTACCAACTGTCAGGAAGATCATAGATCGCCTCGCATTTGAGACAGAATCAAATGATGTTGCCCATGTATTCGGTGCCAGGATACACTTGGACCAACTCCGGCCACTGCACAATGCATAGATCTGCAACATGTCGGACCATCCGTCCAGACAGCGACATCTGGTCCACATTGGTAATGCTGTCCACCCAGATCACCTTGGCGCCGAACAGTCGGCCGATGAAACAACACAGACAGCCAACTGCCGCCCCCGTGCTAAGCACAACCGCGGGCCGCTCCCGACACATGGCATAGAAACAATGCCAGAAAGACTTTATAACCCGCCAGAGATGCTCCCGATTGCACTCACCCACCACGTAGACACATTTGTTCGTTCCAAGCCGCTTCTTCACCACGTCCGTTGTCACAACGTAAAACACGTCGCGTCCCTGCCACGCGTCGCTCAATTTGAGCAACTCGCTCAGATGCCCCCCAGAAGAGGCTACCAATGCGATTCGCAAGTCAGATTCCATAGCCATTATCACCCTCCTCAACGACAGCCCATCCGCAATTCTCAATCGGCCACTCAGAATCCATCACTTCCGTGTTGTTTCTATGAGGACATCGCCACCGTCACGCCGGAGCCTGCTGTAATTCCGGCACTACTGCAACCGGTTTGACACATTTCGGTTTTTGCGGCATTCGGCCATAGAACAGACCAACTATGGCCAACAACAGGTACCAAATCATCGTAATCTGGCCAAAATACGACACGCCCATAAACGATATCGCATGGGCGATGATTGTTACAAATATGCACCATGCCCAATAACGTTCATCCCTGTTTCTGGAATCCAGAGACAACCGCAGAACCGCTTTCGCCCCAGCAAACAAAATCCAACAGAACAGCACCAAAGTAATCAGCCCCCCATATACCCCTTCGAGCACAAACTGATTTGTCACATCCCGCAACCCGTACCCCCAATGTCCCGTGCTACGAGTTCCCAGTAACATCCATTCAGTGAAGTGGCGAATGGCCTCGTCAACCAGATGGAAACGATGCCAGCCTGTAGAACCAGATACGACACTAACCCGTGCCAGAAGCTGCCAAACAGGCGCCTTCATCACAATGTGGAGAGCAATAAGCAGAGCAACCACTCCCCAGGCAACGCTTCGCGTCGAAGACCGCCATCGAAAGAAAATCAAGAGAACGAAAACCGCAGCAAGTGTGAGAACTGGAGTACTGGAACTCGTCCCCATAACCATAAACCCACTGGCCACCACAGCCGCCCAGAAGAGTGTCTTGTGTTCTTTTCGGGCGAAACCCACAAACAGCGGCACGAGGGTGGCCCAGAACAGACCCATCATGATCGCGTGCGGGAACGTCGCCTGGCACCGGAAGTTGCCATCTCGAATCGCAGTTGTCACGCGTCCCAACGCCCCGAATGGATTGACACCCGCGGCCCATTCGGCGGCCACGAACGGCACCATGGCAATGGCGCACACCGCGAAAGCCACATAGACCAGCCGAACATCATCCCACGATCGTACGCTCTGACGGAACACCCAGTACAGGCCGAGCCATTCCAGAAGCCGGCCGCAGCGGTTAATCAGAGCCCCCAGCGTCAGCCACTGAAGAACATAGACCAGACTGCCCACAAGGGCCCAGGCCAGAACCAGCTTGTCGAACCGGTTCCATCGAATTCGAATCGTCTCGCCACGAATCCACAACCGCAGAATCCCCATGACCACAAGAACACGCAGCACCTGGAAGTTGAGTTCTCCGACCATGATCGTCTGGTCCGCAGGGACCCAGCAGGCGCCGATCACGTACGGCAGCAGGAAATACTTGCGGGGAATCCCTATCGTCACGACGGAGAGAATCACCGTGATGAAGAGGGTCAACCCGGTTATCGTTGCTTGCTGTTCCATAATCGAGAACCGCGCCTTTCAGGAAAACACCCCGCGCTCAGGGACAATCGAAGGGCAGGGTTGGATGTGCCCCCCCCAACACGAAATCGAACACTGCCGCAAGATCGCTCGTGAGCCGGGATCGCTCGAACCGTTCGATGAATTCACCATTGGGGTGACAACGCAGCCCCCCTTCGCTACAGTGCCGGGCCAACAAGTCGGACAAGATGGAGGCGATTGCGTCCACATCGGTCGGATCACAGGCGAACCCAAGACCCGCCTGTTGAACGAAATCCCTGGTGTTTCCGGGCGGCACACAGGCCAGAATGGGCTTCCCTGCAGCCAGGTACTCATAGGTCTTGCCGGGAACAATCAACGGGCATCGCCGATCCGACGGCTCATGCAGCGGCAAGAACAAAGCATCCGCCGACAGGAGCAGGCGGATGGACTGCGCGTGACCGGCATAACCGGGAAACTCAACGACATCGTCCAGTCCGAACATCGTCGCGAGCGAACGATCTTCGGCCGTCGTCGCTCCGACAAAGACGAAATGCAACTTGCGAACATTCACATCGCCGCTGTCAAGCAGCTTGCGAACGGCTTTGAACAGATAGTAAGGAGTTCTCGCCAGAAGGTGGGGATTCCCCACAGAATAGCGGAACCAGTCGCGCGGTCTCGGCCGGACCGGTCCGCGCAACATCTCACGACTGCTCAGATCCATCTTCAATGCGCCAGCCGTATGAAACTGGCCCGTGTGAACGACGGTAAACCTGTCCGTACCATTCTCCCGCCTGGTCGAGGTCGCCGGCAACTCGAAATCGCTGCGGTCCCAGCCGTTCGGGATGCAAAACAGCTTGGAGCCGGACAGCCGCGGGAATCGGGCTTTCAACGCCTGCAATGAGTCTGGCGTGTTCATGATTACGGCCGTCGCACCCCGGCATGCGGCCTCCATGGCAGCCAGATCCATCTGATGGTGAAGCCGACTCGGGTAATAGTTGATCGGGTCCAGCGCCCAGGGATCTCGCATGTCGACTACCCAGGGAAGGTTGTGTCGTTTCGCCAGTTCCGCCGCGGCCTTCGTCGCGGGATAGGGACTCACCGTCACGTACAGAAGGGCCGGCTTATCACGAGCGATGACCTCGCGTCCCATGCGTTCCGCGGCGCGCACCCACCAGCAAAACGGCGTCGCGGGCAGATACCGCCCGACCTTCGAATCCATCCGCTTCAGTTTCTTCTCCCAGTTGGACAAACTCACGGCTTCAACCGGTGCCCCGCTCACATCTTCCAGCAGTTTCGGATCCTCGGCGATTTGCCCCCCAACAGGCGATCCCGTCCCTCCGACAACGACGGGGGCATAGCCATGGCGAGGCAGGTACTTCACGAACTTGGCGGTTCGCTGAACCCCGGCGCCTCCCGCGGGGGGATAGTAATAGGACAACATCAAGATTTTCTTCATCGGTGCGGCTCCGAGACTGCTGCACTGATTTTCTTGATCGTGCGGGCCGGCACACCGCCGACCACCGTAAAGGCGGGCACATCCTTTGTCACAACCGCATTGGCGCCGACGACGGCCCGCCGGCCGACGCGGACCCCCTTGAGAATCACACACCCTTCTCCGAGCCAGGCCCCGTCATCAATGACGACAGGGGCGCTATGGAGCCGTTTGCAGCGACGCGCAGGCACGTCGGGATCGTCGAACACGTGATCGTGATCGCTAATGTAGACACGTCCTGCAATCAAGACGTCCCTCCCAATCGTCACGGATTGGGCAGCACCACAGTGGAAGTACAGATGGATGATCGTGCCATCGCCGATAACAAGCTTCGGCCTGCTCCCATCCCAGGGGCCGACCGCCTCGAGACGCGCGCCTTTGCGAATCTCGACTTTCTCGCCGATGTGGATCGCGCGAGGATTCGTCAACAGATCGCAACGCCCCAGCCGCGATCGCCAGCCGAAACGGCCAAAACGAGGACGCCACCACGCATAGTACACGCAGGCGGTCAGCAGGTTGATGGCTCGATGAAAAAGCACAGTCATATATCACGCCCGCGTTTTCGTGCTCGCGCGGATCAAGACTTCTTCAAGCTCTCGGACCTGCTTTGCCACATCGAAGCAGGATACGGCTCTCTGCCGCCCTGCTGCGCCCAGGCGGGTGCGAATCCCGGGGTCCTCGGCGAGCTGGATCATCCGGGCCGCCATCGTCTCCGCGTCCCGCTGAGGGATGAGGAACCCCGTGGTTCCCTCGACGACTTGATCCACAAGACCCGTGCTCAACGAGCAGACGACGGGAAGCCCGCTGGACGCTGCCTCGGCGACCGTCACACCAAACCCTTCGGAATCGCCCTCGCTGGAGACAATCGAATGCTGAAGGAAGACATCGGAGGCGGCCAATTCACAGCGGACCTCCTGCGGGCTGAGCCAGCCCGCGAACCGCACGCGGTCGGCTATTCCCAGGTCGGCGGCCAGTTTCTCCAAGTCGGCCTTCAGAGGACCGTCTCCCACGATCGTCAGGAACGAGCCGGGAACACGCTGCCTAGTCAACGCGAACGCGTTCAGAGTGTAGTCAAGTCCCTTCTGCTCGACCAATCGCGCGACCGCAATGAACCGGATCGTTTCGCAGAGTGTCCTCGCGGCGGGAACAAACTCATCGGTCGGGACTCCACAGGGGATCACATGCACCCTGTCCGGACGGCATCCCTGTTCCACCAGCCACTGCTTCTGATGGCTCCCAACAACCACGATGTCCTCAAATCGATGCAGATTCTTCAGGAGGCTCCTGCGATAGGCTCGAGACCGCAGCATGGACGTGATATCCCTTCCGTGAAAATGAGCAACGACGCGGATGCCAAGTCCCGCGGCGATATCCAGCAGCCGAAGGGCGACATAGGCAAAATGACACAACATTGCGGACGGCTTCTCCCTCACCAGATAGGACTGCAACGCTTCGAGTTCCCGCCCCCTACTCGCATACACATTCCCGGTGATCAGGCCACGGAGGTTTCGGACTCGCCGCGACCAGCATCCCTGCGGATCGAAGTCAAACGGCAGCTCGTGTACCTCGACCCCATTGAGCGGAAACACCTCCCGATTCAGATAGCGCCACGTCAGCACTCGGGGCATGATCCGCCGGAAGCGAACGATCTGCCGCCATATCCAAACCTCGGAAGACAGGCCGACACACTGACTGGCAAAGACGATACGGAGCATCTTCGGTTCCGCAATCCGCGTTGCAACCCCGTCACCGAACATGTAGTCACGTTTCATTCGCTCGATCAACTCCTCGCCATAGAGCAGGCATTCCTACTCCACGTACATGAAATAGTCCGCGTCGCACAGCCATACGTATGTCACCCCCATCACGCAGCACCGGCCGGACTCTATTAGATACTCCACCAACGGCACACTCGGGATATTTGCCCCTCTGTTAAGCCCATTGGTCCGCCTTCTTAAAGAGCATTTCCTTGACTTGCCTGGCAACCGCATACATACCGTGAATAGATGGGTGTCTCGCCCCAAGATAAAGCAGCATTTCTTTTAGATCCCGCAGCCCTTTCTCAGCCTTTACTGCGTCAGCCTTCACAACATCTCTTTCCTCGAAAGCCAAGCACAACATAGCGTGCAGACGCCGCATTTCGTGCATCTGTCGCACTTCCGCGGAAACCTTATACTTGTCACAAAGATATAGCCACATCTCGCATCCGTTAATGAAGAACCGTAATCTCTTGGAGGCGTCCCGGCTCCTGCTAGCCGATTCGGGGAGAATGTTATATGTCGCCAGCGATTCACGGATGAATAGGATGGTGCTTAGCATGTTGATCTCCGCACACAGTGGGGTATCACGCATTCTGAACGTGTCGGTCTGATACAAATGGGGATCAGCTTTCCTTATTTGCATGATAAGATCCTTCCTGCCCACCATCGTACAAGTCCTTATGCTACATCCGATGGGCTTGTTGTCCAGCCCACTGCGGTTAGCGATGAAATCCTCAATACTCCTACTTGTTGGCACATGACACCCTCTATAGTTCACATAATCGCGTATCGTCTCCCCTGTGGTAACGTTTCGAACATCATACTCCGAGCATACCAATCCACATTCACGATGGTTCTCAAGCAGCTCGACTTGCATCTGCAATTTGTCATCCCGGTGCCAAAAATCGTCACCTTCACAGAAGGCGATGTACTTTCCACGAGAGGCTTGAAGGAGACGACGTGTATTCTCGTAACCACCCACATTTTGCTCTGAGGTAACTACTCTCACAATGTGGGGAAACCGTTTTTGATAATCAAGAACAATCTGGCGGGTCTGGTCGGTTGAGCAATCTTCCCCGATAATGAGCTCAAATGGAAAGGTACTCTTCTGCATCAAGACCCCACGGATTGCCTCGCCGACGAAGCGCTCGTGATTGTAGGTGGCCATCAACGTGCTGACTTTGATATCGCGTTCACTCATGGATTCACAATCCTTACAACGTGACAACCGCGTCACGCGACAAACCGGGCCAGGAGAGGCACTCTCTCGCCCCCCCTCCCACCGCACCTCCAGGAAGACCGTCAGACGAAGCAGTCAACACAACAGCAGCTACGCCGCCAAACCGAAGACAATATAGGTGGCGAGCAGCAACACCACGTGAACTCTCATCCCCTGCTTCGACACAAATTGACCCGTTTCAGTTGGTTCTCAAGCAGTCCTGTCTCCGTGGCGATGAATGTACCGCACAACGGGCGGCATGGCCAGAATTGCCAAGCTCCGTCGGTATGTCCGCCAGTTCCCCCCAAAGTGCAGAGCGTCCCATGCCCACGCCCTCGCCTCTTTGGGCAATCGGTTGAGGCAACAATTCAAGGCTCTCAACGAGAGGAGGTGGCCCAATATATGTCTGAGACGTCGCCGAAACACCTTGGGCTTGTTGAGACATCGGAAGTACGCAAGAGAGATGATCTCGGTGTGCGATTGAAGGTACTCCGGGCCGGCCATGGCCTCGTGGCTCGCCAGGCCATTCCGTCCCTCCGTTCGGTCCATGCGCACCAGCGGCGAACCTACATAGGCAAAGGCGGACTTGAAAGCCATGCGATAGATCAGATCCGTATCTTCGGCCACCCTCAGCAGCTCGTTGAAACCACCGAGTTTTCTCAGGAATTGCGTCTTCGCCACCATCGATTGCACATAGGGAACGACACGGTGGACAAGCAGCAAATCGAGAGGCTCCTGAAACACCGTATCGCTGCACACCCCCTGAACGGGCCGCTCCCGCGTCTCATCGACTTGCACCACACTCGTGAAACAAACCTCGGTTCCCGTTCGCTCAACCAGGTCCATCTGCACGGCCAACTTCGACGGCAGCCACATGTCGTCGGAGTCGAGAAAGGCCACCCACTCACCTTGGGCGGCCCGGAGGCCTGCGTTCCTGGCCGCACTAACACCGGCATTGTCCTGGCATATACACCTGATCCTGTCCGCGTAGCTCTCAAGCACTTGCATGGTGTTGTCCGTCGATCCGTCATCCACAACGATGATCTCGCAATCCCGGTATGTCTGGGCCAGAACGCTCTCTATTGCTCGGACGACGCACCCGGCGCGATTGAACGTGGGAATAATGACGGACACGGTTGGCACGGAGGCCCCCCCCGGTCAGACTCTTTGTTCGTTCATCGACTTGCGCTCAACCGCCCTGGTCGCACGGGAAGGTCCCGTAGATGGCGGATTCCCTCCTGCCTGACAAGCCGGCACAATCGCCCGGCCCACTCGCTTGCACCACTTGTGAAGCCCGGGAGCAAATGTCCTGAGCGAGGCATTGAGCAGACGACGCACAGGGATCTTCGAGCAGAAATTCACCTCGCGGAAGCACTCTCTGATACAACGTCGGGCATCGTCCCGTTTTCCTTCATCGCAGTAGAAGTGGGCCAATTGGCAGTAGTGCGTGCAAAGCGAGAGGTTGATGACACCGCGATACTGGTGATCCATCGCACACAGGAATCGCCGGAGCGCCTCGATAGCTACTCTCAGCTTGCGGGTCGTGGGCAACATCGAGTGCACGCCGCCACCGTGAAGTCTCCAGACCCCCATGGGTTCGTCGATGTAACCGATCGTGCCGTATTGCGCGTGCAGAACATGCCGTGGCCAATCTCCCACGGGCCCAAGGGAGTACCATGCAGGGTACACCTCCGGGATACATCGGCGATACATCACGGAACAACAGGCCATGAAGCAGTATTCGAAAAGGTCGGCCAGCGTATACGCGTCCTTGATCTGTGACGGCCGGTAGATTCTCGACTCCTGGCTGCCATCCTGCCAGACAAACTCCACACTGTGAAAACAGATTGCATGTTCGGGATGGCGATCCAGCAAATCCACCTGCCGCTGCAGTTTGAGAGGGTTCGTCCAGTAGTCGTCGCCGTCGAGCACAGCCACATATTGCCCCCGGCAGGCCATGTATCCCCGCGAAACGGTCCACCGGGCCCCGGTATTGCGGCGATTCAGCAGGACGCGGATGCGATCCGGATACTTCTCCCAGTACCCGCGAATTACGTCACGCGTGTGATCCGTCGAGCAATCCTCTGCAATGACCAATTCACAGGGGAAATCAGTCTTCTGCATCAGGACCCCTTCGATGGCCTCGCCGATGAACCGCTCGTGATTGTAGGTGAGCATCAGGGTGCTGACTTTGATGTCTTGTTTCCCCATGATTTCCAATCCTCCCAGCCAGCTAGATCATGTCCTAAACCGGGTCAGGCCGGGCACCCTCTCGGTTACCAGACGCCAGCCGTCCGCAAGGGCCGGCAGACGAAACAGCCGACACAACAACAGATACGCCGTCAAACCGAAGACAACCTGGGCGGCGAGCAGCAACACCGCGTTGGGAAAGCCAACATACTGCAGGGCATACACGCCCGCGCCGGCGACGGCTGCGGACAGGAAATACCCCCGGATGTCCCGCAACTGCTGCCGGGCTGGATAGCCCAGCAACTTGCCGCTGTAATAGCTGTTCAAGAAATAGCCAACGAAACTCAACACGACCTGCCCGATGATGATCGCCATGATGCCCCATCGCCAGGTCACGAGAATATTGCAGATCGTGAGGCCTTTCTTGAGCACTTCGAGACGGAGGAACAGGTCCGACCGGCCTCTGGCCGTAAGGACGTTCAGATTCAGAGCGTGCAACGGAAGCAGCATGCCATGAATGCACAGCAGTCGCATGTAGCTGACACAGGGAAGCCACTTTTCGGTAAGCAGCACTTCCACCAGGGTGGAGGCCGCCGTGGCCAGAAGCATCATGATGGGAACGTTGACAAACACCAGCAACGCGAGTATCTGCCGTAATCCCTTTGTCAGGCGGGTCTTGTCATCCTGAATGGAAGAAAACACCGGCAGGCTCACGCGAGTGACGATATTGGTCAATGTCGCGGATGGAAGCTCCTCCAAGTGCTTGGCGCGGATGTAAAAACCGAGGTCGGCCGCACTGAAGAGCCTGCCAATCAAGACATCGTAGATATTGGTGAACACCTGGTTCAACAGGCCCGATGCAAGCATCCGGGACCCAAAGACAAACATCTGTCGGAGGGCTCTGAAACTGAACACCAGGCCGGGCCGCCAGCGATTGAGCCCCCAGAGCAACCCGACGTTGAGCGCGGCGCGGACAAGCTGCTGCGCGACGAGGCTCCACACGCCGTACCCCCGATACGCCATGACGACGCCAAGGCTTCCCGAGCATAGCGACGAGATCAGGCTGACTTTCGCCTGGAGCTTGAAGGCGACGTTGCGAGTCAACATGGCGGTCTGGACAACTGCCAGGGAGTTGATCGCCAACAACAACGACATCGCCCTCGTCAGAGGCAGCAGGATTGGCTGTCTGTAGAAAGAAGCAATCCACGGCGCCGCCAGGCACAACAGTCCCGCCATCACGATCCCGACAACCACATTGAAGTAGAAGACGGAACTGGTGTCGGCCTGGGTGACCTCCTTCTTCTGGATCAGGGCCAGGCCGAACCCACTGTCCAGGAAGGTCTGAGCCACCGCCATGAAGATCGCCAGCATCCCGAGCAGTCCGAACTGCTCTGGCATGAGCAGCCGCGCCAGGATGACGCCGATGACAAACTGGACGATCCGGTTGCCCGCCGCATCGATGAAACTCCATACGGCCCCTCGTTCGGCCTTCTGTCGTAATGATTCGGTCATTCGCTCGACACCACCACACAAAGGCCATTATCGCATAAAGTATCTCTGGTTCTTTGGCGTGACAAATTGTCGGTAGAATCTTGAGAGCCGCGAGTCCGACAACAGGGGTTCAAACAACTGATACCCGTACACATCCGTGTTCGAATTCAGTTCCAGGACTTTGAATGAGTCCTCGGTCACCACAATGTCCCATCCAATGTACGGAACGTAGTTCAGCTCATAGCACATCTGAATGAGGGTGGATTGAATGCGTTCGAAATGGGGAATGGGCGTCCCATAGACCGGCACTCCGGAATCCGGATGTTCGCGCTGGTATTCCACGCGTCCATCGTGAACGTGCGCGATGCACCCCAGAGTTCCTTTCGAGAGGTCGATCTGGGTGATCAGCCCGCCCAAGGCACCGTTGTCGGCGCCGTACATCGCGGGTCTTCCAATCCGATGGAACCCCCTGGCAACGAAGGGCGTCTCCGTATCCGGGTCCCAGCACGTAAGGAGCCGAATTGTGTTCGTCGTGTTCGGGCTCAGTCGCACCGAGTAAGGATGTTGACGCACGCGTTCGGAGATCAGATATCTGGACTGTGTTCGAAAGAATGACAACAGGTCCTCTTTCGTGCGGGGGCAATTGTTTGCGAACAACGTGCCTGACCGGGATTCGAAGACGATGACGCCTGTTCCGCAAGACTGGTTGGTGGGTTTTCCCACACATCCCGGCCCCTCGACAATACGCATGAAACTGTCCCAGAACTCCTCACTATCACTGGACACGACGCTCCTGTCGCCCCCCAGTTTCAGGACGCGTCCTGAAAGGAGCAGGAAATGATACGCAGGGACATGCTCGGGGAATCCTCGTAGGGATACTGGAAGATATAATTTGTCGTCGATGAGGCCTGTGTAGTGCCCGTTTTTGGGATGGCTCAGGAAATTGAAGTAATCCGAGACGTACAAGCGACGATCGTAACGATCGAAATCGTAGTAGTAGCACCGATTCGCCTCGAATCCCCTGTGCCACATCGCGATCTTTCTTCTCAGCGGGATCTTCTCTTTACGGGACGAATCCCTGCGTATAAACCCAAAGAACGGCTTCCACCACGGGGGAATCATTTGGAACACCATTCGACGAATATATCTACCAACCATATTCCCTCCACGTCCGTCTTGTCATGCAGAACTGCGTCAGGAAAAGAACCGCAGCCGCAGACGCCGGTCGCTCCTCGGCGCAACGTTGGGCATCACGCAAGGCTTTCACAGGAGCCCCTCATCAGGGCCATGACAACGAGATCTTTGTACTGTCCCTCTTTGAACACATGGGCCTTCAGCGTCCCTTCGACCACAAAACCAAACTTCCGATAGACGCGTATCGCCGGTTCATTGTCCACAAGAACTCTCAGACTGATCTTACGTAGATTCAGGGTATCGAATGCATATTGAAGAATCTGGCGAACTGCGGAAGTCCCATACCCACACGCCCGCCTTGTCGCCTCTCCTATAAACACCTGCATATCTGCCGTCCCGGCAATCCAATCGATGCTTCGAAGGTAGATGTTGCCGATGTGCTCATGCGACTCTGCAACACAGATGGCAAGATTCACCTCCTTTTGAGAGTAACTGCAGCGCTGTTCCAGCCAGAGTTCTTCAGCATGATGACTGCTGAAGAGCCGCACACCCACCAGTGACTTGTATAGCACCGGATCATTGTGCCACTTGCAGGTTCGCTCGATATCGCTCGATTCCAACGCTCTCAGGTAAACTGATTCATTCACTGAACTGGCACCTCCATACTCTGCGTAAATCAGCAGGCAGCCCAATGCTCTCGCAAGACTCTTACCATCGCATCCATTTCGCGTTGGCCATATCGTTGATCGCACGGGAGCGTCAGTATCTGCTTTGACAAATCCAGGCTTTGAGCGTATTCCTCCGCTACGATCCCGCCAATCGCCCAATGCACGGCAGGATAGACCCGCAGATTGAACATAGCCTTTCGTATGGTCTCGCGATCCCGCAGTCGAACGGGAAAGCCAAGTGGAACCACGCCGGCAGGCAAATCTGTGAACAAGGCAATGTCTGCCAATTCTTTTAGCAGAAATGCGTAGTTTTCTACACGCTTATTCGCAATCTGATCGTAGTCAAATGCGGACAAAAGCAATCGTTGCGATACATCACTCATCCGATAAGGGCCAACAGGGGATGCCTTCTTCGACCGAAGATACCAGGCAAACCAATCATTCTCCACGCCACAGGCGTCAAATTCACGCCTTCGGATAGTGGCTTCGAGATTGGCGAGCCACCACGAATCGGGCGGTGGCATCAGATTCTGCGAAGGACATTTGCATCCGCAGGCACTGACCAGAATACCGCCATCAGGTACCCCCACAAACTTGCGAGGGCTATACAAGATGTAATCAGCAGAATGCAGTCTCTTCGACGTAAGAAGAGCCTGACTGGCATCTTCCAAAACGTAACAGCCTTTTGCCTTGACTTCGGCGGCAATACTGTCATCTGCCGGAAAACCGAAATAGTCGATGAACAGCACAAGATCCCCTGCCTGCAGGTCATGCAACCAGGAAGAGGTCGCCACGTTCAGAATGCCATCAATAGCATAACTCATCACCTGAACACGCGATTGGCTGACACACTGAACAATCGACGGACACAAGTAGGAGGGAAGCCAAATGCGCCGACAGCCCAGATACTCAATAAGAACGTGTATCCCACTTCGTGCGTTAGTCAGCAGAAGATTCTCGCCACGGAGGAAATCCCGGATGCCACCACCCGCACCATCGGCGATGGTCTGCGGCATGCCGAACATACCGCCCACAATCCGCGCGTGATTTCCGACCTGGTATGTCATATCTCGTTCATTCACCTGGCACAGACCTTAGTTCACTTCTCCGAAGCCTCGGCGTCACAGCCGACATCGACCGCGATGTGACTGGACATGCCGGAAATCATCTCTTCCATCTGTCGTCTCGTGCCGAAACCCAGGAGCAGAATCCCAATCGTACAGTTGGAGCCGTTGTAGGCTTCGATCTTGTCCCCTGGGTACTTGAACTGGTGCATCTCCAGGACGTGAGATTGCACCTCTTCGCTCAAACGAACGGAACGAAGGATTCCCGCGGTCCGTGAATGGATCGCGCCATATGCGAAGAAACCGTCACATCGGGGACTCGCCGGCAACCCCGAGAGTTCCGGAATTTCATGGCCCAGGGCGGACTCGACAGAGTACTTCGCGATGTCCGCGCCGGCACAGTAGTGCATGAGTTCCGGCAGGAAGTTGCCCCCGGTTCTCGGCCCCACCTCCATGAGGTAGAGTCGTCGTTCTTTGTCCAGCATGATCTCAAGGTTCAACCCGCCGAAAGAGAAGTCCAGCAAGTCAAGCAATCGCTGCAAATCCGATGCGATCCTCGCATACAGGTCGGTCCCAATCCGACTGGGGAACAACATGCCCGCCGGAACATACGGATTGCATTTCGCGTCTACAATCTGGTCCCCGAGACACATGAAGACCAGCTTTCCGTTCAGAACGAACGCTTCGCCGCCGATCTGAGGTCCCTCTCGAACGACGTACTCTTCGAAAATGATCCGGCCGGCGCGGGAGAATCTCGCGGCATCCTGGATTGCGTCGGCAAGCCTTTCCCGCGAAGCGATTCGCGAAACCCCCTTGCTCCCGGATGAATCCACCGGCTTGACCATGACCGGGAAGGGCACATCGGGGATCGCCGGCAGTTCACCGTTTCGCACGGCGACCGTCCAGGCCCGAGGGGCGGTGAAACCGTGCCCTCGCAGGAAGTCGCGATAGAGATCCTTGTTCGTCAGGACCCGGACGGACTCGTACGGATTCGAGGGCAGGCCGAGCCGGTTGCCGACGTAAGCCGCGGTCGCAGCCGCCGGATCGGAGGCATACGCAAGAATCCCATGCACGTGAAGATCTCGGGCCAGCGTCAGGACGCCATCCATATCTGTCGTGCTGACATTGTGGTATTCATGGGCGTATTCGTGGCCGGGGTTGTCGGGCAGATAGTCACAGGTGACCACATGATAACCCGCCGATCTCGCGTACCGGATCACGGGGATCTGGAAGGGAGAGCCTCCCAGAATCAGGATAGTTCTGGACGATTGAGACATGCAGACACGCACCTGCGGAAAGAGAGCTTCACCCTGCGGCAAAACATCCTTTCAGCAGAAGCTCCCTCCGCAGGCCTCGTGACCCACATGACGAATGATCTCGCAGATTCGTTCCACGTCCGAGATCGCCAGATCCGAATAGATGGGCAGCGTGAGAATTCTGCCGGCAACCGACCGGGCGACCGTCAGCGGGTCGTTCACGGGAACCGAGCGATAACAGGCGAAATCGCAAACCAGGGGATAGAAATACCGACGAGAAAAGACGTTGAATCTTTTCAACTCCTCGTAGAGTCCGTCCCTGGACAAGCCAAACAGCTCCGCATCCACCTCGATCGGCATGTAAGCATAGTTGTATACGACGTCCGGAGACACCGGGGGGGCAAGATGAATCCCAGGGACATCCGACAACAATTGACAATACCGCTCATACAACAGCTTCCGCTGAGCAATGATCGTCGGCATCTCGTCGAGGATCATCTCGCCCATCAGGGCCTGGAACTCGTTCATCTTAGCGTTGGTCCCCGCCGTCACCACCTCGACTTCGTTCTCAAAACCGAAGTTCTTCAGATAATCGAATGTCCTCTGGAGCCTCGGATTCTGGAAGGCCAACAGGCCGCCTTCGATCGAGTGGTACAGTTTCGTCGCATGAAAGCTGAACATGCTCAAGTCGCCGTAATGGGCAATCGGCTTGCCGGCGACCCGCACTCCAAAGGCGTGGGCGGCGTCATAGATCAGGTGCAATCCGTGCCGACGGGCGATGTCCGCGAGGGCGTCCAGCTTGCAGGGATGGCCGTAGACATGCACCGGAACGATCGCGGTCGTCCACGGCGTAATCGCCGCCTCCACCTTCTCCGGGTCCAGCGTGTAGTAGTCCGGCTCGATGTCCACAAAAACCGGGCGGACCCTGTTCCAATACATCGCATGGGCTGTAGCGACGAACGTAAACGGCGTCGTGATGACCTCGCCGGACACTCCCATGCCCTGCAGAGCGATCTGAAGGGCCAGGGTGCCGTTGTTGAAAAGACACACATTGTCCAGCTCCAGGTATTCGCAGAGCCTTTTCGCGTACCGTTTGACAATTGGGCCATTGTTGGTAAGCCACCGATTGTCCCAGATTTCCTTCAGCCGCCCACAGAACTTCTCGAGCCGCGGCAGAACCGGCTGTGTAACGTAGACAGGTTTCTCAAAAGGTTTGATCACTTGTTTGCGATCCTTTCATCCAACTGTCAGGCAACAGGTCCAACCGCGATGAGCGTCTCCGGCATGAACGTTACGCGCTGCCGAATGATGCGGCTGCCGGGAAAACATCTCCGGAGATCCCTCGCACCCATCAGACGAAGCGTAGCTCCGTATCGCGAGCCGAACACGTATTTCCGCTCACTATAGCTGTATCGGACGATCCTGCTAAAGGCCAGATAACCGTGCCTCGGCAGCCAGGTTACGAAGGGAAGACGCATGTGAAACTCGAATGGGTACCATCGATTCGGGGTCGTAACAAACCATCGTTTGCCCACTCGCATGATTTCCGAAGCCATCCGCTCCTGGTCCGCGTGCCCGCCGACGTGTTCAATGACAGCATTACTATAGACGATATCAAAGTGCTTATCAGGCCACGGTAACCGACGCGCGTCGGCAACCTCGACATGGACCATGGGATGACGCTTGCGAATCGCATCCACGCGATCCTGTGAGATGTTCGCACCTGTGATATTCTCCTTCCAGGGATACCAGTCAATGAACTGAACATCCGTGGAGGTCCGGCCAACCTCGGCCCCGACGTCAAGGACTTTGTCCTGCATTGCCGGCCGCATGTTCTCCTGGAACAGTTCCAACTTCCGGCGACGGCTGACTCCAGAGAAATGCGAAAAAATCCCCATCGTAAGATTCTCCACCCTGTCCCACCATTCGAGAGGCATTCACGGCCGAACAGACAAACGCCTCCATCCCCCCCAATCCTATCATTTCATTATCACGACAGACTCCGTCCCCGTCGGCGACAGTCGCAGATTAGACACACCCCATTGTCCTTACTACAGTTACGCTGATTCGACACGAAAACGATACTGTTACTTGTCGTCTTTGGCCGCCCCCGGCATCTGTGCCGAATCGCCCTGAGTCTCAGTCACCGCGACATGCCCATCCTGATCGGGCAGAAACCTGAGAATAATCTCCGCGATCTGCGATGCCAGAACTCTGGCCGGATGCTCCGTGTTGGACGACCGGATCTGAACCTGCGCCACATATCGAGCCAGATCGCCAGACAGGTTTGGCCTTCGGTCCCACAGACTCGAAAATGCCTCTTCACTCAGCGTGATCCGCCCGTTGACGACATAAAAGTTGAGGACATAGACTTGTTGGTAGGCAGGAGGGCGCGTATGAAACGAGTCAATCAGGCACTCGATCTTCCTGCCGGATGAGGTCGTAAACTCCGATTGCGTCTGGCCGTCCGATAACCAACCGTTCCCCGGATAGCACACTTGGGGTTTGTGCCCGAGTATCCCCGATGGACGCGTCGAGCAGTAGACGACATAGACATCGGCCATGAGTCGTTCGCCCGCGTAGAAGTACCTCCGGCTGACGTAATCGTCGGCATAGTGGGTCTTCATGTATTCCTGGGTACCTGCCGGGATTTCCAGATCCTCCCCCGCCCACCCCCCAATTTGCTTGGGAATCTCCCGCAGGGGAACCGGCAAGGCTATGCTCTTGTTGGGATTCTTGTCCCACGCCGAGGCGGCGGACCGGTAGGCCGCACCCGCCGCAACCAGCAGCGCCACACTGACGGCCGCTGCAACCGGGATGGAAGCCGTCCTGCCCGCAAGAGGCCCAGGCGAATTACTTCGCCACACATGCATGATCGACACCCCAACCAAAGGAATACGCCAATATGGATACCTATGAAGTAGTATTCCATCCGTCTAAGACAACCGGCCAGTCCACAGAATCCAGAAGGCAGTCATGTACCCTCGAACGCTCACCACGCTGATCCGGCGCATTCAAGGATTCGGCATCAATACCTGTGGTTTATTATCGGTGGGCTGCTGGGGCAACTCAAGCCAAAAAGCCCAAATCGGGACTTCGACACAGTGGCCACCTCGGCGCAGTGAGAGTAGACAAATGAATCAATGTCCGATAAAATACGTGAGATGATTCCTCCACATCCGCATGATGGACAAATACGTAGATGGATTTGTTCCGATCACAACTCGTTTGCTACAATTTGGGCAAAGGTGTTCATTTCCGAATGAAGTGTATCGTGGCCCCTGCCACGAAACAATGAATGGGTTATGGGGGTTCTATGGTATTCGAAACATCGGCGGTGCGGCGAGATCAAGGCGGAGTCCGCTTCTTCAACAAACCCATAGTCTGGATGCAAATCGCGCTGTTGACAATCCTGATCTGCACGGCGTTCTCCGCAAAGGCGGCGGAGTACTACCTAAACACGGCCACAGGAGACGACGGCAATCCAGGTACCCCCGGCCAGCCGTGGAAAACGCTTGCACAGGTGCAAACGGCGGCGACAAGCGGCGACACAATCTACATCCAGCAGGCGGATTTGACCACCTACGCCGCGGTGTGGCCGGAGCACGTCTCTTACAAGGCCAAAGCTCTGCAGCAATTCGAGATCACTTGGCATTTCGATGATTACTACTCCGTGGGGCACTTCGCTAATGGGGATTTCTGGGTGGTGGGCCCGATAAAGATTGTCGCAATCGACCCCCAATCCGTATCTGTCGATGGCCACGTGAAGAACGGCTCGATGGTCAACCCCAGTCCTCGTGACAAATTCATCGGGTATGACAATACCATCTGTTATATCGCCATTCCCTATGACGAGGCCAAGAATGTTGCGTTCAACCTCTCTCCTGAGCGCCCGCTTGCCCTGGCGACGCATTCATCGCTCGTCTCATCCATTAGCGAGGATACCCCTTTTCAAAGGCCTCAACTGAAACGGGCGGCGGTCCTGACTGTTCTGGCGTCGGCCGCTCCGGCTGGCAGTTTCCGCCCCCCCTACTGCGGTACGGACAAAACCGTCAAGTTTAATAAGAGTATGTTGAACTACTCACTCCTAAAGAGGCTGCCTCCCGTCAGCAAAACGCCCACCTTAGAGACAGTTGCAGACTACTTCGCAGCCCCTTGGCTGGATCACTATGTCGGATGGAGAAACGATTATCTGCATCCCAGCCTGAATATGCCACACTATGGGCGAGACCTTCATGGGCAGATTGGGGTCGGCGCACTCATGCTACATCTGGACTTCGAACCCGAGCAGAAAGAGACGCTTCTGTGCCGTTACGTTCAGTTGGGCATGGACCTCTACGGGGTTGTCAACGCGGGTGGGCTCTGGAGCTGGGTGGGCGAAGGAGGACATGGAGGTGGACGCAAGTGGCCGATTCTTTTCGCAGGGATCGTGCTCGGCGACTCTGAAATGAAATCGATCGGCGAGAAATCCGGGGATTATTTACATACCAACGGCTATGGACCAGGTAACTGTCCCCCTGACTACATACATTTCGGGGAAGACGATCAGACATTCTATGTATCCCAATTCGACGTCGATATTACCAACAGTGATGTTTTCGCACCGGATGCGCGAGATACCGAGAAGATCCCCTATACTACGTCGGATATCGGGACGCCGGAATGGGGGATTGCGCATTCCACGAAACCGGAAGTCAGCAACAAGTGGCTTCCGACAAAGTATCGAGGAGTGGCTGGGCCACCGTTCACCGGCACGGCACTTGCCGCTCTCCTGACACCCGGCGGAAAAACACTCTGGAATCATAACGCATACTTCGACTACACGGACCGCTACCACGAAATGACCAAGCCGGGTGGTGAATTCGCAGGCTGGTGGCATACGTCAAGCGAATTCATAGACAACCTGTGGCATGCCTATCGAGCCCAGTGCGGCCCCATCTGGCCTGAGACCGCCGGCGGCAACGCCCCGGTGCTTTCTCTGATCGGAGACAGGCAGGTCACGGCCGGCCAGGCACTGACTTTCACCGTTACGGCGACCGATCCGAACGGCGACCCGTTGACCTTCTCCGCAGCCGGCCTCCCGACCGGCGCGACGTTCTCGAATCAGACGTTCACCTGGACGCCCGCTTCCGACCAGATCGGCGTCCATCAGGTGACATTCACGGTCACCGACGGTTCGGCCGAGGACTCCGAAACCATCACGATCACCGTCGAGCGACAGAACGCGGCGCCCGTCCTCGCCAGCATCGGCGGCAAGAGCGTCAGCGAAAACCAGAAGATCACCTTTACGATCAGCGCGACTGACGCCGACGGCGACGCCATCGCGTATTCCGCCTCCGGACTTCCGACCGGCGCAACGTTCATCGGGCAGACGTTCAGTTGGACCCCCGGATACGATCAGGCAGGCAGCCACAACGTGACGTTCGTGGCCGGCGACGGCCGGGCCGAGGACTCCAAAACCATCGCCATCTCGGTGGCCAACGTCAACCGGGCGCCCGCGCTGGCCGAGATCGGAGATCGCTCGGTCGATGAGAACGGCGCCCTGTCGTTCACCCTCGCGGCGGCCGATCCGGACGGCACGGCTTTGACCTACTCGGCCACCGGGCTTCCGACCGGCGCGAATCTCGCCGGCGGGAGCTTCACCTGGACACCGACAGACGAACAGATCGGCTCCCACGAAATCACGTTCGTCGCCAGCGATGGCGAAGCCAGCGACAGCGAGACGGTCACCATCGCGGTCGTGAGCACGATGACAGACCAGACGGCTCCCATCGTGGGCCGGCAGTCGCCGGCGGCAGGCGACATCCAGGTGCCGCTGAACAATCTGATCACCCTTCATGTGACGGACGCCGGGAGAGGCGTGGACGCCGCGTCCGTCCGGATCACCGTCGACGACGAGGTCGTCTACGAAGGCGACACGACCGCTTATACCAGCACTTCCGGACGGTGCAGCCGCCTGGGCGCCAAGAACGATTATGAGTTCGTCTACCAGCGTGACCGGATGTTCGATTTCGATCACACGGTAACGGTGACCGTCAATGCCGCCGACCGCATGGGCAACGTCATGAGCGGGACTGCCTACTCGTTCACGACCGAGATGCGCACGTTCGGCAGCAACAAGCGGGTCAGCGGAACCGATGCCGCGTCCGCCGGAGCCGTTGCCACCGTCGCCGACGATGAAGGGAACATCTGGGCGGCCTGGCATGCGGGTTCGGAAGACGCCAGGGACATCTACGTCGCCCGGCTGCGGGCGGGCCAGGAGGCGTTCGACGAACCCGTGCAGGTCACGACCGATCCCAGCGATCAGTGCAATCCGGACATCGCAAGAACCGGTGACGGCGTCCTCTACGTGGTCTGGCAGGACAACCGCCGGGGCAACTGGGACATCTACCTGTCCACCACCTCCGACGGCGAGACCTTCACGAGAGAGGCCCTCGTCACGGACTCCAACGACAATCAGATCGAGCCGGTCGTGGCAATCGACGGCGCATCGCCCAGCCGGGCCTATGTGGCATGGCAGGACGACCGCAACGGCAATCAGGACCTCTTCGTAGCCAGCTCGACGAACGCCTTCGCCAGCATGGCCACAGCGGCGGTCACGACGAATGCCGCGGACCAGACCTCGCCGGATATGGCGGTGGACGCAACCAACACGGCATATCTCGTCTGGACCGATTCACGAAGCGGACAGGCGGACATTTACGCGGCGGCCTCCACCGCGTCCTGGACGAATGTCCCGCTGGTCACCGGCGCCGGCAGCCAAACCAGTCCCGCGATTGCGGCAACTCCCGGCGGCGCTCTCCTGCATCTGCTGTGGGTGAGCGATGCCACAGGCGATACGGACATCTACTACGCATCGTCGAATGGCCTGCCGTCCAATCCTCTGACCGGCACGAACATCATCGACGACACGACGGATGCCGCCCAGGGCAATCCGGCCCTGGCGTGCGCCGCGGACGGCAAGGTCTTCGCCTGCTGGAAGGACGAGCGCAACATCGGCACATACGGCGAGGACACTGACGTCTACTTTGCGGAGATCGGCCCCAACGCCGGGGGGACAAACATTCTCGTCGACGATGAAGGCAACGGGGCCAACCAGGACCGGCCGACCCTTTGCGTGATGGCGGACAATCAACCGTGCGTCGCCTGGACGGACGACCGCAACATCGCGACAGAGATCTATTGCGCCGCGACGACGTGCATCGATCCGACCCCGCTGTACTCGACCCTCGTCCCCGCCGCCGCAGGGGCGACCATCGGCGCCAACCCGGCGGCAATCGATGGGGCGGAGGATGTCTCCGTCGTCGTGCCGGCCGGCGCCTGCCCGACGGACCTGCGAGTCACAATATCGAGGATCGCCAATCCGCTCATCGCGTCGACCGATTGTCTGGGTAGCTACGATTTCGGGCCCAGCGGCATCGAATTCGATCAGCCGGTGACGGTGACGATTCCGTATGAGATCTCCGAGACGAACGATCAGGCCCAAGCCTACTGGTACAACTCGCTCACCGGCGCCCTGAGCCAGCAGGGTATCACCGACATCGAGCACCTCACAATCAACGGGAACGTGTACGCCCTGCGATTCAAGACCACGCACTTCACGCCGTATTACGTCGTGACCGGAGATGCGAGGATCCTTGCGTACAGCAGCAGCGATGGCAGCGGTGGCGGAGGCTGTTCGATCTCCCGATCCGCGGACAATTCGCCCAGGCATCTGCTTGTCCCGTACATCATCGTGGTCGTGGCCATGGCCGTCCTCCGTCACAAGGACAGAAAAAGGGCGATGAGAAGCATCGAATCATGAGCAGGTGTCAGGATCAGCTCCGACTTCCACACAACGACGCGGGTTCATGCACTTTCGCTGAGCCGGCTGCCGTCCTGCGACCCGCCTCCCCGGCAGCGACGTCATGGCGTCTGGCCGTGGAGACCGCCGCCGTTGCAGTCGGCGCGATCGCGGCCATTCGGTTCTTCTGCTCACGAGACGCCTCCAACCTTCAGTGGTTCCTGATCCCCTGCGTTCTGGTCATCGCTGCCCTGGTGCCGACGTGGATCGCGAGGAGGGAGTTCCCCCCTCTCGGATTCCGCGCCGACCGCCTGCGTCTGGCTTTGACAATGCCGTTGCTGACCTGCCTGGCCACCCTGCCGGCAGTCTACGTCGGACTGCGGCTGCTGGCCTTGTGGGGTCTGCCGATTCCCCTTCGTCCGGTCCTGGCGGAAGGACAGGATTGGACAACCTGGCTGCTCTACCAGTTCCTGTATGTGGCGGCAGCCGAAGAAGTATTTTTCCGCGGTTATGTCCAGGCCAACGCGACAAGATGGCTCGACGAGCGTCGTCTGTCTCCGCCGGCACAACGGTGGATCGCCATCGTGATCTCTGCGGCGTGCTTCGCTGTGGCGCACGTCGCAGTCCAGGGTCAGATCGGATCGGCCCTGACGTTTCTGCCCGGCCTGCTCATGGCCTGGCTGTTCGCGCGGACCGGCTCCCTGCTGGCCTCCATCCTCTTCCACGGCCTGGCGAACGTTTCCTATGGGATCATGGCCGCGACCTTCGCATGACTTGTGACGCAGACACGTTTATCGGTGCATCTTGAAGCCGTCCCCCTGCACGGCCCGATAAGACATCGTGTCGAACCGATTTCCCCGAACGAGTCGCGTCCCCCTTTTCGCGAACGGCATTCAGATCAAGTGCGAACCTCCTGGGGACGATAGAACGCTGTGGTAATAGTGTGTTCGGACGAGGGTTGTTCATGAACGAAAAACAGTTCGTCAAGGTCGTCTGGGCGGTCAAAGCCGCTCTTATCCTTGTGTTGTTCTACGTCGGTTTCAGAGCGATTTCCGGGCATCTGAACTTCGGTACACTCGATCCGGCCGTCGTCTCCGGCGATGAGCGTCCGATAGACGTGGACCCGCCCGCCGCAAGGAGCCAGTCGCCATCCGATTACGCGACGATCCTCCGCGGGAACCTGTTTAACGGGTCGGATGATGCCGACGGTATGGGAGCCGCCAACAGCCGGCCGCAGGCGTTTGACTCGATGCCGTCGGCGGAAGAACTGGGCCTGCGTCTGGTGGGCGCCATCGCCGGCGGTCCCGCGATCTCCCGCGCCAACATCCACGACACCAAGACAAATACGACGGGCGTCTACCGGATCGGCGACACCATCGCCTCGGCCAAGGTGGAAACCATCCAGCAGGATGCCGTGGTGTTGCAGTGCCAGGGCCAGCAGTTCATCCTGCGGCTGCACACAGGCGCCAACGGCGACAAGGGCCCTGCCGCGGGGGCGCAACCACAGCCCCAGGAAGAGCGTGCCGCCGCGGGCAAGCAAGCCGCCCTTGGGCCCATCAAAGCGGATTACATCGCGGAGGTCCTGCACAAGGCGACCATCAAGCCGGTCGTAAAGAACAACCGGACCGAGGGTCTGCAAATCACGGGTCTGGACAAAGTCCCGATGGCCGAGATCTTTGGCCTCAAGAACGGGGACATCATTCAGAACGTCAACGGCCAGCAACTGACCAGCAAGCAAAAGGCCTTCCAGGTCCTGATGAAGGCCAAGGCACAATCGAAGGTGGATATTCAGTTGTTACGCAACGGCAAGAGCAAGAACCTGTCATTCGATCGATAACAGGCGGGGATCCGTGCGATACCGTGCACGGGAGCCCCCACGGGAGGGTACCTTGAGTACACAAAGACATTTCGATAGAAACCAGTCGCAAGGCGGCCACCCCGCCGGATACAGGGCATTCACAACCCTGGTGTTATGGACCTTGGCGATCGTGGCAGGCTGCCAGACAAAGCCTCAAACCGCTGTGGAACCGTCCGTCGAGTCGCCTGTTGCGACGCCGGCCGAGTCGTCCCAGCCGGCACAACAGCCGCCGCAGGCGGCGCATTCCGCAACCGATGCGCCGCAGGCCGCGCCGGCCATCGCACAACGGCTCACGCAGCCGGCCGTGACGCCCCGTCAGACCGAGGTGGAACTGGCCCAAGACACCCGCGTCCGACAATGGCTCGCCGAGAAGGAGATCGTCACTCCGGTCGACCTCTCCATGAAAGCCCCTGCTTCGAAGCAGGAGCCTGAGTCCGCTGCGGAACAGCCGCTTGCAGTCGTCACAGGCACCCAGGCCATGCCCGCGCTTCGCCCCGGCATGGCCGATGAGCCGGTTTCCGTGAATTTCGACAACGTCGAGATCCGAACCGTGCTCAAAACGATCGGCGACATCACGGGAATCAACTTCATCCCGCACGAGCAGGTCAGCGGCACCGTCACTGTGATGTCTCCCACCCCGATCCGGCTGGGCGATATCTACGCTTTCCTGCAGTCGATTCTCGACGTGCACGGATACGCCACGATCGAGACCGACAACGCGGTCAAGGTGATTCCCAAGGCGGAGGCGGTCAAGAACCATCTCCAGGTGCGAATCGGCGCCGATCCGGCCGACATCCCGAAGACCGATACGATCGTGACGCAGATCCTTCCGCTGAAATACGCGGACGCATCGGACGTCAGCCAGATCATCCAGCCGCTTCTTTCCACAGGCGCCCAGATGGCGACCTATCCGCGAACCAACTCGCTGATGATCACGGACACCTCGTCGAACCTCCACCACATCGCGCAGGTCATCCAACAACTCGACGTGGCGGGTTCCAAGGAACGAGTCCTGCTGTTCCCACTGACCCATGCGTCGGCGCAGGTGCTCAGCGAACAGATCGCGCGGATTCTGGAAAAGGGCAAAAACGTGGCCGCGCAGGCGGGCCGTTCTCAGGCGGCGACCGCAACGGGCGGCCCCAAGATCCTGCCGGACGAGCGGACCAACTCGATCATCGTCATCGCCGGCGAACAGGAGGCCGAGACCATCCGAGACCTGATCGGACAGCTCGACATCGAACGACCGGTCGGCATGAACAACGTCCACGTTACCTATCTCAAGAACGCGGACGCCAACGAGGTGAGCCGGTCGCTCGAACAGGCCCTGGCCAGCATGAAACTGACCGGCACAGACGCCGGTGCCCTGCAGATCCAGGTGACGCCCGATCCGAGCACGAACGCGCTTGTGATCGTCGCCTCGCCCCAGGATTTCGAGGTCATCTCCCAGATCGTCGAGAAGCTCGACATCATCCGGGAACAAGTCCTGGTCGAGATGCTGATCATGGAGGTCACAGAGGAGTCGCTCAGGGAAATCGGCATCGATTGGGCCACGATGGATACGGTCGTGTCGGACAGCATCCGCGGGTTCGGCGTGACAAACCTCGGTCCGCGGGTCGATTACCTGTCGGGCACGTCGGAAGGCCTGAACGTCGGCGCCTGGAAGAGGACCGACAGCGGCATCCAGATCGGCGCGATCCTCCATGCGCTCCAGAACGAGTCGGGGGTGAACATCCTTTCGACGCCCTCGATTCTGACCTCGAATCACCGCACAGCCAAGATCGTCGTCGGCGAGAACCGGCCCTTCGTCACGGACGCGAGGATCACCGAGAGCACCGAGGCCACCGATGCCACGGTCATCAAGAGCTATGAGTACAAGGACGTGGGCATCACGCTGGAAATCACGCCACATGTCAGTCAAAGCGGCCTGATTCGTCTCGAAGTCGACAGCGAATTCACCAAGCTGACGGAGGACGTCACCACCCTTTCGGAGGACACGCCCATCACCGCCAAGCGCACCGCCCAGACGGTGGTCACCATGGGCAGCGGCGCCACGATCGTCATCGGCGGCATGATCCGCGACGACACCACGAAGGCAGTCACCAAGGCCCCGTTGCTGGGCGATCTGCCGCTGGTCGGGGCATTGTTCCAGAACCAGCGAGACCTCGTGCAAAAGACCAATCTCCTCTTGTTCATCACGCCGCACATCATGTCCTCGCAGGAAGATCTGCAGAACATGACGGAGATGAAGAAGGACGAGATGGCGCCGGCGTTCGAGAAGAACAAGTAGAACCGGGTGGGGAGGCCGACGTGAGCCAGGGATTGATCGAGCGAACGGAGAATCAACCGCTGCATCAGATCCGACCCGAGCAACTGAGCTCGGAGCTGATGCGACGGTTGCCGCTTGAGTTTCTCAAGCGGCAACGCGCGATCCCCATCCTCACGGACCGGGGCGAGCCGGCCGTCGCGTTGGCCGATCCGCTGAATCTGGAAGCCTACGACGCGATCGTGGGCATCCTGGGCCGCCCCTGCCGACGAATCGTCTGCGAAGCGTCCCAGATCGACGACGCGATCAGCCGGTGCTACTACCTCGGTCCCGGCGAGGAGGGCAACTACCTCTCGCCCGATGCGCCGGAATCCACCGGAAAGGAAAACACGCCGACCGCGGATCTGGCCAGCATGGTCCAAACGCAGGCAGAGGACCTGCTCAACATCGACGACAAGGCTCCGGCGATCAAGCTCGTCAACAAGATCCTGTTCCACGCAGTCCACAGCCGGGCCAGCGACATCCACATCGAGCCGTACGAGCAGGAGGTGAAGGTCCGCTTCCGCGTCGACGGCGTCCTGCGGAACATTCTGACCCTGCCGAAGATCCAGGTGGCGCCGCTGCTGTCGCGACTGAAAATCATGGCGAACCTCAACATCGCGGAGCATCGCCTGCCCCAGGACGGGCAGAGCCGCGTGAGCACCGGCAACGAGGTCGTCGATATCCGCGTCTCCGTGATCCCCACCGCCGGCGGCGAGCGGGTCGTGCTTCGACTCCTCGACAAGGGCCGCGGCGAGCTGAAACTCGAAGACATCGGCTTCGGGCCGGATCTGCTGAAGACCTTCCGAAGCCTGATCGCCATCCCGCACGGGATCATTCTCATCACCGGTCCGACCGGCAGCGGCAAGACGACGACCCTGTACGGCGGCCTCAATGAGCTGAACTGCCAGGAGCGAAACATCCTGACCGTGGAGGACCCGGTCGAGTACCAACTGCCCGGGATCGGCCAGATGCAAGTCCATCCGAAAATCGACCTGACGTTCGCCAACTGCCTGCGTCACATCCTGCGCCAGGACCCGGACGTCATCATGATCGGCGAGATTCGCGACCGAGAGACCGCAGAGATCGCGATCCAGGCCTCGCTCACCGGACACCTCGTGCTCAGCACGCTGCACACGAACGACGCGGCCTCCGCCTTCACCCGCCTGATCGACATGGGCATCGAGCCTTACCTGATCTCCTCGACCGTCGTGGCCGTGATGGCCCAGCGGCTGGTCCGCGTGATCTGCCCGAGCTGCAAGAAGCCTTTCAATCCACAGGATGGAACGGTTTCATGGGACGAGTTGCAGAAGGTCGCGAAGGGATTCGTCAAACTCTACAAAGGCGCCGGCTGCGAGAAATGCCTGGACAGCGGATACCTGGGTCGGACCGGTATCTTCGAGCTGCTGCTTGTCGACGACGCCATCCGGGACCTGATCGTGCGACGCCAGGGCTCGCACGTCATCAAGCGGGCGGCCACGGAGAAAGGCATGACGACCTTGAGACAGGACGGATTGCGAAGGGCCCTCGACGGCGTCACAACGCTGGAGGAGGTTTATCGCGTGACCCAGGATAGTGTTCAGATCGTAAACGCAGAGGAGTGAGATGCCCGTACTGGAATCGAAATTCGCAAGTGACGTGCGATGGGAGGTCGCGGCCGCCGGGCGGCAGTCGCACGCGCCCGCTGCGCCGAAGAAATCGAATGCCGATGTCCTGCGCCGGGCAGGGACAAAGGATTTGTGCCGCATCGCACGACAACTGGCCGCCCTGCTGCGCGCGGGCATGCCGCTGGTGCCGGCATTATCGGCTCTCGTCGAGCAACTCGAGTGCCCCGCCGACGCCGGCTCCGGATCGATCAAGCTGGGAAAAAGGCCGCTCGCCACCGCCATCGAAGAGGTGCGCGACGACGTAACCGAGGGCCTCAGCCTGGCGGAGGCCATGTCCAGGCACCCCGGTGTGTTCTCGCCGTTGTTCGTGAGCATGGTCTCCGCCGGCGAGAGCAGCGGCGCCCTGGAGGAAGTGTTGGGCCGCGTCGCGGACATTCTCGATAAGCGAGTCCAACTCGTCGCAAAAGTCAAGGCGGCCATCACATATCCAACGGTCATGGCGCTGGTCGCCACGGGCGTCGTGGTCTTTCTGATCTCCTACGTCGTCCCCGGCATTACGCGGTTGTTCACCGAAATGAACCAGGAACTGCCCTGGCCGACCCGTCTGCTGATCTCGATCAGCAGCTTCACGCAAACGTACATCATGGCCCTCATCGGCCTGCTGTGCGCAGCAACGATTGGAATCGTCACGGCATGCAAGAGCAAGGAAAGCAAGGCGTGGATAGACCGCATCGTCCTGAAGCTGCCCTTGTTCGGCCCCCTGCTGCTCCGGCTGGAGCTGGCGAGATTGACACGCACGCTCGGCGCCCTGATGAAAAGCGGCCTGCCGATCATCACGGCCATGGAGATCACCCAGCGGGTCATCCAGAACAGCCTGATCGCCGACGCGATGAAGGCGATCAAGGAATCGGTCCATAAGGGAGACAACATCGCCGGCGCGATGAGAACCACCGGCATGTTCCCCCCGGTCGTGTACCACCTGATCGCGACGGGCCAGATGTCCGGCAACATCGAGGACGGCCTCATCGGCATCGCCGAAATGTACGACACCGAGGTCGAGGCCAGTGTCCGAACGCTGACCTCGCTGCTGGAGCCGATTATCTTGCTCGTGATGGGAGGCATCGTCACGTTCATCGTGTTGGCGATCCTGCTGCCCATCTTCGAAATCAATCAAGCCCTATGACCACTGATTAAGGACGAAGGGATATGAACCAATCATCAATCATCAATCGTCAATCATCAATTCGCAGGGGTTTCACTCTCATCGAGCTGATGATCGTCGTCGTCATTCTGGGTCTGCTGGCCACGACGGTGATGCCGAAGATCCTGAGCAAGCCGGACCAGGCCCGCCGGACCAAGGCGATGGTCGATATCCGTTCGGTCCAGTCGGCCCTGGCCATGTTCAAGACCGACACCGGCCGATTCCCCACCACCGCCGAGGGCCTGCAGGCGCTCGTCGCGAATCCCGGAGCCAAGGGATACGACCCCGACGGCTATCTCGAAAAGGTGCCCAGCGATCCCTGGGGCAACCGGTTCATCTACATCTGCCCGGGGCTCCACAGCAAAGACTACGATCTGGAGTCCTTCGGCAAGGACGGCGAAGACGGCGGATCCGACAAGGATGCCGACATCGAGAGCTGGAACCTCGAAGGGTGACATGAGAATCGCAAGAGCAAACGCGTTCACGCTCATCGAGACCGTCGCGGCGCTGGCGATCGTATCGACCGCCCTGCTCGGACTGCTGCAATTGAACCTCGTCAGCATCCGAATGGCCGACAAGGCACAGACGACAACGCAGGCGGTTCTGCTGGCGCAGGAAAAGATGACGGAGACGCTCGGCACGGGCTTTCCTGCGATCGGGACGCAATCCGGCGTCGTCGAGACCGACGGCATGCGATTCACCTGGCGCACTGAAGTCGCGGACGCCTCCTTGTCGCAGCGTCAGCCGCCGGGCGTCGCCCTCGACCGCCTGCGGAGACTCTCGGTTGACGTGACGTGCGGGGAGGGCTCCCGCGGACGACAGATTCGACTGACCACCTGCGTGGCGGAGACGAAGATCCGTGAGACAAAGAGCCGCACATAGGGCCTTCACCCTCATCGAGATGCTGATCTCGCTGACCATCGTAGGCACGATCGTCACGATGGTGTACGGAAGCTACGCCGCCACGTCCCGGTCCGTGGACGTCTACACCAACCGATCGGCCTGCTCCGAGCGGGCTCAGCTCGCGCTGCGTATGATGGCCAGGCAAATCCGCTGCGTCTACGCGTCACCGACCGAGGCCGCGGCCTTCCGCGCCGAGACCTCCACCCTGCGGGGCGACCTGCTCTCCTTCACCACAACAGGGGCATCCGGCCTGGGGCTCGGCCAGCCCATGGGAATCTCGCGAGTCGCATACCGCTACGACGCGAAGGCCAGGAATCTCTCGATCCGCAGCGAATCGGCCGTGACCTTCCGGGATAGTTCGCTGGATTCCGGCACGTGGCGGCCGATGCTCACCGGCGTCACGGGCGTCGAGCTGGCATTCTACGATGGACGAAACTGGCAACCGCGATGGGACGCGAGGGCGGACGGCAGGTTGCCCCAGGCGGTGAAGATCGCTCTGTCGATCACGGAGCAAAGCGGTCGCGAGCACCGCTATGCGACGACGGTCCCCATCATCTGCCGGAAGACTGCACAGATTCAACAAAGCAAGAAACCGGGCGGACGAACATGACGCGAAATCGCTTGGGCTACAGACAAGGCGGATTCATTCTCATCGTCGTGCTCGGGGCGGTTCTCGTCCTTTCGGCCCTGCTGATCGGCTTCAACCAGATGACCCGCACCCGCCTGAACGCAGCGGACAGTTTCTACCGGATGGAACAAATCGCCAACGCGGCCCGCGCCGGACTGCACATCGCCATCGCAGCCGTCCGCGATACGGACGATATCAGCGCGGCGCCGCAATTCTCCAGGTTGCTCACAGGCGAGAATTCGTTCCCCGTCGAGGACGCGCAATGCTCCATCACGATCCTGGACGAGAGCGGCCTGCTGAACGTCAATCGGCTCAAGGATCCGGATGGACAGATCGACCGTCGAAGCGTCGACCAATTCCTGCGTCTGATCGACCTCCTGAACCGCCAGGAGAAGGACGAACGCAAAAAGATCGGCTACGGCATCGTCGCGTGCATCGTCGACTGGATCGACTCCGACGACGACGTCACGCACTTGCCTTTCGTCCAGAAGGAGAACGTCGGCGCCGAGGATGGGCACTACCGGGCGCAGTCGCCCTCCTGTCCGTGTAGAAACCGGACGCTCGACACCGTGGACGACCTGCTCGGAGTCAAGGGCGTCACGCCGGAGGTCCTGAGCCGCATAGGTCCCTACCTGACCTGCGTCGGCGACGGCAAGATCAACATCAACGCGGCCCCGAAGCTCGTCATCGAGTCGCTCTTCGAGCAGATGGACAGCGCCCTGGCCCAGATGATCCTCAACCAGCGGAAGCTCAAGCCATTCGAGAATCCCGCACAGTTTCGGAATCTACCGGGAATGACCGATAATGCGTACCGGGCCATCAAAGACCGAATTGTGATCCATTCGAAGGAACGATTCTATCGCGTCACGTCCCAGGCGAGCATGGCCGAACGCAAGTGCGCAATCGAAGCCCTTTTGCAGAGAAACACGCAGGCCGGAACGGTCGATATTATTCTGTACCGGGAGATGTGACTTTCCGGCCGGCTTTTGCTTGGGAATGGGCGTGGGCATAATGGGCATTCGGGCAATATTGAATAGAAGAAGACTCGTGCGGGACTTCTGCTGCCTGCCGCATCGGAAATCGTCGCGGACGAACATGGTCTCGCTCCTGCGGCAAATCACCCAGCGGGTCCCCTCCAAGAATGCAAACCTCCGTGGACGTCTGAAAAACCATGCGTTTTCAGCCTGGCAGCGGCTGAGATCGCTGGCCGCCGGCCTGCATTCTCGCGCAGGAAAAACCCGCCCGCCTCTCAGTTCCGGCATCGGCCAGTTTTTCAAACGCCTGCCGCTGTCCATCAAGAGCATGACACTGCCATTCGCTCTGCCAAGGTTGGGGTGGCGCATGGGCAAGAGCAACAGGACGCCCAAAAGATGCATCGGCATCGATATCGGACGCGTACACGTCCACGCCGTGCAAATCGGCCGAACGCCGGAAGGAATCCGGGTCGAAAAAGGGATCGGAATCCAGACCCGCCGCAGCACGGATTCCCTGGTGCGGGTCTTGCACTCGTTGACGCACGAGCACGGATTCGATCCGCACGCCCAGATCGCCGTTTCACTGCCTCACCAGACCTTCTTCTTCGCAGACGTCGAAACCGATCCGGCGCAGATGGCAGCAATCCAGGCCGGGGATACCGCCTCTTTGAAGGACTGTTTCCCCATCCCGGCAGAGGATGTCATTGCGAGGATCTGCTCCGTGCTGCCGGCCAAGGGGGGCAACAGGTCGCTGCTCGTGGCCGCCGCCTCGTGCCAGTCGCTCTGCGAGCAGTTGAAGACGCTCCGCGAGGCGGGAATCGAGCCGGCCTCCGTGGATACGCCCACAACCGCCGCACACGCCACCATCATGGCCAGTCATCCCGAGGCCGCGACGGGGCAGGCCGTCATGCTCTACGTGGACGAATCCACACTGAGCATTGCCATCCTGTGCGACGGGAACATCATCTTCGTCCGCAATCTGCCCATGTTCTCCGACGACAACCAGGATACGCGGACCCTCGTGCAACAGACGGCCGACATCGTCGCCGAGGAAATCGAGATCACCTGGCGACGTCTGTTCGGCAAAGCCTCGGAGGCGGGCCTTCGCATCTTTCTGATCGCATCCCGACGGATGGCCGAGTCACTCGCCTCCGGCGTGGCCGAGAAGATAGACTGCCAGATCATCGCCATCGACCCCTATGCGGGCGTCGCCAAGGCCGACGCCATCGAGGCGGATTTCTCCCTCTGCGTCGCGGAGGGATTGGCGAGGCAGTCGCTCCAGCCGAGGACGTCGCAAGCCCCAGACTTTCTCGCGGCATACCGGGCCCGGACCCGACCGGCCATACAGCCCAGACGCGAACTGGCGATCTGCGGCGGTCTGGCCGCTGCGGCCGCGGTCGTCTGGGCCATCGGCCTGTTCATGCAACTGGCGTCACTCGAATCGCGGTACGAAAACCTGAAGGAGCAGGAGACAGCGATCTTTCAGCGCGTCGCGCCGGACGAGCAGACCATCGTCAACCCGGCCGCCCAGCTCCAGCAGCGACTCGACATCCTCCGCCAGGACGCCGAGATGTTCACCTGTTTCAATCCGGGCCGTCTGGCCCCGCTGGAGGTCCTGTCCACGCTGAGCCGGCAGATGCCCGCCCGAGGCCTGCAACTTCACGACGTGCTGATCGCGGGCGACACCGTCCGGATCTCGGGCAGTTGTGATTCATTCGCCACGTTCAGCGAATGGCAGCGCACGTTGGAGAAGACTCCCGGCCTGCAACTGACGGATGCACCGCAGCACAAGATGAACGGCAAATCCGGACGAGTGGAATTCCAAGTCTCGATGTCCACCACGGAGAAGAAACTCTCATGATGCAGATCTCCCACAGAGAACGACTTCTTTCGATCGCCCTGGGCACGGCCTTGCTCGCCTGGGCGGCTTGGGCGATGGGCGTCGAACCAGCGCGGGAGCGAATCCGCACGCTGGAGCGCATCCTGCCCGAGAAGCAGACGCAGGTGAAGGAATTACAGACTCAGAGCGTCGCCTACTCGGCCATGGCACAGGATTTCGAGGGCCTGCGCACGAAGCTGGTCTCGCAGGACCCAGCCTTCGATCTGCCCTCCTTCCTGGAGGCGACGATCAAACGTCACAAGCTGGCGGGCCACGTCTCCAAGATCGACCCGCAGACCGCCCAACCGCAGCCCGGTTACTGCGAAACCATCGTCACCATCGAGATGCAGGACGTCACGCTCAGGCAACTCCTCGACTTTCTGACCGCCGTCGAGACCCCGAAAGCGGTCGTCCTGGTCGGCAGTCTGCACATCTGCAAGGACGCCACGAATGACGCGCTGCTCGATTCGACAGTCACCATCCACAACCCGCGTCTGACCGACCCCTCGACCCAGGTGGCCCAGGTCCCCTGACGCGCCGCTGGCCGGACCATGTCCCCTTATAGATCGCCGATCTGCGCCGTCACCTGGCCGCCAGTCGCAGTTTATTCTCTTTTTGTTGCATTTTTATATTGACAAATACGGGGGGGGGGTATCCGACAATGATAGATTGAAGCTGGCGAGTTGAGGAAAAGGCTCGCAGGCGAGGTAACGGGATTTCGGCCAGGTTCGACCTTGCAGCGGTCGGGGAATGGCTGTTTGTGCGCGTAGATGCGCTCTTTCGGGAGAAAGGAGCGAAGGCGGTGGGCTGCGACGAGAGGAAAAGACCAGTTCGGAGGGCAGGCGGGTTTCCGCAGCGGCGGACTCTGTCCCCAATCATCCATCATCCATTATCCATCATCCATTCCCGCGGTTTCACCCTGATCGAATTGCTCGTGGTGATCGCGATCATTGCCTTGTTGATGGCCGTTTTGATACCGTCGCTCAGCGCCGCCAGGAAACGCGCCAGAGCCGTAATCTGCCGTTCCCACCTCAAAGGCTGGGGAACGACGTTGGACCTGTATCTGGAGGACAACGAAGGACGGTTTGCGCTCGCCTTGGAAGGTGAGGGGATACAAAGCGACATCTCGCTTTTGAGAGGCCTGCGCGTAGGGAATGACCCGAACACGACATCACGGTATCACGGCGTCCGGACCGAAGGCATCGCCTGCTGTCCCATGGCCGGCAAGGGCAGCGGGACAAGCAAGGGCACCTCCGATGCGCTGGACATAACCTACGGCGAGGTTTTCGTGCCCTGGGAAATCACAAAACCGCAACCCCCATTCAGGATGAGCTATGGATTGAATAGGTACCTCTTTGTCAAACAGTTCATCGGCTTGACCGCATCCATCCGACAACGGTATTCTTACCTTGACGTGTTCAATCTCAAGAGTCGCGCGAATATCCCGATGCTTTTCGACGCGACAGAACCCTCCAATTGCCTGGGTGTCCCGAATCTGCCCCCGCCGCCGAGAGAACCGACCGGCTTTACGGACGACGTCTGTATCAACCGGCATCAGGGCGCCATCAACTTCCTGTTCCTCGACCTGTCGGTGGCCGAGGTCGGACTCAAAGGCCTCTGGACGCTGCGATGGAACCTGGGCTTCGACACCCAGGGAAAGTGGACCAGGGCAGGCAACGTCCAGCCCGAGGATTGGCCCGAGTGGATGCGAGGATTCAAAGATTATTGACCGAACTGCGACGTCGGCAAAGACGGCGAGAAAGGAGGCGATGCGAAACGCACAAGCAGGTCGAGAGCATAGCGGCAAATTCGAGAAAGGCGTCCGTCCAATCACATTTTGTGAATTATTGATGATTGACTGGCCAATCGAAACACGAAACCGACTCTGTCATTCCCGCGAAAGCGGGAATCCAGGCTTTTTCACGATGGTCCTGGACCCCCGCTTTCGCGGGGGTGACAATACCGGTTGCATTTGTCCATTCACGAATCAATAGAGGAATTCCGACATTCCCCCAGAGGGCCACAGGGACAAGGAAGGAACGCACAAGGAGGCGACAGAGGTAGGGTGGACTCCGTCCACCGTCTTCGTCTGACGATTCTCCACCGGTCCGCTCGATTCCCAGAAAGTGAAATATGTCGGTGTGACTCCCGCCTTCAGCAGACGTAATTTATTCTCTTTTTTTACATTTTTTGTGTTGACAAATACGGGGGGGGTATCACACAATAGTATGTGAGGCTTTGGCGAGTCGAGGAAAAGGCTCCTTGGCGAGGCGAAGCAGGTTCGACCTTGCAGCGGCGAGCAACGGGTCGTTTGTTCGAGTGCAGATGCGCTCTTTCGGGAGAAAGGAGCGAACGCGGTGGACTGCGACGGGAGAAAAAGAGACGTTCGGCAGGCAGGCGGGCCTCCGCAGCGACGGACTCTACACCCAATTATCCATCATCAATCATCCATCATCAATCGGACGGTCCTGCTGGGCGTTCTGGCGATGTCGTGGAAGCCGATGACTGCTGCGACAGCCTGCATCCAGTCCGACCCGGTGCAGGAGATTCTTCGCATCGTGCAGGATTGCATGGCGGCCAACCCCGTTCCCTGGCCGGATGCCTGGCGACAGGAGTACGTAGACGCAATTCGCGAGGCGGTTGTTTCCGGCCGGGAGAATCCACAATACCCCGAGCGTCTGCGGATCGTCGCCGAGGGGTTTGGCCCCTACTGGCAGGGTTTTGCGAAGAACAAGGAGCGGTCCGCCTTCGAGGTCCGGCGTGCCCAAATCCGCTGGTACATCGAGCATCTGATGCACTCGCCTCTCCCCGGCGAGGAGGGAAGACACGCACTCCGCCATCAGTATGAGACCCTCGCCGAGCACGCCGCACAGTCTCTCATAGCACAGTTCTCCTTCCTCGACCCCAATAGGGTACACAAGGCCAAGGCAGACTGGCTGGCCGACTGCTATCGCAATATCGATGCGCCGCTGTTGCCGATCTTCCTGACGCCCTTCTCGCAGGCGCAGATCGACCAGATCAAGGGCCGTTGGCACGACCTGCGATACGCCCGCGTCGATCTGTGGCGTCAACTGGGGGGAGGTCGAACGACAGCCCCCGAAAGCGTCCCCGAGACTGCGGACGCCAGGAGCCATCCGGACTACATTCTGACCCAGCGAAGTCTGTCCCTGTTGCGTCCACAGATCTGGGCTGTTGTCGCGCCATCGCCCGACTATTACCGCGCAGCAGTGGCCAACGCACTGGATGCGCAGAAACGAAAGCTCCAGATGACAGCCGAAGCCCGCAGTCAGGAGTCGCGTCTCGGCAACGCGGTCTTACAGACGGAATACATCAGTTTCCTCCTCGGCGCGCTAATGGAGACGGCACGGGAGGCATCCGAACCGACGAATGACCAGGATATCGCGTCTGAAGCGAGGTGATCCCCATGAGTCCTGCGAACATGCGAAATATGAGAAGTTCGAACGATCCGCGGATGCAGAGGCCAATCATCCATCCTCCATTATCCATCCCCAATTCGAGAGCCTTCACCCTGATCGAACTGCTGGTCGTGATCGCGGTGATTGCGGTCTTGCTGGCGATTCTGGTCC
>CAZDTD010000006.1:55726-57045 GCA_964507995.1 uncultured Pirellulales bacterium | reverse complement strand
AGATCGGCAAGGCCATGCTCATCTACGCCAACGACTACGAGGACGAGTTGCCGCGCGCCGGCGGGCGTACAAGCACGTGGGGAGCCATGACGAACTGGGTGGCTACCAACCGATACACGGCGTACGGCCTCGCAGCGGACGGCAGCGGCGGAAAGGCGACGATCAACTCATGCTTCTATCTGCTCGTGAAATACGCCGAGGCTACCCCCAAGCTATTTGTATGCGGGGGCGACAAGGGAACCACCGAGTTCAAGCTCTCGGACATTGCCGGCACCGCCGGCGTCCCCTCGAACTTCGAACTCATAGATGCCTGGGACTTCGGCCCGCCCGCCACATCGTTCAAGTCGTGCAGCTACTCCTACCATCTGCCGTTCGGGTCGCCTTATCCCCCCACACTCGCGGCCGACCCGAATCTGGCGCTTGTTGCGGATCGAAGCCCCTGGTTCATCAGTCCCGCGGGCAGTCCAATGCCCTTTTCGACCTTTGTGCCGGACCTCCCCCAGTTCTCCGGCAACGCGCAGACCGCCCACAACGGAAACGCGATTGCCCATGGCTTGGATGGGCAGAACGTCCTATTTCTGGACGGGCGGGTCGCGTTCGAAGGCCGGCCCTATTGCGCCGCGGAGATGGACAACATCTACACGCCGTCGGACCACCCGGATGAAGGCTCGCCCTGGGGCCATCTGCCTACCCTCGCCTCTGTGCCCTCGAACCGCAAGGATTCGTTTCTGGTCCATGATCCGAACATGACTCTTCCGGTCAGGAAGTAAGTACTGCCCCCAATGTCATTGCGAGCGGAGCGAAGCAATCTCCCATGCCGGGGGTCCGAGATTGCTTCGTCGCTGCGCTTCTCGCAATGACATTCATGAAATCCGCCCGGCGACTTTGCGTTTGCCCTGATTCCAGGTGGAAATAGGCTTTCCCCGAGGGCCGCTCTCGTGTAAAATAGCGCCACGCTGGCGAATCCCGGCAGCGGGCTTTCGCCGCAGCGGTTTGTTGGAGAACACGCGATGAGCGACGTGGTCATCAAGAACGTGGAACCCCGGCTGGTCGTCGGGATGCGCAAGCGAGGCACATACGCCCAAATCCGTCCGATGCTCGCCGGCGTCCGCAAGTACATCGAGGCCCACGGCGCCCAGGTCGTCGGGCCGTCTGCGTTCATCTGCCACGAGACCCCCAAAGAGGTCGTGCGGGCCAATTTGCAGCACAACGCCGACGTGGAGGTCGTGATCCCGGTCTCGATCAGGATCCCAGGCAACGAGGAGATCACTTGTTACGAGCTGGCCGGCGGCGACATGGCCGTCATCACGCACAAGGGC
>CAZDTD010000006.1:0-55626 GCA_964507995.1 uncultured Pirellulales bacterium | reverse complement strand
GATCACTTGTTACGAGCTGGCCGGCGGCGACATGGCCGTCATCACGCACAAGGGCCCTTACGAAAAATCCGCGGCCTCCTACAAGAAACTCTTCGCCTGGCTGGCCGAGAACCACAGGAAGGTGGCCGGACCGACGTGGGAGGTATACCTGAACGATCCACAGAAAGTCGAGCCGGAAGAGCTGCTCACGGAAATCTACGCGCCGGTGGCGTAGCCATCGGCAAGCACGAAACTCGAAATCCGAGACAAACACAAATGACCGAAATCCCAATTACAAAACAGCTCCCGTGAGGACTGCGACAGCGTTTCGGTCATTTGAGATTCATGCTTCGAATTTGTTTCAAATTTCGATATTCGAGCTTCATGCTTCGATCGGCCGATTGCCACGCAGCTTCGCCTCTGCGATGGCTATTCCCTCAAAATCTTGCCCAGGAACGTCTCCAGAGAGGCGACCCCGAGCAGCTTCCTGCCCTGGACGACATAGACCCGATTCGTCTTTTGCCGGGTGATTTCCCTGGCCACCTGGATCGCCGGCGAATCCGCATCCACCCAGGCGTAGTCCTTCGTCATGATCTCCGTCAACCAGGTCTCGCTCTCCTTGCGGAGGACTTCGGCGAACGGTGCGAGATTCAGAACTGGCGTCAAATCGTCCGTTCCGAGGACACGGTCCGGCAGACACACGCGGAGCAGTTCATACGTGCTGACGACGCCGATCAGATTCCCGTCCCCATCCACCACGGGCAGCGAGTTGAGCTTGTGCCGAATGAACAGGTCGATGGCCTTCTCCAGGGTGTCGCGCAGCTCCAGCTTGATCTTCACAGGGTCCATGACGTCCCGGGCCCGCAGATGGTCGGGCAGCGTCATGCCGCCCTTGTCGAAGAAAGCCCAGACCTGCTCGGCGGTGGGCAGCGCAGCGATCACATCGGGCGTTGAAGGGTCCTGGCAGATCCTGGCCAGACTGCTGATCGCCTGGAGATACGCGCCGGGGGCCGCCTTCGGCGCGAGGGTCAGCACGATGAGCTTGACGAGGCTGTCCGGCCTGTGAGGATCGTACACAATCCCCTCGCGGGAGGTCGCAACCCCCACCATCAGTTCGTCGATCCCCTCCAATCGGGCGTGGGGCATCGCCATGCCGGGCGCGACGATCGTCGCCAGATCGTTCTCCCGTTCCAGGACGGCCCGATAAGCCTCCTCGACACTGCCGATCCCCTGCCGGCGGGCCAACACGTTCAACAAGTCCAGAAGGATACGGTCGCGTTCCTTCTCTTCCGTTTGACAGATCACCTCCGCAGGGCTGAAGAGCGACGAGAACTGGGTCTGGTTTGGCTCGATTGTCATGGCGTCATAAGGCCGCATCCACGCAACTTAGTCAAGGACAAAATCGCCTTGCTGCATGGAGATCGGTCTTCACACCGACGGTCCCAGATGCAAGAATGACCTGCAGAACGAACCGCAGCTATTGGAACCATCTTTTGAGGCTCTCCGATGAAACGAACGACGTTGAACTTCGTGGTCGATTCCGCCGGCTTTCTCAACCTGCTGCTGCTGGCGGGAACCGGGGCGATCCTCAAATGGGTCCTGCCGCCCGGCTCCGGCGGCGGGCATGGCCGAGCTTTTCGAGGCGGACGCGGACAGCAGGAGACCGAACTGCTCCTCGGCCTCGGTCGGCATGACTGGGGAGACATCCACTTCGTCCTGGCGATGCTGTTTCTGCTGCTCGTGCTCGTGCATCTGTGCCTGCACTGGTCGTGGATCAAAACTTGCGGGAAGTCCATCCTGCTCAGGTCCGGCACCGCTCCCTGCGATCGTGGAAATGAGCCCGCCAACGAGTAATCGACAGCTACATGTCGTCACAGGGTGTTCCGTCCCTGCGAAAGACGGATCTTGCCGCGAAAAGAGCGAGGAGACCGACGAAGACAGCGAGAACAATCAGGTTGATGGTCGTCAGGCTGACATCGTTCACCGGATCGTAGACAGCGGACTGCCTGTAGGCACGCATCCATGCGGTCCAGCGGAGATTGACAACGCCCAATGTCACAGCCATGAGGATACCGACTATCCAGAGGGCCGTGGACCAATACGCCTTCGGGTTGCGCCAAGCAGTTGCCGTCGCAGCGAACAACAGGAGGACGTCGCAGCCAAGGATCACGGCGATGGGCACCCAGTCCTTCGCGATCCACGCCAGGATCACCAGCCACAGGGTCCCGCCGAAGATGCTTCCTGCGAAGCTCGCGTAGAGCCCCCGTCGGGTGATGCGGGCCGGCCGGCGTTTAGGATAGCGGCAGGTGCCGTCCTCGATCTGGATCCGCCGTTGACGGGCATTGCCCCAGAGAATCAGAGGCACCAGGAGGGTGAAGAACACAGCAAAACACGGCAAACAGGCCCACTTGGGAATGAGTCCAGACAGAATCAGCGTCAGCGGAACACCGAGCAACACGAACAGCAACAGCCACACGAAAGCCGTCATTCGAATCATGAACCCGCGCTCACGAGGCGAGTTGGTATTTCTGATGCTGCACCAGGAACCAAGGACGCCGCCGAGCAGACCGAGGATTGGGCCGAGGATCGCGCCGCTCAAGCCTGCGGCCACGACTGTCTTGGCCGCGGGGGTCCCTCCGGCGGCGATGCCGGCAACAGCAGCGCCGGCAGTTGGCGTCGCTATCGCGGGCAGCGCGGCGACGACGGCGATGGCAAAGGCCTTGCTCGGTCCCGAGCGACCGAGGACATCTTCCACAAGCGAGGCGACCTGGGCCTTGAGGAGTTGTCTGCCCCGGTGGAGCCTCTGACGAACGACCGGCTCGGACAGGCTGAGGTCAGCGGCAACCTCGCTGACCGACTGCTGCCTGCGATAAAAGAGCACCAGCGGCTCGCGGTACTTCAGTGGGATCTGCCGGACCGCCAACCAGACCATTTCCCGGTGTTCCTTGTCCATCGCAGTCTGGCTCGGGTCCGGCGAGGCAGCCGCAACGCCTTCGGTCTCCTGCAATCGCTCGGCCGTATCGACCACGTCTTTCGACCGTTTTCGGATGGAGGCGTTGGCCAGGTTCCTGGCAATCGTGTACAGCCACGCCCGGAACTTCGCGGCGTCTTCCAGTTGCGACAAGTTCCGCCAGGCCCGGACGAAGGTTTCCTGCGCCAATTCTTCACTCCTGCCTATGTCGCCGGTGGCGCTGTAGGTAATGGCGCAAACCAACGATTGGTATCGCTCGACGATTGCGCCAAAGGCCTCCCTGTTTCCCGCCAGGCTTGCCCGCAACAACTCGTTCTCACCGGTCAGTTCACTCATCTGCATCTCCATCACTATGATGATCCCGCTATCATAGAGTCCGACCGTGGTTCAGAGGTGACAGAATTGCGGTCGCATCGAAATCAGATAGACGATGCGTACCGTCCAAGCGGCTATTTCAGCTCGACAGACCAGTAGGCGTGGTCGAGGAATTGCTTCCACGAACGATACCGCTGATGGCCCAGATGGATGTGGAGCAAGGGGCTGTGCCTGGGCTTGACGGGCTTCTGGATCAGGACCATGCCGGCCTGCTTGGGGGTCCGGCCGCCCTTCTTCACGTTGCAGCTCGTGCAGGCGCAGACGATGTTCTCCCAGGTCGCCTTGCCTCCCAGCATGCGGGGGATTACGTGATCGAGCGACAACTCCGTCGTCGGGAAACGTTTGCCGCAATACTGGCAATGGTTCTTGTCGCGGGCGAAGATGTTGCGACGGTTGAATTTGACGTCGGTGCGGGGCAGCCGATCGTAGAACAGCAGGCGGATGATCCGCGGCACAGCGACGTACAGGCTCACCGTCGAAACCCAGTCGTAGGCGTCGGGCTCAAACTGGTGACGCAACTGGCTGACTTCGATCCAGCTTTTGAAGTCGTAATTGGTGTAGGTGTCTTCCTCAAGGGAGACAACTTCCGCCAGCTCGCGGCATAACAGGGAGAATGCCCGCCTCGCACCGACAATACGGATGGCCATATAGTGCTTGTTAAGCACCAGGACGCTACAGTCAAGCCCGGATTGAAACGTACCGTCGACCATAATGTTCCCTTGCCGTCCGAGATTATACGCATTTTGCGCACTGACTGCAAGGAAGAAATTTCGCGGTCCGGCTCAGCATGGCCCACCGGCGCAAGAAACCATCGATCGCACAGGCTCGAACGGGGAGGGAATGCATCACCGCTTCCTCCCACGCATCCTTGCGCTACGGCGCAGCTTGCTTGTCCGGGGGGCACTTCGGCACCACGTTCGTGGCTCGCAGCCCTTTCTCCCCCTCGGCAATGTCGAACTGCACAGCATCCCCCTCGCCCAACGTTTTGAACCCGTCTCCCGCGATACTGGAATAGTGGACGAACACGTCACGGCCATCGTTGGTTCCGATGAATCCGTACCCCTTGCGGGGATTGAACCACTTGACTGTTCCTTCCAACATAATCTATGAGGCTCCTTTGGACGACCCACTCGAAAACGCGCCCTTTCCGCCGGCATCATCCCTTGACGGAAAGGACTCTGGCCACCTCATACCCCCGGTTTGGCCTGCGCCGACGCCCGAGAAGAGGCGATGAGGTGTTCCCTCATGAGTCGGCCCATCTTGAATTTCACAGTGCGCTTCGTCGGAACCTCCACACGCTCGAGTGTCTTTGGATTCTGCGCCGTCCGCGAGGCTCGCGTCCGCGTCTCAAACACCCCGAAATCCCTGAATTCCAAACGATTATCGAGACATAGCTCATTCACGATCTCATCCAGGAAAGCCTGAACGATGCGCTTCACAGAGACCCGCTTGGCCTGCGTGCGTTCTGCGATGCGGTCGATGAGTTCTTTCTTTGTGACTGTCGCCATAGGTTACCTCACTAAAAGAAAAGAGCCATGCCGACATATGCTTTCTCAGCACTTGGCCCGCGGTGCAATCCCGCAACAGCCGGATGCAATGCCACCGGAATAGTAAGGATGAACTTCTGTAAATCACTATACAGGAAAGACTTCGAAGCGGCAAGTACTTTCGGCCAAATTTTTTCCACGGTTGACCGCTGCCATCGTCCGCGGCATAATGACGACCTTATCATTCTGTGTGCCGGGCGTGCGTTTTGCCGAGGACGGCAACCGATGGGAGCCCTTCGACGCCCCCGGACAACGGGCAGACAGTCCTCCTGAGGACAGGATCACAGTGCATGGCTGAGAATCGAGCGGACAAGGCCGACAGGAAGAAACCCGTCGTGCGGAAGAAGGACCGGGCGGCGGAAATCGCCAACACCTTCGAATGGCTGATCACAGCGTTCATCCTGGCATTCGTCTTTCGGGCCTTCGTCATGGAAGCATTCCGAATCCCAACAGGCAGCATGGCCGACACGCTCAAGGGCGCACATTTCCGACTCCGATGCCCACAGTGCGGATATCGATACGACTACGGGTTCGTGCCCAGCAACTACGGCTTGCCCGAGGATACGATCCCGCCCGGCGACGTGGCGATCTACCAGAGGACCTACTGCCCAAGCTGCGGATACAGCACGGAAACCACGGACAAATTCCCGGTCGCCAACGGCGACCGAATCCTCGTCCTCAAGTGCATCTACCAGTTCCAGGAACCCCGGCGCTGGGACGTCGTTGTTTTCAGGAACCCGATCAACCCATCGGAGAATTACATCAAACGTCTGATCGGACTGCCGGGAGAGACCATCGAGATCATCGACGGCGACATCTACATCGACGGCCTCGTTGCCCGCAAGCCCCCGCAGGTGCAAAAAGAGCTGTGGATGCCGATCTACGACAACGATTACCGGCCCGTCAATCCGAATCAGCCGGCTTTCAACGAGCATTGCTGGGAGCCCCCCTTCAACCTGGACGGCTCGGCGTGGCGAATCAGCGAGGAGAATCCCACCCAGTTGCTATTGGTTTGCCCGCCCGGCGAGACCCGCGTGCTGCGATACGGCGCCCCGTCGGCCAACGACTTCGCCGCGACCTACGCCTACGACGATCTCTACACGAATAAACGCGTGCCGGTCGCCAGCGATCTGATGTTCCGGTTCTACGTGAATCCGACCAGTTCCGAAGGACAGATCGGCATCACGTTGAGCAAGAACGGCATCGACTACAAGGCCTGGGTGGACTTGACCGGTTTCATGGCTCTGGCCAAGGTCAGCAACGGCCAGGAGACCATCCTGGCTCGCAAAGAGGTGTCTTCCCCGCCGGTCCCGAACGCCTATACGCTGGTCAAGTTCGCCAACGTGGACCATCAGCTCCTCTTCGACTTCGACGGCAACTCGCTGTCCTTCGATCTCGGGCGATCCCCGGACGCGATGGAGACGGGTTCCCAATTGTCGCCTCGCGCAGAAATCTTCGGCTCCGGGAAGCTGACGCTCTCCCATATCGCCCTGTTCCGCGACGTCCATTACACAGGTCGGGAAGGCGCCCGGCCCATCCGGGCGGTCGAGGATTCGCCGTTCGAACTCGGCCAGGATGAATTCTTCGTCCTGGGCGACAACAGCCCGAACAGCGAGGACGGACGATGGTGGGGCCGGCCTGCAGTCGCCAGTCGGGGCTGGGAACCGCCAAGGGCAGGCGTCGTGCCCCGCTACTACATGGTGGGCAAGGCGCTGTTCGTCTACTGGCCCAGCGGCTTCGAGTTCCCCTGGCCCGAGCGACTCAAGAATGCTTTGATCGCCAACAGCGATCACAATGGGATATTCCGCCTGCTGCACGGGATCATTTCGCTGCGATGGGTGCCAAACGTCGGGCAGATGCGATTCATCTACGGCGGCTCGCCGGAGAAAGCGGGTCCGCCGTCCCAAGTCGACGGACAAGAATGACACGGGCGTTTCGTCCTCGCCAGGCGGATGGCAAGGAGATAGTAGGCATGCCAGCCACGGATCGGTGGCTGTATCGAAATTCTCAGTAGGAGGTCAAGAGAAATGAAAACGGATCGTCCAATCATCAGAACAATCATCGTGACGGCCTGCGTGGGATGGCTGGCCACAGCCGGCGTCCACGCGAGCCCGTTCGGAGGCGGTCTCGTACCCCAGGACCTGCGGTGCGAGTACCTGGCCAATCCGCAGGGGATCGACGTCGTCCAGCCCCGGCTGAGCTGGACGCTCGAATCCGGCCAACGAGGCCAGACGCAGACCGCCTATCAAATCCTGGTCGCGAGCGATCCGAAGCTGCTCGCCAAGGACACCGGCGACCTGTGGGACAGCGGCAAAGTCGCCTCGGACCAATCCATCCAGATCGCCTACACCGGCAGGCCGCTCGAGTCGCAGATGCGATGTTGCTGGAAGGTGCGGGCCTGGGACAAAGACGGCAAGCCCTCCTCCTGGAGCAAGGCGGCGTTCTGGACGATGGGCCTGCTGGGCCCGGACGCCTGGGAGGCCAACTGGATCGGGTTTGACGCCTCCCGCGAGATCGGCTCTCCCGCAAAGAGGCTGGATCTGGCCTCCGCTTCCTGGATCTGGCAGGCGGGCGAGAACGCCCGGAACGCCGCTCCGGCCGCGACGCGGTACTTCCGCAGGGAATTCACGGTCCCCGAAGACCGCGAGCTGGTCTCCGCGACCTGCGCCGTCTCCGCAGACAACGGTTTCACCATGTTCCTGAACGGCCAGCAGATCTGCACCGGCGGCAGCTTCAAAGAGGCGGTGCCCGCCGACCTGACCAAGAACGTGCGCATCGGCGCCAACGCAATCGCCATCGAAGCGAAGAACGTGGGCGACGCCGCAAATCCTGCGGGCCTGCTGGCCATCGTCATGCTTCGTTTCAAGGACGGCGATCCCATCACCATCGTCACAAACGACCAGTGGCGCACTTCGGACGTAGCGGCGACCGGCTGGATGGGCGTCGAGTTCAACTCCGAGGGCTGGCGCAACGCCGAGACGCTCGGCGCTTATGGCATCTCGCCCTGGGGCGAGATCAGCGTGGGACCGGCCGAACTGTTCCTGCCGCCGGCACAGTTCCTGCGAAAGGAATTCAGCGTGGACAAGCCCGTCAAGCGGGCGACGGTCTACGCCTCGGCTCTGGGCGACTATGATCTGTACGTCAACGGCAAGAAGGCGGACGAGACTTACTTCACGCCCGGCTGGACCGACTACGCCGTGCGCGTCTACTACAACACGTTCGACGTCACAAACCAACTGAAGAAAGGCTTCAACGCCATCGGCGGCGTCCTCGCCGACGGCTGGTACAGCGGGCACATCGGCTGGGGCCGCCTCCGCGACCACTACGGCAAGAACCCGCGGTTTTCGGCGCAACTGAGCATCGAGTACGCCGACGGCAGCGTCGAGACCATCCTCACGGACAAGACGTGGGTCGCCGCGACCGGCCCGATCCTCGAAGGCGACTTCCTCATGGGCGAGACGTACGACGCCCGCAAAGAGATGCCCGGCTGGAGCACGCCGGACTTCGACGACAGCGAGTGGAAGCCCGTCGATGTCACCGAGAAGATCGCCATCAAGATCGAATCCCATCCAAGCGTCCTGGTCCGCGTGTTCCAGGAAATCAAGCCGGTGAGCATGAAGCAGATGCCCGACGGCGCGTACATCTTCGACATGGGGACCAACTTCGCAGGCTTCGCCCGCCTGAAGATCCAGGATGCGAACGCAGGCGAGAAGATCATCCTGCGATTCGCCGAGCGGCTGAACCCCGACGGCACGATCTACACGACGAACCTCCGCGGCGCCCGGGCCATCGACACGTACATCTGCAAAGGCGACGGCAAGGAAGTCTGGCAGCCCCGCTTCACCTTCCACGGCTTCCAGTACGTGGAGGTGACAGGCTACTCGGGCAAACCCGGCCTCGACACGATTACCGGCATCGAGCTGACCTCGGCCACCCCGGTCGTCGGTCATTTCGCCTGCTCCGACCCGATGGCCAACACGCTCTATCACAACATCTGCCAGACGCAGCGGGCCAACTTCATCGAGGTTCCGACCGATTGTCCGCAGCGCGACGAGCGGCTCGGCTGGATGGGCGACGCCCAGATCTACGTCCGCACGGCATCGTTCAATACGAACGTCTCGGCGTTCTTCACGAAGTGGATGGTGGACGTGGAAGACGCCCAGCTCTCGAACGGCGGCTTCTCCGATGTCTCCCCTCGCATAGTCGCGATGGGCGGCGGCACGGCCGCCTGGGGCGACGCCGGCGTGATCTGTCCCTGGACGATCTATCTCGTCTACGGCGACAAGCGAATCCTCGCTGAGCACTACGACGCAATGCAGAAGTGGATCGAGTACTGCAAAGGCACGACGAACGGGACGTTGCTGCGGCCCGCCGAGGGCTATGGCGACTGGCTGAGCATCAACGCCGACACGCCCAAGGACGTCCTCTCGACCGCCTACTTCGCCCACAGCACGAACCTCGTCGCACAGACCGCCGAGGTGCTCGGCAAGCACGAAGACGCCAAGAACTACCGGCAGCTCTTCGACGAAATCCGCGCCGCGTTCAACAAGGCCTACGTCTCCGACGACGGTCGGATCAAGGGCAACACGCAGACGGTCTACGTCCTGGCCCTGGCCTTCGACCTGCTGCCCAAAGAGAAACGCCAGATCGTAGCCCAGTACCTCGTGGACGACATCCGCGATCGCAACTGGCACCTCTCGACCGGGTTCGTGGGCACGAAGGACCTCATGGCCACCCTGAACACGATCGGCGCCGCCGACGTGGCCTACCACCTGTTCCACAACGAGACGTTCCCGTCCTGGGGCTTCTCGATCCAGCACGGGGCCACGAGCATCTGGGAGCGCTGGGACGGCTGGACCCCCGAAAAGGGCTTCCAGGACCCCGGCATGAACTCCTTCGCCCACTACTCGTTCGGCGCGGTCTGCGAGTGGATGTTCCGAACCATCGGCGGCATCGACACCGACGGACCCGCCTACAAGCACATCGTCATCCATCCTCAGATCGGCGGCCGCCTGTCCTGGGCCAGAACGAGCTACGACTCGATCCAGGGCAAGATCGCCACGGCGTGGAAAGTGGACGGCGACACGCTGAAGCTCGACGTCACGATCCCGACCAACACGACCGCGACAGTCTACGTCCCCACCTCCAACGCAGCGAGCATCATGGAAGGTCGCAACCTCGCGACGCAGGCCGAGGGCATCCGGCTGATCGGCACGAAGGACGGCAACGCCCTCTTCGAAGTCGGCTCCGGCACGTACCACTTCGCATCGAAGATGCCGTAACCATCCGGGACCCACTCCGAGTCACCCAAGCCCCCTGCTCGCCAGGGGGCTTTTTCATTTCACGGCAGGCGGAACGGAAGCAAGCAGGTCGTGGAAGTAGTTCCAGAGCCAAGATTTTGTGCCATCGGGACGGAGGAGCCAGAAGCCTCGGACTGCGTCGTTGCTCTTGACCGGCGGCTTGGCGTTCGGGTCCTTCAATTCGTTGCAGTAGAGTTGCCAGTAGACGATGTAGGGACAGCCCCAGTCCAAGCCGGTCCGGACCGCGTTGGGGATTGCGCTGCGGATCTGGTCGAGAGAATAGCCGCTCTCGGGCATGCCAAACTCGCCGATGTAGACGTTGCGGTCGCCAAAGTCGGGACTGTCCGGCGTGTGGACCGCAATAAAATCGAGGGCCTCTCGCAAGACGTTCGGATCAGCATAATGCTCGGTCGCCGAGTCCCAGGCGGAGTACGAAACGAGATCCAGATTCGTGTGCGGGAGGACTCTCAGGACCATGTTCGGGAAGTCCTGACGCATCGACTGGACAACGCGATTGACCTCGGTCGCATGGTAGACGTGAACCCCCTGCTGCCCGACCTCCTGCCTGGCCTGATTCACGCCGGCCTGGCGGGCGTTGAGCCATTCGATCATGCTCTTGAGGGCCAGTTCGGTCGGTGCGGCCTGGGCGTCGAAGTTGCCACGGACCATCCAGTCACCCTCCCAGTGCTGGAGGACAAACGTCTTGCCCGTGTCCTTGTAGCGGGTCAGCAGATACTTGGCCAACTCGTAGAATTGCCGCTGCTCGTCGGCCTTCTGTTCCTCACTGATTCCGTTTCGCCAGTAACCATCGTCGCGGCCCAGGGCGGTGACGACCAGGATATACGTCGTGAAGGGCTTGTCGAAAAGCTCCTGGTAGTACGGCGTCTTCGCCCCTTCGACAAGCGAATCAGCCTTCGGCCACTGGGAATTGTAGGGGTAGACGCCGTCCGGGTGCTCGTGGCGTTTACCGTAGAACCAGACCTTGATCACGCGCGAGCCCAGGGCCAGGATCTGGTCGGCGCCCTCGTTGAGAAAATCCTGGTCCGTCAGGTGATAGCGTCCCGCGACGTGGACGACGCCCACGACGTCGCGCACGTCCCTGCCCGCCTGGCCCTGCACACAACAGAAGGAGCCAAGGTTCAGAATTGCGATCAATCCGAAAACTCTCATCGTCATTAGAGTACCTCAAATCGAGCACGCGTCAAAGCGTGTCCGCGTAGGGCGAGCGTCCTCGCTCGTCCAAGAGAGTCGTGCGGGCCCGACGCGCAGCGGCGCGCCGCGCCGAGGCGACCTACGAAGAAACGCCTTACGGCGTCACTACAAACTACGGAAGCTCTCGCGGGCGGCTTCGACCGTTCGCTCGACGTCCTGCTGCGTGTGCGCCAGCGAGACGAACATCGCCTCATACGCGCTCGGCGCCAGGTAGATGCCGCGTTGGAGCATCGCCGCGAAGAACTTCTTGAACGCGGCGACGTCGGTCGCGCGAATCTCGTCGAAGTTCCGCACGGGCTTGGCCGTGAAGAAGCAGCTCAGGATCGAGCCGACCCGGTTGATCGTGATCGGTACGCCGGCGTCGGCAGCCGCCTGAGCCAGGCCGGCCTCCAGGCTCGCTGCCGTCGATTCGAGCTGCGCGTAGGCCTTGGCCGGTCCGCCGTCGGCCGCCAGCGCGTCCAGCGTGGCGTTGGCCGCCGCGGTCGCCAGCGGATTGCCGCTGAGGGTCCCTGCCTGGTAGACGTGCCCGAGCGGGGCCAGCAGGTCCATGATCTCGGCCCGTCCGCCGCAGACGGCCAGAGGCAGACCGCCTCCGACGATCTTGCCAAGGGTGGTGAGGTCAGCCTGCACGCCGTAGCGTTCCTGGGCGCCGCCGTAGGCCACGCGGAAACCGCTGATGACCTCGTCAAAGATCAGCAGCGAGCCGTTCTCGTCGCACAGACGGCGCAGCCCTTCAAGGTAGCCGGGCTCGGGCGGGACGACCCCCATGTTGGCCGCGACGGGCTCGACGAGCACCGCGGCGATGTCGCCCGCCTGCCTGCGAAAGACCTGCGCGAGCGTCTCAATGTCGTTGTACGGCACGACGACAGTCAACGCCGCAAGCGTCTCGGGCACGCCGGGACTGGCGGCGGTCCCCCGCTCGGCCAGACCGGAGCCTGCGACGACCAGGAGCGAATCGCTGTGTCCGTGGTAGCAACCGGCCATCTTCACGATCACATCCCGGCCGGTATAGGCTCGGGCCAGCCGGATGGCGGTCATAACCGCCTCCGTTCCGCTGCTCAACAGACGCAGTTTCTCGATGGAGCCGAAGGCCTGGACGATCCTCTGGGCCAGTTCCGTCTCCGCCAGGGTGGGCGCGCCGAAGGAGGTCCCCTTCCGAACCGCCTCCTCGATGGCCGCGACGACCGCCGGATGCGTATGTCCGAGAATCATCGGGCCCCAGGACCCGACATAGTCGATATACTCGTTTCCGTCGACGTCGAAGACCCTCGAGCCGGCCCCCCGGGCAATGAACAGCGGCTTGAGGTCCACGCCGCCGAAGGCCCGGACAGGGGAATTCACGCCACCCGGCATGTACCGGCAGGCCCGTTCGAAGGCCTCTATGGATTTGTGATTTCTCATTTACAATTCGCTATTACCCGTTTAAGATATATGTTTTCCGTCGCCCGGAGCGTCCGGACGGCCCGTGCCCTGTGGATTGTAGACGGCGCAGGACCAGTGGTAAACAGCAAATCACAAATCATGAATCGAGAATAGGTAGTGGAACCCGTATGAGCATGATGAAGTGGATGCGGAAGAACAACACGAAACTGATGGCCGTCGTGGTCATCGTCCTGATGGTCGCCTTTATCGGCGGGTCCTCGTTCAGCTACCTGATGCGCGGCACCGGTGGCATCAACGCGGCGGCCGCCTACTACGGGCACAAGCAGAAGATCTCGCATGCCGACCGCATGACGGCGGACGCGGAACTCCAGCTCCTGGAGAACATGGGCGCGGTCGCCCTGCTGCAGAACCAGGACGTCCGCGGCCTGCTGCTGTGCGAGCTGCTGTTCCCGCAGAGCCGGGACTCGGCCGGCATGATCGAGGCCGCGAGGCAGGCGATTCAGAGGAATCAGTACCGCATCAGCGACAGGCAACTCAACAACATACTCAAGGACCGCGAGGTCCCGAGTGTTTTCTATTGGATCCTCCTGTGCAAGGAGGCCCAATCGGCAGGTATTCAGGTGCCGAATGAGGAAGTGGGCCAGCTTCTGGGACGGATCGTCCCGCAGTTGTTCGGCAACGTGACCTATCCCCAGATGATGAAGGCCTGGATCTCCCAGAGCTCGTTGCCGGAAGACAGGATTCTCGCCACCTATGGCAAGCTGCTGGGCGTCCTCCAATACGCCCAGGTGATGTCCTCGATGGAGAACATCACAACCTCCCAGATCCGGCACATGGCCCGCAACGAGAGCGAGACGCTGGACGTCGAGTACGTGCAGTTCAAAGCCTCGTTCTTCGCCGACAAACAGCAGACGCCGTCCGAAGAAGCAATGCTCCAGCAGTTCAACAAGCACAAGGCGAGCTTCCCCGGCGACGTGAACGACGCGAATCCCTTCGGCTTCGGCTACCGCCTGCCCAAGCGGGTGCAGCTCGACTACATGGCGGTGAAGCTGGCGGATGTCGCCGCCATCATCAAACAACCGACTCCGGAGGACGCGGAGCAATACTATCAGCAGAACCGCGCCACACAGTTCACCGAGAAGGTCCCGGCCGATCCGAACGACCCGAACTCCCCGCAAGTGGATAAGGTCAAGAGCTACGTCGAGGTGGTCGAGGACATTCTGAACCAGTTGAAGCGGCAGAGGATCCTGACAAAGGCCGAGCAGATCCTCCAGGATGCCAGGAGTCTGGCCGATGCAGGGGTCAGCGCGGCGGGCGAAGATGGAAACGAACCGACGGCAGAGCTCCGAAGGCAGCGAGCCTCTCAGCCGGACCATGATTACGGCACGATCGCCCAGAATCTCAGCGTCAAGTACAGCGTGCCGCTCCACAACGGACGCACGGGACTGCTCAGCGTGGCCGACATCCGAGGCGACTCGTCTCTCAGACGCATGTATTTGAGCAGCTACGGCCGCAACCCGATTCCTCTGAGCCAGGCGGCCTTCTCCGTCGCGGAGTTCGGTGACGAGGCGACAATCCTGTTCTCAATGCCTCAGGCACAGACATACCTGAGCATTGGCCCCGCTAAGGACCCGATGGCGGAATCGGCTACGGACCTGTCCAGTCAGATCATGCTGATCGCAAGGGTCGTCGCAGCCGAGCCGGACGCAGCGCCCGCAAGTCTGGATCTCCGCTACAGCATTCAGACCCTCGATCTCGACAAGACAACCGAACCGCCTGCCAAGACCTTCGCGGTCAAGGATCAGGTGATCGAGGATCTCCGGGCCCTCGCGGCCTGGGACGTGACGCGAGCCAAGGCGGAGGAGTTCCTCGCCCTGGCGACCCAGGACGGCTGGGACAAGACCGTCAACCAGTTCAACACGCAGTATGGCGCTCAGGCGAAGGCCGATCCGAACGACCCCAACGTGTTCAAGCTGGATCGCCGCATGAGCACACAGCGTATCGCGCGTGCGGACCTCGAAATGTTGGCGGCACAGTTGTCCAACAGCCCCTCGGCCGCCGCCTATCTGAATGAGGCAGGCGTAGAGAACCTGTTCGTGGAAAGCCTCTTCTCGCTGTTGCCGACAGGCGACGAGAAACCGAAGACGCCCCAGATCCTGGAGTTCAAACCAGGCCTCAGTTGCTATATCGTCAAGAGCGTAACCCCGCGTCCGCTCTATCAGGAACAGTTCGCAAAGATGAAGGGCATGGCGGTCGGACGTGAGGAATACAGCCAGACCCAGAGCCTCGCGGCGGTGCATCTGAACCCCGCGAACATCCTGAAACGCATGAACTTCCGGTTCGCCGATCAGCCGACGGACAAAGGCACCCAAAAGGAGTCGAAGGGCACGTCGTGATGGCACAGTCATGGAAGGAGAATCACGCTCTGTACCTGATCACAGTCGGGGCGATAGCGTGGCTGGTGCCCGGGGCGGGTCACTACCTGCTCAACGAGAAAAGGCGGGCCGTCGTCATCCTCGTGGCCATCCTGTTGACATTCCTGGCCGGCCTGTATGTCGGATCGATCGGGGTGATCGATCCGATCAACGCCAAGCCGTGGTATGCGGCCCAGGTAATGACTTCGCCCACGGTGCTGCTTCTGGGCAATCACGTGGCGACCACCTACCATGCGGCCCAGGCGGAAGCTCGAAGCCAGGCGAGAATCGATCGCGAAGCCGCCGGCCAGGCCATGGCGAAGGCGTATCTCGTTTTCGGCCGGGCCAGTGAAATCGGGCAGATCTACACGAGCGTCGCGGGTCTGCTCAACCTGTTGTGCATCGTCAACGCCATCTATGTGGCGCATCAACGAGTCGTGGGGGGAGCGTACGCCTGAGATGACACTCTTCGCTTTATCCGTGCTGGCCACGTTCACTAAGCCAATGCAGATCGGCACAACGCCGGCCTCGATGCTCTGGCTGCTGCCGCTGGTGGCGACGATCTCCATCGTCTACAAGGCCACGAAAGTCCACAGCATCAGGCTGCGGTCCTTTACCAGGGAAACAGCGGCCCTGTTTGGATCGATCATCGCGTTCATCGTGGTAGCCGCGATCATTCTGTACGGCGTTGCGTGGGTGGTCACCGGACAGCTCCCGGGCTGGCTGGACAGTTCGGCCTTTTAAGTCCCTTCGTGCACGGCTGCATCGTGGACGATCCCTAACTCCACGAGGGCGTTGAATGCCGCTTTCTGCTCGGCCTCTTTCTTGTTTGCCCCCCAGGCGCTCGGGAAGTGCCGCTGGTCGATGACGACCTCGGATTCGAAGCATTTGTTGTGGTCGGGCCCCTTCTCATCCAGGAGCACATAGACCGGCGCCGCGCTGAACCGCTCTTGGGCGTGTTGTTGCAGGAGAGATTTGTAGTTGCCGTGAGCCTCTTCGGAATCGATCTGGTCGAGGAACGTGGCGAAGTTGTTCAGGATGAAATCCCTCGCGGCGTCGAAACCACAATCGATGTAGACAGCCGCGATCACAGCCTCCAGAAGGCCCGCCGCCAGCGAAGTGGGGAACGATTTGTGCGACGCCATCCCCTTGCCGACGATCAGGAACTTGGGCAGGCCAAGCCGACGCGCCACTTGGGCGCAAGTCCCACGCGAGACGAGCATGCTCTTCATCTTCGTCAGCTCGCCTTCCGGATACTCAAGGAACATCTCGAAGAGCTTCTGGCAGATCACGATCCCGAGGATCGCGTCGCCCAGGAACTCCAGCCGCTCGTTGCTGTCCAGGCGACTGTCCACGGAGGAAGAATGCGTGAAAGCCTTGGCCAAGATGGCCTGGTCTGTGAACTGATACCCGAGAATCTGCTCGATCCGATGCAGAGTGTCCTGGTCCATTGGTTCTTCGTATACCTCGGACCCGCGCAAAAAAGCAAGCGCAGATCACGCCGGGATGCCGCCAATACCTTGCGAGCAGATCACGAACGCCGCTCCGCTAAGCGATCTTCGTGATTCGCTCCGCCAGAAGGCAATCTCTTGGGGGTCTGTCTTCCCGGCTGCGGGCGGCTTTCATCCAGTCCACCCGCAGATCCCGTCAATCCATCTCGGAGGGCGACCACGCCCGTCCCTATCCGACCATCTGGAGACTGGCCAGAGCAACGAACTTATCGTCTACGATTTCGAAGATGCCGTCAAGACCCGTCACGGTAAAAATCCCTTTGGTGGCCGGCGCGACGTTGCAGAAGACCAGTCTGTGGCCGCAGTCGCTCATCAACTTCTTCAGTCTCAGCAGCTTGGAGAGGCTCGACGAAGTAACGATGTCCACCTTAGAAAAATCAACCACGACCTCGCAGTCGCCACGGTCGCGAGCCATCTGGGTGACCGTCTTGAGCTCTTCGCCCATCTCAGGCTCGGCCGGCAGATCTACGAGAATGATGTCTTCGGACCAGTTCTGAATACCCATATCAATCTCCTGTTGATTCATCAAGTGCTCATGTGACATGCGTATTATCGACAGGCAGAGGACCGGCATTGAGAAAAAACGGAAGTTTCTTCCTGAAGGTCGAGGGACCATAAAAACCCCCGGCCCACCCACTGGATAGCAGATTGGTCATGGGATTCCAGGGTTTTACCGTGGTTCTGCCATCCTTAAACCAGGGGCGGCGGACCCTGTTGTCGCTGTGGGTCACAGCTTCCTGTCGAGCTTCCGATAACTGATCGCCTCGGCCACATGTTCACCGCGGATGTCGTCGCTGCCTTCAAGGTCTGCGATGGTGCGGGCCACCTTGCAGATCTTGTCGTGGGCCCGGGCGCTGAGCCCGAGTTCCATCATCGCCTCTTTAAGCATCATCTCACCGGCCGCGTCGATCCTGCAGAACTGCTCCAGTTGCCGGTGGCTCATGTGGGCGTTGGTCAGGGCTTTGCCGTCCCCGAACCGACGGGTCTGCCGAGCGCGGGCCGCCATGACCGCGGCCCGCAAACTCTCAGAGTCGATCTGTTGGGCCTTGGAACGCAGCTTGTTGAACGCGACCGCCGGCACATCGATGTGGATGTCGATCCGATCCACGAGCGGGCCGGAGACCTTCGCCATGTAGCGGGCGATCTGGCCCGGCGAGCACTTGCAGCTTCGCAGATTGCTCCCAAAGTACCCACAGGGACAGGGGTTCATCGCGGCCACGAGCATGAACTGGGCCGGGAACTGAATTGTCTTCTTCGCCCGCGAGACGATCACAAAGCCGTCCTCCAGCGGCTGACGGATCATTTCGAGCACGTGCCGCGGGAACTCGACGAACTCATCCAAGAAGAGAATGCCGTAGTGAGCGAGGGACAGCTCGCCCGGGTGAGGGGCGGACCCGCCGCCGATGAGGGCCGGGCCGCTGGCCGAATGATGCGGCGCCCGCACGGGGCGCGTGGCCAGCAATGCCTGATCCTTCTTCAGGAGCCCGACCGCCGAGTAGATCCGCGTGGTTTCGAGCGACTCCTCCAAGCTCAGGGCCGGAAGGATCGTCGCCAGGCGTTGCGCCAACATGGTCTTTCCCGCTCCAGGCGGCCCGATCATCATGATGTTATGCGCGCCGGCCGCCGCGATGGTCAAGGCGCGTTTGACGCTCTCCTGGCCTTTGACGTCGCCGAAATCGACGTCGTAGCGGGACGCCACCGCGAACAGCTCTTCGACGCTGGTCACCGTCGTATCGAGCATCAGTTGCCCCGCGAGGAACTCCACCGCCTGGGAGAGCGAGCCGACGCCGTAGACCTCGACCTCCTGGACAACCGCCGCCTCACGGGCATTCTCCAGGGGCACAATCATCCGGGAGAAGCCGCTGGCCGCCGCGGTCATGGCCATGCTGAGGACACCGTTAACCGGTCGGACCCGACCGTCGAGGGCCAGCTCGCCCACGATGACGTATTCCTTCAGAGAGGCCCCCGCCACGACGCCCTCTCCCGCGAGCATGCCCAGCGCGATGGGCAGATCGAACGCCGGGCCTGCTTTCTTGATATCCGCCGGCGCGAGGTTGATGAGCGATTGAGTCTTGGGATAGCGGTAGCCGCAGTTGACGATCGCGCTGTGTACGCGCTCGAGGCTCTCCTTGACCGCAGCATCGGGCAGGCCGACGATGATGGACTTCTCCAGGCCGCCTCGCGCGACGTCCACCTCCACCTCGCAGATCACGCCCTCGATCCCTTCGAGGGTCACACTGTGTAATCTCGCCAGCATACGCTCATCTCCGAATGCAGGACAATGTCACGTGAGGATTCTACGATTCACCCATCCGGATCACAAGGGAATTCGCGATTTGCAGATGTGAATTATCTGACCGGGATGCCAGGCAACCCGACTCAGTCCGTGCGGGCGCTGAAGGCCCTGCAGCCGGCGGCCAAGGCGTACAGGATCGTACTGGCGAGGACGATGCACGCGCCGGTTGGCAGGTTGAGCCAGTACGAGACCAGGAAGCCGCCGACGGCGCTGAGGACGCCGAACGCCATCGAGGTCGCGACGATGGCCCGGTGACCCCGGCAGAGCTGATATGCAGCGGCGGCGGGATTCGTGATGAGGCTGAAGATCATCAACCCGCCGATCAGAGGCAGATTGACCGCCAGGATGACGCCGCAGAGAGCCAGGAACAGCGCGTAGACAAACGTCTCGTGAATGCCGGTCGCCGATGCAATGCTCCGGCTGAACAACAGCGCCTTCAACTCCTTGTTGAAGAGCATCGCAAAGAGAGCCAGCGCCGCCCCGGCGACCGCGATAACGACGACGTTCTCCCGTCGAACGAACAGAATGCTGCCCCAGAGCAGGCCGAGGATCTCCGAGCGGGCCCCCTGCGTCAGGCCGATCCCGAGAAACGTCAGGCCGAGCGTGAGGGAAAACAGGATTGCCATCGCGACATTGGGATCGATGCGAGTCCTGCCCGGTCGAATCGCGGCCAGGCTTGTCGCGGCCAGGGCCGAGATCGCGGTGGCCGCTGCGACGGGATTCAGACCCAGGAGATACGAAAAGACGGTCCCTGCCATGGCGGTGTGCGAGACGAAGATCCCGACGAACGGCAGCCGCAGACCCACGATGTAGACCCCGAGCAGACTGCAACTGGCCCCTGCGATCACGCCGGCGACAAGGATGAGATAGAAGAACGGGTCCATCACGCCCCCCCGCTCATCTGAAGATCCTCCGCGTTCACGATGTGCCGCCGTCCGCCCACCCGGACGACCGCGAGATCGCCGCGATAGGCCCGGCGAAGCAACTCGGGCGTCAGAATCGCATCCGCGTCCCCATCGCCGAGGAGGTTTCCATCCGCCAGCAGGACGACCCGCCTGCACGTCGCAGGCAGCACGCTCGTATCGTGCGAGACCATGAGGACGGTCATCTGCGTTTCCCGGTGGAGCCGCTCCACAATTTCGGAGATCTCGTACCTCCAATGAAAATCGAGGCTGGCGCAGGGCTCGTCCAGCATGAGGATTCGCGGATCCTGAGCCATGGCGCGAGCGATAAGGACTTTCTGCTGTTCGCCGCCGGAGAGACTCCGAAAGGTCTGATTGCGGCGGGCGCCGAGTCCCAGGACGTCGATCCAGCGATCGACGATCTCGTAGTCCTGCGCGTTCAGGCGGGCCAGCAGAGGACGCAGGCTGGTTCGTCCCATCGCCACGACTTCCCGCACGGTGAAGGGAAGCTCCGCGTTGTACTCGGCCGATTGGGGGATGTACCCGATATGCTTGCGAAGCGCGCATTTGCGCCAGCCACCCAGACGTACGAGGTCGCGGCCATCGAGCAACACCTCGCCGCGGTCCGGGCGGATCAGGCCGGCACAGACCTTCAGCAGGGTCGTCTTGCCTGCTCCGTTGGTCCCGACGATGCCGACGAAGTCGCCGGCGGGAACGCGCAGACGGTCGATCTGCAAAATGGTCCGGCCGGGACTGCGAACGCAGACATTCGAGAGCATCAACGAGCCATCGATCATTTTGCGGCTGCCTCGCACAGGAGCCTGACGTTGTCCTGCAAGAGCCGGTCGAAACCCGAGCCCCGTTCGCAAATCTCCGGGAAGTTGCCGAACACGACGGCCTTGGCTCCACACCGGTCGGCAAGGGCCTGCGCCAGAGCGGCCCCCTCCTGCCGATTGGCGATCACGAATCGCACCTCCCTGCCGGCGGCCTTCTTGAGGCAATGATCGATGTTTGCGACGGTCTCCGTGTCGCTGCCGACGAAGGTGGCAATCGGGTCGAGACCCAGCCACCGGGCGAATTGGGCCTGGTGATTCGAGCACAGCACCGCGGCCCCCGCGACAACGGACTGGTCGAGAGAAACTCGCAATTGAGACGCGAGAGCGGCCAGCCGCGACTCGATGGCCGCCAGATGAGCCTCGTACTCGCCCGCTTTCTCGGGATGCGCCTGAGAAAGAGCCTGGCAGACCTGCCGACAGACTGCGAGGTACGTATCCGGCACGCACAACCCCTCGGCCGGCTGAACCTGCTGCACGTTCAATCCCCTTTCCAGCAATCTCGCCAGGCGGTCCTCGATCCCCTGCTGAAAGTCGAACCGCAACAGCATGGTGCAGCTCTTCAACTGCCGGACCTGGGCGGGCGAAATGTCGAAATGCCCTGGGCACATGCCGGGCGGCGCCAGGCACAGGATGGCGATGCCTGCGCCCGACACATCGCGCACGGCACACTCCAGGTAGGAGTTCGTGACGGCCAGCGAGCAGACACTATCCGCAGAGGCCGCGACCTCGTCGCAGCCCGACCCGAGCAGGCACAGGAAACCGAGCGAAACCAGCAAGCCGACCGCCGCTCTCATAACGCACTCACTCCTCGAACGAACCGACCTGACGGCCGTTCTTGAGCCTCATTCGCACGATGACACCCTGGTTCGTCCCCGGGTCGAACCAGGTGTTGCGAGGCACGGGATAGCACTGTTCCTTCATCGCGGCCAGATCGAATCGGGGCCCCTGGCTGTACAGAACCCAGCTCACAGGCGAATCCTTGAGATTGCTGTAGGTCTGGCCCTCGCCCTGCTCGTTGTCCGGGAACCCCTCGGGCACCCAGAGATAGGCCCCTTCTTCGACCGTGACGGTCCTGTTGTAGACCAGCGTGCCGACCGAACGGTACTTGTAGGTGTATCCGCGATTGAAGCGATCTTCGACTCCGACCGCCATGTCGGAACCCGCCGGGGGAGCAGGCAGGTACCTGCATTCCACCAACTCTACGGGAAGCTGATAGAAGTGGTCGCCCAACTGGCAATCGACGCGCGTGGGCGGATATTTGCCCTCGTGGTCGAGCGAATACGCCTCCAGAGCCAGGCCAATGTCTTTCAATTCCGCGTTGACCACGAGCACTTTCGCCTGCGTTCGGGCCCGCCCGGTCACCGGCAGGAGAATGCCGAGTGCCAGCGAGATGATCGCCGTGACGACCAGCAACTCGATCATCGAAAAGGCCCGTGCCACGATTGCGTCTCCCGAAACACCTATGTCGGACAGCGAGACGGCGACTTCCGCTCCTTGGGGTAGATCGCCGTCGCTGCCCGAATCATCCCTATGTCCGATGCCTACTCGTTGGGATCGACGACGACGGTCTGATCGGCCATCCGATGTTCGTAGGTAGCCAAGACCTGCCCATTGCCGTCGTAATTGACCACGTACAATTCATAGTCGCCCGTCAAAGCGGCGCTCTCCTGATTCATGATTCCGATGACATCGCACGGCTGACTCAGATTGAACGAGCCGGCGTAGATCCCGCTGCCGCGTCCCAGCTTGACCGGAAACGTTCTGATCCCGTCGGTGATCGTCAGCGTGCCACCGGGCCCCCAGGCGTTGGGGTCCACAACATTGACGTCCTCGATCTTGACCAGCCGGCCCTGGTAGTACTCGCCCCCTACCAGACGCTCGGAGTCGAACACGAACTGGTCCAGGTCATCCTTCAACTCGCTGAGCGAAACGACCTCCGGCTTCGGAAGCCCGACGCCTCGTTCGAGCAACTCGATCGTGAAGTCATGGTCGGCGTTCTTGTTGTGCTGCTCGTTCACATTGCACTTGCCCTTGTACGGCAGGAAGTACCCTGTGACGCGGACGCGATCGCCCGGGCTGAACTGGCCGGCGTTCAGACGCGTCATTTCCGAGATCCACTCGCCGTTCGAGTAGCTGCCGGTATCGACCCAGGGCATATTGCCATAGAGTTGCCCCATGAAGACCGCGGTGCCTGCATGGTCGTCCCCTTCGCCCTGGAAGAAGAACTGCCACTGCGCACCGAGGTTGTACATCGCGGCAATCGTATCGTCAGGCGTCGGGTCCAGCATGTCGCCGGGATTGTGAAGCACGATGCCCTCCAGGATCACTTTGTCTGTCGCCGCATACGCCGGCTTTCCATCGGCTTGGACAGCCTGGAACTCCCGATGGGTGACCTGCCCCACCGTCGGATCGGCGGCTTGCAGCACTCCGACAAACACCAATGTGATAACCATCGCTTGCATGAAACACCTTCTCATTCTCCTACCTCCTGGCTCTCAAGCCGAAAACGTTGCGCATACACTTTTCCATTTCGTGTTACCACACTCAGAATAGTGCATGGTCTCGGTTGCGCCAAGAGAATAACAGCTCCGCGAAGATTTTTTCGTATCCCCAGAAAGTTGACAGAAGGACCTCCGCCCCGTATGAACGGTAACAGTCGCAGTATCGTATCTATGATTTCAGAGGAGAACCGATGGCATCGCCGCAAGGAGCATTCGCACTCGAATTGAACAGCCAGCCTGAATATCAGCGTATCCTGGAGGGCAAGCCGCAGACGCGTGGAATGCGTTCCGGGCGGGTGTACTTGGAGCCCGGGAAGACCTGCGGCCAACACAGCACAAAGAACCACGAGGAGCTGCTCGTGTTCCTGACCGGCCAGGGCGAGGTAATGATCGGCGACAACGACCGCCTGACGGTCGCTGCAGGCAAGGTGGCCTATATCCCTCCAGAGACGCTCCACGACGTCAAGAACACCGGGACCGGGCCGCTCGCGTACATCTACTGCGTCGCGCCGGCTGCCGAGTAGACGGCCATTCGCCCAACCTGTCCATTTCCCCTCGCTTCAGTCGAGTAGGACGACTCCGCACACGCCAGAGTGAAGGCTGGGAATCGCCATTGGGTGTTTTGTGCACATCCGTGGGTGGGAAAACGCAATCTCACAATAAACCCTTCGTCTCGAGCGTCATCACCTATAACGATGCGGGCGTGGAGATTGTGCCGATAGGGCCCGCGGTTGACTTGTCCCTGTCGAATCCGTACAATAGCAGTAGCTGCATACAGGTTTGCGCTTTTGAGGAGATGACCTATGGACTCCGGGAAAGACAGCCAGGTATGGCGGTACAAATGGCACATCGCGATCATCGTCGCCGTGGTCGTGGTCGTTCTTCTTCTGGCGATATTCACCGACATCTTCCAAAAGGCAGAGAACGTACGACAGCCCATCTTCCTCATGGGCGGCCTGATCTTCCTCGGAGCGCTGTTGGCCACCTTGTCGCGGGTCTCCAGGATCGTCAACACGCTCAATGAGAATAGCACCAGGCTGGAGGAGGCCAGCAAAGCGCTGTGCCACATCCGCGACGGACTAACGCAGATCAACCACAGCACCCGGATCAGCGACGTCGCCAAGTCCATTGCTTTCCGCGAGGAAGACAGGCGATCGCTGCGAGAGGCCGTCTTCGAGCGTCTCAAGCAGCAGGATTTCGAGGGAGCCTACGAAATTGTCGACGAGATCGAGAACCACTCCGAATACCGGATCCTCGCGGAGCAACTCCGCCGGCAGGTGGACGACTACCGCAATGCGACCGAGGACCAGCGAGTCGACCAGAGCATTGCCGAGGTGGAGCGGCTGTTCGACGCCTGCCAGTGGGTCAAGGCCAGCCTGCAAATCGAATCGTTGATTCGGGCCCACTCGCAATCGGAAAAGATGAAGGCACTCCGCATGGCGCTGGTCGAGCGAAAAGAGGAACGCAAGAGAATCCTGCTGGCCGCGTGGGATGACGCGGTCACGCGACAGGAAACGGACCGCAGCCTCGCGATCCTCCGCGAGTTGGATATGTACCTGACGCCGAACGAAGCCCTCGCCCTCCAGGAGGCGGCCAAAGACGTCTTCCGCACCAAGCTCCACAACCTGGGCGTGCAGTTCACGCTGGCCGTTTCGGACAAACAGTGGGCCAACGCATTGGACATCGGGCAGCAGATCATCCACGATTTTCCGAACAGCAGAATGTGCGTGGAGATCCGCGAGAAGCTTCACGTGCTCAGGGAGAACGTCCAGTTGCAGAACAACTGAGCCTGCAACGACAGACAGATTGCGACAGGTTAAGAGGCCGCTACCGAGATGGGCTCAGCCTCGCTCTCACTGGAAGTCGAAGAGCGACTGCGTTTTGACCATCGTAACCTGGTCGGGATACGCCGCGAACGTGTGGATGTGCAGCTCGCTGCGCCGGGCCTCGAAATCCACATAACAGAACGGCTGAAGGCTGTCCACTTCCAGATCGGGGAATTTCACGAACACGCCCCGGTTGCGGGCGAACCGCTCCAAATCCGTGTGGCTCTGGCGATAGAGGTTCGCGCTCATCTTCTCGATCTGGAAGTCGGTCATATAGCTGACGCCGCGGCTCAGCGTGCACTTGTGGGTCCGCGGCCCGCGGAATTGGAATCGCTCGACGATGCCTCGGTGCGGAAGCAACTGCCCCGGCGTGCTCACCACCTCGCTCAGGCACACATCGCCCGCAAACACGCTGACCACGTGGGTACACCCGGTGACCCAGATCAGGGCTTCATACTTCTCGGTCTTGATCTGACGACTGGCGTAGATCTGGAAGAGCTCCGGATGAAGCGGCCTCTGGAAAAGGCTGAAGGTCAGTTGGTCGATGGCGACATTGATTTGCGGCGATTCCATAACGGTAAACCCCGAAACATTCAGCTCGATCTTTCGCGTTATTATAACCGAATCTGTGAGCCGATTCAAGTGCAATATCAGCACTGATAAGGGCCTTTCGTGCCCTTATGGGACGATTGTTCCGCAAACTCTGCACGTTAAACGAGTAACGGAAAAACAGATTTTTCTCCCAGTACGCAGGAGAAAAAGAACAGGTTCAGCTATGATGCCGCGCCGAAGAAGATCGCGTTCACAAGAGTGGCGATAATGTCGTAAAAGGCATGAGTGCCGGCCGTGATGCCGAAGCCCCGGACGGCGAACAGGATCGCGAAGTAGATGCCCGCAATCGTGCGGAAAACAAACTCCGCCCAACAGAACGGGGCACTGCGCCCCAACTGGCCGTCGATCCACACGATGTGATGGTGCGCGCTGAACAGGGCCGCCGAGACCATCACGGAAAGCACGATGGCGTTCTGGTGGCTCATCCCGATCAGGTCCTGGAATAAGACCATCAGGGCGCAGATCAGGATCAGCCGAAAGACCAGTTCTTCGTAGATGCCCGCCCCGACGCCGGTCACGACGTCGGTCAAAAGCGTGTGCGCAGGCCGATCGCCCGCCGCGAGACGACCCAGGGATTCATTGCCCGCCCCCGGCAGCCAAATCTCCGGCTGGGCCGCACACGCCACAACTTGGGGACAACCCTCGTGGATCTGCGAGGCGTTATCGGAGTTTGCATTCGGACTGTTGAACAGCAGACTCAGAATGATCAGCGGCACCGCCAGGAAGACGCACTCGAAGACCATCGGGGCGTAGTCGCTCAGGCAAAAATACCATGGTTTCTTCGAAGCCACCTGCAAACCGACCAGGATGATGACGACCACCACCGGCGGCGCGATCCAGGCGAATCGGCTCCCTGCCCCGAGGTGTCGCAGTACGTTCTGAAGCCACACAAACGCGACCACGCGCACCTGGTACTGGTTCAAAACGTCCGTATTGATCAGGATCGTCCCGATCTCATAGAAGACGAGAAACGGCAGCAGAAAAACGATGGCGTAGACAGGCCGGCTCGTCCGCTCCAGGTACGAATCGCGGGCGTAGTTGAGCAACTGAGCGGTCGCATAACTATTCTTCTGATTCCTTCGGCCGGCCATGGCCAACTTTCACCTTTCGCGGTCCTGCAATTCCCGGAACCCCCTGCGTCTCCACCCGGCCATCGCGCCGGCGAGATTTCGCGGAGTGTACTTCATGCAAAGAGACATTACAATAGCAACCGCTCGACATGAAACACGGAACTTTTGAACGAGGACATCGGATCGCATGAAGACGACACGAGAGCAACTGCTCGACATCTACCGCCTGCTCCTGGACGCTTTCGGGCCTCAGCACTGGTGGCCGGGCGAGACGCCCTTCGAAATTGCACTCGGCGCCATCCTGACCCAGAACACCAGTTGGAGCAACGTCGAGCGGGCCATCGCCAACCTCCAGGCCGCAGGACTCCTCGACGCCGACAGACTGCACGCGCTCGACATGGATCAGCTCGAAACGCTGATCCGTCCGGCCGGTTACTTCCGCGTGAAGGCCAAGCGTCTGCGGAACTTCACCGCGTGGCTGTGCGACCGCTACGAGGGCGACATGCAGACCCTCGACCCCATCGCCACCGGCCGTCTGCGGGAGGAGCTGCTCGCCATCTCCGGCATCGGTCCCGAGACCGCCGACTCGATCCTGCTGTACGCGTTGAACCGCCCGGCCTTCGTCGTGGACACGTACACCGCCCGCGTAACGGTCCGTCACGGCCTGCTCGCCCCCGAGGAACTCGATTACTCCCGGTTGCAGGACCTGTTCACATCGAGTCTGGAGCCCGACGCGGCCCTCTTCAACGAGTTCCACGCCCTGCTCGTCAGAGCGGGCAAAGACTACTGCAAACCCCGCCCCAAGTGCGACGCCTGCCCCCTCAATCCCCTGCCGCACAGGATCGACATCGAGTGTTCCTGAGTTGCGTCGTCCGCATGACACACGGAGACAGGCGTAAACACACTCGTTATAAAGTTGTCAAAGAGCGAGGGGAGACGTCGAGCGTCATGCGGGCTGCATCGTGGGCCGGAGGGTACCGGACTCGGCTTCATTTCCCTGCCTTTGTCCCTTTGCCTTATCGCTCTTCCCACGAAAATCCTCGGGGAAGTTCAAATACGCGAATGGGCCCCAGAGTTCGAAAGCCTTTCGGTCCCGGGCCTTGGCCGCCTCGACCTCGCTGTCGAACCGGCCCAGGTACGTGGTCTTGTGCCCGACGGTAATCCCCGCGACCCACTTATCGTACGGCCTGTCATGCCAGACGCCCTTGTACCTCGAACTGCCCGCCTGCGGGCCGATACTGCGAATATTGTCCGCCTGGGTGCAGACGCGGAGATTGGCCCGCCGGTTGTCCAGGCCGTTGCTGTTGACGTGATGGACGACCATGCCCTTGGGCGGCCGCATGATCTCCCGATGCATCCGAACCGATTCCCCATGCTCCTTGCGACCGGCGTAGAAGATGGCCCCGCTCCACAAGGCGTACCAGCGGTACTTGCTGAGCCACTCGAAGTCCGCCGCGTCCACGATCGCGAACTGGCCCTTGGTCAGGGAGATGTACCGGATGTCTTTGTCCTCGCATTCCGGCGGGATGCCTCGGACCACCTTCGCCGGCGGCTCGCGGAATCGGGGACATACGCCGGATGGGTCCACGATCGCGAGCATCCCCTGGGCCTTCGACGTATTGACGCAGATCCGCAAGATCCGGCGGTCATACTGCAGCGGATTCGCGAACACGCAGTCGCGACAGCAGCGAGGACGCCTGCGCCGCTCGTCATTCGTCCGGTGTCGCTCGCAGGACACGACGCACAATGAACTGCCTTCTCCGCTCGGTCTTCTCTCGGTCTCGCTCATATTCCAGCCCTCTTCTTTCCGGATTGTCGTTCGTTCCACCATACGCGCCGGTCCCAATTCGCCGACGCGCGCCGACTCCCAAAGGGAGCCTGGAGGGCCGCGGAACGAATCACACGTCCCTCTACCCTTGCCCGATGTTGCACGAATTTGTCGAAAAATCCGTGTTTCCGCGAGGTCCCAAATCGCGGTAAGTCCAGGCCGGAAAAGGAATAAAAAAAATTTTGCTCCGAGGGCGTTTTCCCTTTTCAACTGTTGCACGAATTTTGCTATTCCCACTTGAATATAGGGGATTCACCACAGAGGCACAGAGGACCCAGAGAAGAAGGCCATAGGCGGAAGGCCGCAGGCTGGAGGCATCAACTGAGAACCGACTACTGCCAACTGCTTCGCACCACGAAGGACACGAAGGGTCACGAAGGAAGAACAGACCACCTCACGCTGAGACGCTGGGACATAGAGACTCTCCGCATGGTGGTTCTCGTGGATGCGTACGCCACAGGGGACACAAATGGTCGCGGTAACAAAGGGGACATGCGAATCGGCGGCAGCGGTAGGGTGTGCTCCGCACACCTCAGGACTCCTCGCCTCGCCAAACTGCGGTATTATCCGCGCCTCTTCCTGGCTTTCGCCTTTGGCATCAGCGGCGCGGTGATCTTCTCGTAGAGGTCGAAAAGGTGCTCGACGCGCTGGCGGTCGCTGGTGAACGGTTCTTTCCGGTAGCAGCGATCCACGAGGCGGTCTATGGCTTGGTGGGCCTTCAGGAGTGGGCCCGGCATCGTCAACGGGTCATAGAGATCGGCCAGTGTCGAGGCCGGGTACTTCGCCCTCGCATCGAGGACCGCCTGGGCCGCTGTCTCCACCGCCGCACGTTGCTTGTCCGTCACCGACCCCGGCCACGGGTAGTTGTTATAGACGATGCCAGCCGAATACCGGAAATCGCTCTTGAGACGCCCGCAGACGTAGCGGACCCACGCCATGTGCATCTCAGACGTAAGGACACCAAAATGCCAAAGCTCGGCCGCCGGCACAACATTGACGAGATTGCTCGCGATAACCGTAGGTGGCAGGAAACCAATGGGCACATACGCGCGACGTTCAGAGGACACTCCCGGGATGAGAAGGTATTGTGACTTGGGCTGGCGGATCTCCCCGAAGAGCGACGGAGTGGCTGCCAATTCGCGGGTCGTCTTTCGCTTGCTGGCGAGACGATGTCTCTTTACCGCCTGGACCCGGCGCATGACTTCGGGGAGTGCGCGCAGATCGGATGGGGATGCATCCACCAGCCAAAGGCACCACCGTTCTATGTTGTTGATGAACTCGTCAGCGCCGAGGAACTGGCGAATGTACTTCTTTGCCATAGGTTCCAACAGGAGAAGTTCGATCTTCGCAGCCCGGTCCAGGAGCAAGTGACCACCATCGTTTGGCATGGAGCCAAAGATAATTGGGGGCACAGGGCAGAGAGGAGTACCCCGTTTGGTCAGCACAGTATCACCACCGGCCACCAAATACGCGTTGATGTTCGACGTTGATGAACGCGTAGGATTATCGAGGTTGGTTTCATAGTCAGTGATGAACTTCGTGGTGACATCCGCCTCGCCGAACCCGATGATGACAACGTGGACGTGTGCCTTGCCTCGTGCCTCGCTCTCCCACGGAAAGGTGCGGTGGGCAAAATGGATTTTCGTGTGGTGGCGCCCATAGAGTTCGCCCCACAGGATGCCGGGCTGCTCGCCCTGGCTGATCGAGTTGGTCGAGACGAACGCGCAGCGGATATCGGTGTCCTTCACGTACTCCGCCGCTTTGAAGTACCAGCCGGTGACATAGTCAAGAACACCGCTGCCTTGGACATGGCTGCAGACAACGTCCATGTCAGCCTTTTGCTGGGCAGTCATGAATTGCTTCCCCACGAAGGGCGGATTGCCGAGAATGTGCGAACACTGGTCCGGCGGGATGACTTTTCGCCAGTCCATGCGAAGCGCGTTGCCGACATGGATATGCGGCGACGAGCGCAAGGGCAGGCGCTGATAGACTTGACCGAAGTTCTGCGACAACGCGGCGTTGGCCTGGTGGTCGGTGAGCCACAGCGCGACTTCCGCGATTCGAGCAGGGAATTCCTCGATCTCGATGCCGTAGAACTGATGGACGTCAAGCCTGGAGAGCTGGTTCACTTCGCCGAACGAGAATTCGCGTTGGCCGCCGTGAAGCTCTATGAGGACTTCGAGTTCGAGCCTGCGGAGTTCGCGGTAGGTCAGGACGAGGAAATTGCCGCAGCCACAGGCGGGATCGAAGAAACGGAGCTTCGCCAGTTTGTCGTGAAACTCCTGCAATCGCGAAGTCCGTCGGGTGGAGCGGTCGCCCTTGATGTTCTCAAACTCGGCGCGGAGTTCGTCCAGGAACAAGGAGCGGATCAGTTTGAGGATGTTCTTCTCTGCGGTGTAGTGCGCGCCGATCTGGCGGCGTTCCTTGCTGTCCATGACGGATTGGAAGAGCGATCCGAATACGGCGGGCGAGATCGTCTCCCAGCGGAACCCACAGCAGGCGAGCAGGCGGTTCCGCATGTCCGTATTGAACTCGGCAAATTCCAGGTGCTCAGCAAAGAGATCGCCATTGACATAGGGGAATTCCCTGAGTTCTTCGTCGAGATTGTGCTGGCGTTTCGAAGTCTCGGTGTTGAGGACGCGGAAGAGCTGTTCGAGACGCACGCCCAGGTCGGAGCCGTCCTGGGCCGTTCGGTCGCGCAGAAACAGTTCAAAACCCGTCGGAGGGAAGATGCCGTTGTCGTCCGCAAAAAGGCAAAAGAGGATTCGCACGAGGAATCGCTTGAGCTCGTGCCCGGTGTAGCCACCTGCTTCCAGGGCATCGTGCAGGTCGCACATGAGTTGCGTAGCTTCGAGGTTGGCAGGGTCCTCGGCGTTGAGCTTGTGATGGGTATAGCCCGCGATGAATGCGAAGTGACGGATGTGCTCGTGTAAGCTGGCGAGCGGGAATTCGACGGTCACCGGCAACCGCTGGAACAAGGGCGCATCGGGGTCTTGTTCCGGCTCGAGATCGTGGATGGCGATGCGAGCGAAATCCGAGACGATCAGCCATCGCGGAACCTCTCGCTCACGTCCGCTGTCTTGGAGCCCACGGATGTAGGCCATCGCCTGCGCGTGAGCCTTCCCCAGATCTCCCCCCAGTGATTTGTGCTCGACGAGCAGGCGGCCCGGCCAGAACAGATCGATGTAGCCCCAATCGCCTGTGAGTTTTCTAACCGGCTCTTCGAATGTGGCGACGGTCCGCCGACGAACACCGAAGACATTGAAGAACTCATTCCAGAAGGTCTGGCGTTCACCCGCTTCGCGTATAGCTCCGGCCCATTCTCTGCTGAAAACAATGGCACGCTGACGAATCTCATTCCATGACAGTGGCATGGGGGTGACTATACCGAATCAAATCCGTCGATGCAAGCACGCATTTGCCAAGGCTGTCTTCACGGGCCAACCGTGGTGTGCGGAGCACACCCTACCGCTGCCGCCAACACCCGTGTCCCTTCCTGCCTCTGTGGTCCTCTGTACTGCAAAGCCGCAACATCTTGTCTTTCTGACAAGAAGCACCGAAAGAAAGCCAAGGAACAGGGCCGAAAAGAACGAAAGAACACGCACAAAAGAAAGAACATCGTGCGAGTTGCCTCCTTTCGCCTCTTTTCGTTTCTTTCGGCGACCGGAATTGCGGTTGCGGGCGAAGGCCGCGCCAAGGACTCTGTGGCGAGAAAGAATTCCGTGGGAATGACAGCGTTCATCTGCGTTCATCGGCGGTTTCGCAATCGTGATTCGTGCCTTGTGGCCCGTGGCCCGTTCGCATTGATTCTTGACGATTGATGATTTGGGTTGCCTTCGTAACCTCTGTGCCCTTCGTGGTGTATCCATGTCTTCATTGCGATCCCAGCGTCCCTGCGTGAGAGCCATCCGTGTCCTTCGCAGTTTCGATTTTCCGCTCGATGCCTCGAATTCCCGGAATAACGCCTTGCAGCGTCACTACGAACAAAGCGCGGCAATCTGCTTGACGGACGTCGGGTGCGGGGGGACAATGCGGGGAACCGATTGAGTGAGTGTCCTTATTGAGAGGGTCGGAGTATGCTGGCACGAACGTTTTGCGTAATGGCCTTGGTGTGCGGATTGGCGAGTTGCGGCTGGACTGAGGAGTACCTGAACACCGCGTCCGGCGAGGCCCTGCCGGGATCGAGCGAGCAGGTCGGGCTGTGGTGGGCGTCTTCCGGTTGGAAGATCGGGCGGGATTGCGCCGTGCCACAGGCCAAGGGCGAAGCCCTTGTCATTCGGGCGGCAAAGAACGAGGTGGAAGCCGCACAGTTGGTGATTCGGCCGAAGGCTGCCATCCAGGGACTCTCCATAACGCCGGGGGCTTTGACCGGGCCGGCGGGCGCTGCGATCCCTGCGACGTGCGTCGAGATCCTGGAGGTGCGATACGTCCATGTGACGCAGACGACCGACAGGAGTTCCGTGGCGGGCTACTGGCCCGACCCCCTGCCGCCGATAGCAAAGCCGATGACCCTGGAGGCGGGGAAGAATCAGCCGTTCTGGGTCCGCGTGCATGTGCCGCGCGAGGCGAAGGCCGGGGTCTATGCGGGCCGGATCGACCTGGCGGCCGAGGGATTCAAGACCGCCGTGCCGATCCAGGTCGAGGTCTATGACTTCGAGCTGCCCAATCGAATGACGTGCGTGACCGCGTTCGGATTCAGCGACGACCTGGCCTACCGCTATCAGGGAGTCACCGATCCGCAGCAAAAACGCCAGGTGCTGGAGAAGTACTGGGCGAACTACAGCGCCCACCATATCTCGACGTACGACCTGGCGCCGCTGGACCCGATCCGCGTGACGTGGCCCGATATCCGGCCGCCCAAGCCGAAGTGGGTGGGCGGGCAGATGGTCAAGAACGAAAAGCACAGCGGCGAGCGGGCCCTGCTCATCTTCGACGACCGCGCGGATGAGAACGTGGACGCGTCGTACGAGCCGCTCGTGCAGATCCCCCAGGGCGGCCTGCGGCTGCGGTTCTGGTACCGCACGGCGGTGCCGAACCAGGTGTTCCTCGTGACGCTGAACCACTACGACGCCTCGGGCAACTGGATCTCCGGCGGCAACAACGACATGGGCCTCGACGGCAACGGCCAATGGCAGGAGTTCGACCGCGTCATCAAGGATTTCCCGAGCGGCGCGAAGTCCGTGCAGCTCCGCCTGCGGGCCGCCAACTGGAGCGAGGCTGGCGAGGGCACCGGATTGGTCTGGTTCGACGATGTGTCGCTGGCGGATGCCGGCACGGGCCGGGAACTGCTCGAAGACGGCGGGTTCGAGCCGCCGGAACTGCCGCCGGTCGAGCGGGACAAGCTCCAGGTGAAGTTCGACTTCGCCGCGTGGGACAAGGCCATGGAGCGGGCCATCGACCACTACGGCTTCAACTCCTTCCGGCTGGGCATCCCCGGCCTGGGCGGCGGGACGTTCCATTCGAGAAGCGAGCCCGAGCTGCTCGGCTTCGGCGAGGATACGCCGCACTACAAGATCCTGTTCGCGAGCTACTGCTCGCAGATCCAGGAGCACCTGCGGGCCAAGGGCTGGCTCGACGAAGCCTTCGTCTACTGGTTCGACGAGCCCGACCCGAAGGACTACGCCTTCGTCAACAACGGCTTCGCCAAGCTCAAGGCCGCGGCCCCCGACATCAACCGGATGCTGACCGAGCAGGTCGAGCCCGCCTTGATCGGCGGCCCGAACATCTGGTGCCCGATCTCGAACAACTTCAATCCCGACCTCGCCGAGCAGCGACGCCAGCACGGCGAGAAGTTCTTCTGGTATGTCTGTACTGGTCCGAAAAATCCATTTTGCACCCTTTTTATCGACCATTCAGGAACCGAGATGCGGGTGTGGCTCTGGCAGACCTGGCAGCGGAAGATCGACGGCATTCTCGTCTGGGAGACCAACTACTGGACGAGTTCCGCCGCGTATCCCGAGGCGGGCCGGCCGCAGAATCCGTATGAAGACCCGATGGGCTGGACTTCGGGATACAGCACGCCGGCGGGTCGGAAGCTGCCCTGGGGCAACGGCGACGGACGATTCGTCTATCCGCCGGTCGCAGCGGCCGACGCCCACCCTGCAGCCCCGGTCCTCGAAGGTCCGGTGGACAGCATCCGCTGGGAGATGCTCCGCGACGGCATCGAGGATTACGAGTACTTCGCCATCCTGAAACGGCTCGTCGCGGCCAAGAGCGACAAGCTCAACGCCGCCCAGAAGGCCCGCTTCGCCACAATGCTCGAAGTGCCGGATGCCGTCACCACAAGCATGACGGCCTTCACCAAGGACCCGGCCCCCGTCGAGGAACACCGAGATCGTCTCGCGCGGGCCATCGCAGAACTGAGCCGGTTGTGACGCCAACGTAACCCACGATGGTCCGACGCAACGCGTGGCACAGTTGGAGTGCGCGCGTCCACGAAAGCACGGAAGATAACGCCATACCTATCGGGACAGACGCTCCCAGTCCTCGGTTCGCGTGCCCTCGTACGTGGTCAGCGTGTACTGGAACGTCCGTTCGGATCGCGGCGGCAGGAGCAGCGTGAACTTGACCGTGTCGAGGTCCACCTTCTCGAACTCGTCGATCTGCCCGGCCCGCTTCATCGTCCAGTACTGCGTCTCGAAGTTTCTACGGATCTCGACCTTGGCCGGAACATCCCGCGTGTTCTTGGCCTTGACCTCGAACGTCTGCACGTCGTCCCAGCCTGCAACGTCCCGGTCGTTGTCGAATCGATGGTTTTCCGTGCGAACCTCCATCAGCACGGGCTCGACAACGACGTTCTCGACTGGCCCAAGGTCCAGCTCCACTTCTTCGTTGACAGGGATGTACTTGAACGACGACTGGCCTTCGTAGGACAGATGTCCCTGGGCATCCGCCTTGCGATAGGCGGTGAGCGTGCCGTCCGGGATAGGGGTGGCCCCGAGCTTGTGCTCCTCGTCGTTGGTGAAGCTCAGGAACCGCTCGACCGCATCGCCGTATCGCTCTTGCTCGTACTTGTACAGGTTGACGACCGGGACATCGTCCGCGTCGAAGCTCAACAGCCGCTTCGACCAGCCGTTCGGGATCGTCTCAATCCCCTCGATGGTGTACAGGAAGTACTCACTGAGGCCTTCCTTGATGATCTCCTTGGGTGCAGCAAGCCCCGTCGCCATCGGCGCCTCTGCGATCGCGTCGGCCATGAACGCCAGCTTCTCCATTTGCCTCTTGGGCTCAATCCCCCTCAGTCGAACCTCGTGCTCCGCGCCAATCGGGCGCCCATAGGGGTATTCGCGCTGGGCCAGTTCGGCAATCTCGTCGAGAATGTGGACCTTGCCGACGATGAGCCGGACCTGGGCGTTTTCATAGTCCTCGCCGCTATTGTTCGTCACGCGGACGTAGCCCTCCAGACGCATCGTTTTCTCGTCCGAAGAGAGCGTCCCCATATAGAACGCCCGCCAGGCCAAGCCGCTGGTCAGGTACGTGATCTCGACAGGGACCTTGCCACGGAATCCGCTCTGAACGTTCCACAGGCCCACGTTCTTGACGCGGGCCGGATAGGTCAGCTCGGCGATCTCGATCTTGTCGGCCTGGGCCTTGGGAAACATCTCCAGGCTCGTCGGATCGATCAGCGTGTTCTCCCAGGAAAATTGCAAGGCGTTCTCCCCTTCCTTGAGGGTCAGCGCCCGGCTGTCCCGCACGAGCGTCATGTCCGCCAAGTTGTAGATCGTCAGTTGCACCGCGTCCCGCGCCGGCAGCGTGACCAGATCGACCTTGGCCGCGACCGGGGTAGCGATCAATAGGATTACGGCCAGAATACATAGACGCCTCATCTGAAATTGTCCTTTCTCAAAAACCCATGACGAGATAGACACCAGGGGGGTTAGTCCCTTTGTCACCCCTGCGAAAGCAGGGGCCCACAACGATCCGATGAATGGATTCCCGCTTTCGCGGGAATGACATGTGAGAGGCAGATGGTCTGTACGTACATCACGTGAAGAACTCCTATGGCCGCGTGGACCGCTTGCTCCAGTCTTCAGCCCGGACGCCCTGGTAGGTCGTCAGCGTGTACCCGAACGTCTTCTTCGATTGCGCCGGCATCTGGAGCGTGAATTTGACCGTGTCCAGATCGACCTTCTCGAAGCCGGTCTCGTCGCCGGTTCGCTTGAGATCCCACTGGGGGGCGCCGAAGTTGCGTTTGATCTCGACCTTGGCCGAAACGTCGCGGGTGTTGCGGACCTCGATGCTGAAGACCTGGACTTCGTCCCAACCGTTGACGTTGCCCTTGGTATCGAAGCGGTAGTTCTCCGTCTTGGTCTCCATCAGCCTGGGTTCGACGACCACGTCGGCGACGGCCCCAAGGTTTAGCTCCACCTCATCGTTGACCGGGATGTACTTGAACGAAGACTGTCCCTCGTAGGACAGGTGCTTGGCATCGTCGACAGATCGGTAGACCTTCAGATTGCCGTCGGGGATCGGGGTCTGGCCCAGCTTGTGGGCCTCGTCGTTCTTGAAGCTCAGGAACCGCATGACACGAGGGCCATACCGTTCCTCCTCGAACTTGTACAGATTCACGACGGGCACACCCTCGACGTCGAAGCTCGCCAACCGCTTCGACCAGCCGGTCGGGATCGTTTCGGTGCCTTCGATGGTGTAGAGGAAGTACTCGCTCAGGCCCTCTTTCACGATCTCCTTCGGTTTCATGGCGGCGACTCCGAGCGTCATCTCGCTCAGTACACGGCGTCCCGCCGCCCTCGGTACGGCAACAGGCTGTGTAACCGCCGGCGGGACAAGTCCGCCCGGCCGCCCATAGGGATACTCCCGCTGGGCCAGTTCCGCGATCTCGTCCAGGATGTGGACCTTGCCCACGATCAGGCGGGTCTGGGCGTTCTCATAGTCCTCGCCGCTGTTGTTGGTGACGCGGACGTACCCCTCCAGACGCATCGTCTTTTCGTCTTTCGCCAGCGTGCCCATGTAGAAGGCCCGCCAGGTCAGGCCGCTGGTCAAATACGTGATCTCGACCGGGACCGGACCGCTGATTTCGCTCTGGACATTCCACAGACCGAGGTTCCTCACTCGCGGCGGGTACACCAACTCCGCGATGTCGATCTTGTCGGCCTGGGCCTTCGCCAGCATCTCCAAGCTCGTCGGGTCGATCAGCGTGTTTTCCCAGGAGAATTGCAGGGCATTGGTCCCCTGCTTCAAGGTTAGTGCCCGACTCTCGCGGACAAGCGTCATGTCCGCAGAGTTGTAGATCGTAACTTGCACGGTGTCCCGCGAGGGCAGCGTGGTCAGGTCCACCTTGGCCGACGCGACGCCTGCAAGCAACATGAACATTGTCAGAAATGAGATCGGAGTTTTCATTCGATGACTCCCGTATTATCTGGTGGCCCAGGCACCCGCGGCTTGTCACCCCTGCGAAAGCAGGGGTCCATCCGATAGGTCGTGGATTCCCGCTTTCGCGGGAATGACAAGGAGCGATGCTGTGCCATCTCCTTTTCCATATTGTCACCGGCCGGGTTGTACGTTCCGGCGGTGATAGTGCATCGTCAGCTCTTTCGTCGCTGGGCCTTTCTCGGTCCGGGCGGGCAGCTCGATCTCGAACTTGAGCGTCGAGGCGTCCTTCTTCACGTACTTGAGATTGCACTCTTCCATGTCCCACTGGCCGGGGATGTGCTGGATCATCGTCAGGACCGCGGGGCTGTCCTTGAAGTTCTCGATCTTGGCCGTAATGATCTCATCCGTATCGAACAGGACGATCCGGCCGTCGTTGTTCTTGCGGATATCGATCTGGGCGTCCCGCATCTTGCGCTGGGTGACGACGATGTCCCGACTGTCGCCGATGTAGAGTTCCATCTTCTCGCCGACCGGGACCAGCGAGGCGTTGTCCTCACCCAGGAAGATCGTGGAGCCGTGGCCGTCCTGCTGGAAGAGGCGCGCCTTGCCGCCCCAGAGAGCGAACTTGCCTAAGCCGGCTTTGTCGCTGTTGGTCACTTCGTAGCTGACCGGAATGCCCACATTCTCGTTGTTGAGCTGCTCCGGGTCCCAGGGCAGGCTCGCGGCGTCGAACGTCCAGATCTTGCGGACCGGCACGTTCGGCTCGCTCAGGAACAGCATCTGCTTGGTCTCCTCGTGGTCGATGCCCTGCTCGAAGGCCTCGCCGTAATCGAGCAGGACGCGGGCCTTCTCGAAGTCCTCGCCGGAGAAGTTGCGAAGGATTAGGTAGCTCTTGAGGTCCACGAAGGTCTCCGCCTTGTTGGCGACCGCCTTGTAGGTAATAAGCCGGTCGATGTTGCTCAGCAGGTAGCTGATGCGGACCGTCTCGGCGAAGTCGCCTGTGCTGTTGATCTCCCAGACCAGCGCCGCCTCGCCCGGCGGATAGCTGATGCTCAGCAGCGTCACGTCGGTCGGGTGGTCCAGGCTCACGAGCCGGATCGAGTCCTCGTCGATCTGCACGCCCTTCCAGGAGAAATCCACCTTGTTGAGGCCCTTCTGGAGCGTGAGCACGCGTTCCTCTTCGATCAGGGTCGCATTGGGATTGTCCAGTCGAATGACCGTCGCGGCCCGCTCGGGCAACGCGACGAGCTTGATCCTCGCCTGGGCCCCCGCCGCCACCAACAGCAAGACTCCAAGACCCGTCACAACAATACGTTTTGCATTCATATCCATCTCCTGAAGAAATTGGCCACAGAGGACACAGAGATCACAGAGAAGAAGGTGAGAGGGTACACCCGTCAGAAGGTCGGAAATCGCCACGCTCTTCGCATCGTTCCTCAGTTTCCACCTTCATCTTCCTCTGTGCCCTCTGTGTCCTCTGTGGCAAATAGTTTTCGGTTTCTACTCTTTCACTTTTGATTCCTGTTCGCGTACACCATGATATGTCGTCAGTTCGTACTCGAAAACTTGCGTCTGTCGGGCCGGAACGGTCAACTCGAATCGGGCATGGGTCGCATCGTGCTTACGGTACGTTGCGCCGCCGTTCGTGAGTTTCAACGTCCAGTATGCTGTCTCGAATCCGCGAGTCACCTCGACCTCGACCGGCAGCATGTGGGCGTTCACCACCTCGATCTTCCAGGTCCGCACTTCGTCCCAACCATTGACCTCACCCTTGGCGTCGAAGGTGTGGTTCTCGGTCTTGACGTCCATCAGGACGGGTTTGACCTCGACCAGCCGGGCAGGACCCAGCTCCAACTCGACCTCTTCGCCCACGGGAATGTACTTCACGCCCATGCCGCCAATGTAGGACAGACGCCCTTGTTCGTCCGCTCGACCATAGACGCGGACCGTGCCATCGGGAATTGGCGTCTCGCCCAGCTTGTGCTCCTTGTCATTGGCGAAGGACAGGAACCGGATCGTCCGATCCCCCCACCGCTCCTCGTCGTATTTGCACAGGCTCGTGACCGGGATGTCATTGGCCTCGAAGGAGAGCAGCCGCTTGCCCCACTCGTTCGGAATCGTCTCGGTGCCTTCAATCGTATAGAGAAAGTACTCGCTGAGGCCTTCTTTGCGGATATCCTTGCGTTCGAGGCCTTCCTCAATTCTATAGTACCAAAAGGCAACAGCGGGGACTGAGTTATCGCGATCCACTCCTTTGGCACCCATGCCCCCCATCATCCCACCGAACCCGGCAGTGGGCAGTGGACTGCCATAAGCATACTGGCGTCGTGCAAGCTCGGCGATCGCGTCAAGCAGATGAACCTCGCCAACAATGAGCCGGGTCTGGGCATCTTCGTAGTCCTCGCCGCTGTTGTTCTGGACGCGGACGTAGCCTTCCAGGCGCATGGTCTGCTCGTCCTTCGAGAGCGTGCCCATGTAGAAGGCCCGCCAGGATAGGCCGCTGGTGAAGTAGGTCAACTCGAAGGGAGTCGGGCCTTCGATCTCGGAGCGGATCAGCCAGCGTCCAAGTTCCCGTAATCTCGGCGGAAAGACCAACTGCTGGACCTCGACTTGATCCTTGTGCTCCAGCGGCTCCAAGTGCAGCGAGGTCGGATCGATCAGGGTATTGGCCCACATAAATTGGAGCCAATTCCAGCCGTGTTTCAAGGTCAGGTTGCGACGCTCTCGTACGAGCGTCAGGTCGGCGGCGTTGTAGATCGTCAGTTGCACGTCCTCCCGGCGAGGCAGGACGACCAGCTCGATGGCACTGGCCGGCGCAAAAGGCGGTCGCTCGTCGATTGCCTCAGGCTGCATCGTCCGGGTGGCATCGTCAAGCGCAGTCTGGCGATGGTTCCCCTGTGGCGAGGGTATCTTGCCCTTGTCTTCCGTGACGAGGGCATCTTGCCCTCGATCTCTTTCCGCCGGCAAGATGCCGGCGGGACGCAAGGGCGGGACGCCCTCGCCACGAAGGCCATCGCCAAGGTTTTTGTCTTGGGCGACGGCGCCCGCTGCGATTTTCTCGGGCTGGCTCGAAGCCCTCTCCGGCGTGCGTTGCACAGATGGGGACGACCGCAGAGTCATGTCCTTGCTGCCTCGATTCGGCACAGCCAGCAGCGCGATGCCAACGATGACCGCCGCCGCGACCGCGCCCAGCCAGGGCAGTCTCCGAAGCAGGATTCTCCGATTGTTCGCCCGCATCGCGGTGCGGATCGTCTCGGACAGCAGTTCCGGCGAGGCTTTCACGTCGTCGCGGATCAGTTCCAGGGCAGAGAGCTTGCGGGCCAGTTCCTGAAGCCGCTTGCGGCAGGCCTCGCACTTTTCAAGGTGCGTGCGGGCCTCGTTCGAATCCGCTTCACAGGCCAGGTCGAACTGGTAATCGATAAGCTGCTGATCTGTCAGATGCGTGTTCATTTCGTTGCACCTATCGAATCCGGCAGTCTCTGGGCCAGCGTCGCCAGAGCCCGGGACATCTGGGTCTTGACCGCTCCGACGGAGCAGCCCAGGACCTCGGCAACCTCGCGATAGCTGAGCTGCTGGTAGTAGGCCAGGACGAGCGCGGCCCGCTGGCCGGTCGGGAGCGATTCGATGGCCCGCCGGACTTGTTCTTTCTGCTCCTGCCGGACGATCTGGTCGGCGGGGTCGAGGGCATTCTCATCCGCAACCGCGGCGAGCTGAGGACCGTTCTTCTCGTCGCAGTCGCATTCCTGATTCAGGGAGATTGCCACCCGCTTCCTGCGACGTCGAACGCTGTCGATGGTGACCCGCGTGGCGATGGTGAACAGCCAGCTCTTGAAGCCTTCGCCCCGGAAGGTATGGGCCTTCTCGTGGACCCGTTTGAAGGTCTCCTGAAAAAGGTCTTCGGCCTGGTCCCGATTGCCCGTCATGTGACACAAATACCCCAGTACGCCGTCTCCATAGCGGCAGACCAGCTCGCGGAACGCCGTCGGATCACCCTGGAGGTGGGCGGCGATCAGATTCTCATCCGAGTATCCCATCGAGACTACGACTCCTACTACTCCCTTAGACGAGCGTCGCAGCTACGGGGTTGACAGGTCCTTGGTAAATCCTTTGTAAAACGACGAGGATGGGACGCATAGGACAAATGGGACCAATAGGACTGATATCGTCTCTCGCTATGCTCGCGTCCTATGAGTCCTATCCGTCCCATAAGTCCTATTCCTCAGTCCCTGGCCATCGCCCAGAAGACCGCGTTCGTCAGCAGCCTGCGGAACTGCGAGTCCTTGAAGTCGTCCGGGTAGCCGAGCGACGTGTAGAAGACCCGCGAGTTTCCATGCCGATTCGTCCACGCAACGGGTTCCGCCGACTGATCCGGGATCGTGCCGATCAGGAGCAACTGCGTGCCGACGGCCAGCGGACTCGTCTGGTAGAGCGAGCCCTCGCTGAGCAGTGGCAACTCGACGCCCTGGAGAATCGGATGATCCGCTGCATCCGCAGCGGCGGTGATCGTCGCCACGGGACCCGCGTCGTAATGTCCGTGGTAGTTGCCGCCGAGCACTTCAGAATCGAATGCGATCCACTCATCATGTCCCTTCGGAGCGGCGCCGCGCGAGTCGAACGCGTGACTGGCGGTACGGAGCCCGATCAGCGGCCCGCCGCGATGGAGGAAATCCCGCAGGTACTTCATCTGCCCGGCCTGGAACGCCCTGCGTCGGGCGAAAACCACGACAAGATCGGCGTCGGTGAGGATTTCCATGCCGTAGATGGTGTGGATCGCCTCGCCCTGCCTGGCCGTGCTCGCCTGGAGGATTTCGCAGTCCAGGCCGTGCTTGAGTTCCAACTCGCGTGCGAAATCGGGCAGCGTCTCGACCGCTTTGTACTCGTTCTCCGCGGAGAGAAAAACCACAAGGGGACGCTTGTCCTCCTTGAACCGAAACGCCGGTTCGCCGGTGAAGACTGTCGACGTGGTCGTCGGGCAGACGTACTGCTCGACGTGCTCGACGACGAGATCGGTGCCTGTGAAGTGGCTCACCTGCGGCTGCTTGCGGGAATTGTACATCGTGTCGGTCAGGTCCCGCATCAGGACGACGTTCTTGCCGGCGTTGGCGAGATTGCGAAGCCCGAACGGCCGGCCGAGCACGCACATGTTCGTGTGTACGCCCATGAGGATCACGTTCTCGATGCCGCGGGCTTCGAGCAGGTTCCAGACCTCGACGCCGGAATCCGTGATTGCATCGCGGTCTTCGATCCGAATCGCGCCGATCTGGCACGTCCAGGGCGAGCCCTCCTTGCAGGGAGGCACGCAATCGCATCCGCCGTCGGAATGGTCGATGGGGTAGCCGGCGGCCTTTTCCACATCATCCTTCCACGGCCGCCAGGATTTGAAGGCCTCGGGCAGATTCGCCGCCTTGGGAGCTTCCGTCGCAATCCGCCGGGCCGGATAGTCCTTGTAGTGCTCGATCGTGTCGCTGGACGCATGGACGATCAGAACGCCCATATCACGGGCCTTCGAGACCACTCGATCCATGACCGGGGCCAGCTCGGTCACGCGTTCAGTCGCCCCTTGGCACCAGTGCCGATCCCACATGTCGCAGATGAAGATGGCGGTATCGCAGGGGTCCCACTGCTGCAGCTCGCAGGCCACGCGGAACCGGCCGGGCTGATCCGGGATCGCCACGCGGCTCCGCAGAGGGACCGAGAGCGTTTGACCGGCAATCGCCTGCCCACAGATCAGGATGACCAAAGCAACGACGGCATGCAGGGTGTGCCGTACACACCACTTTTCCCTGACTGCGTTCCCCTTCATGGGAACCTCCGATTCTCGGTATGCTCTATGCACTCTGCTGCCCCCCAAAAGCCCTCATACAACAACCGCCCGTCAGATCGAAAAGCCGGCCTTCCATGCAGCATAATATACGCACGCATCGGCACTTGCGACAAGTCCCAAACGCAACGATCCCGCCTCGTTCTGAGCCGGAGCAAATCGGTTTTGTCCTTTACAGGGCAACCGGGCGCGCGTTAGCATGTCCATTGTGTGAGGGAGAGGTATCGCCCGTTACGTTAGGTTGTCCGGGCGAATTGGAATGTTTGAAATGCCAGGGACGCAAGGAATGGCAGGCAAAATCGTCATCGACGCGGAACGCTGCAAAGGCTGCGGCCTGTGCGTCGCCGTCTGTCCGAAACACAGCATCGAAATCTCGACGGAATCGAATCGAAGCGGTTACTTCCCAGCCCGGCCGAAAGACGCCGGCTGCACCGGATGCAGTTGCTGCGCGATCATCTGTCCGGAGGGGATCATCGTGGTCTTCCGCGAGGAGGCAGGCCGCGTCCAGGGCGTCGCCGCAGGCGCAAAGAAGAAAGACGCGACGGATCTGGCCGGGAAGAAGCGGTGAGCGAATGGATCCAAAGATCAAAAGCCTCGTGGACCAGGTAAAAGCTCATCTGCATGAGAACTATGGCGAGGGGATCAAGAGAGTCATTCTCTTTGGCTCGCACGCCCGAGGTGAAGCGACGAAAGACTCAGACGTTGATGTACTCGTCCTGGTCGATCAGCTCCTGAGGCCTTCTGAGGTCAGAGACAGTCTTACCGACCTTCTATACGATATGCTCTTGGACGAAGGCGAACTTGTCTCTGTCGTCGTGCTTGCCGAGGACCGATTCGAGAATCGAGGTCTCCCCTTCATGCTGAACGTAAGAAGAGAGGGAATAGCGATTTGACGGACATAGAGATTCTATCGGCGAAAGCTCGGACGTTCCTAAGCACAGCCGTCGCCCAGGATGAGGCCGAGGAGTTGCTGGAGGCGGCGAAGGACTTCGTACGATCGGTCAAAAACTATCTCGATCAATGGGCCCAGAAAGAGGGGCGACAGTGAGCGAACGAATTCTGATGTGCGGCAACGAGGCGCTTGCCGAAGCGGCGATCATCGCCGGCTGCGACGCCTATTTCGGGTACCCGATCACGCCGCAGAACGAAATTTCCGCCTACATGGCCCGCCGGATGCCCGAGGAGGGCCGGGTCTTCATCCAGAGCGAAAGCGAACTGGCGGCCATCAACATGGTCTTCGGCGCCTCCGCGACCGGAAAACGGGCGATGACCAGTTCCTCCAGCCCAGGCGTCAGCCTGATGCAGGAGGGCCTCAGCTACATGGCGGGCGCGGAACTGCCGGCCGTGGTGGTCAACGTCATGCGGGGCGGTCCCGGACTCGGGAACATCAGCCCCTCGCAGGCGGACTATTTCCAGGCCACCCGCGGCGGCGGGCACGGCGACTACCGTGCCATCGTGCTCGGGCCGGCCAGCGTGCAGGAACTGGCGGATTGCATGCCCCTGGCGTTCGACCTGGCCGACCAGTACCGTATCACCGTGATGATCCTGGCCGACGGCGTCCTCGGGCAGATGATGGAGCCGGTCGTGCTCGATCCGAAACCCAAGCGGCAACTGCCGTCCAAGGACTGGGCGCTGACAGGCGCCAAGGGCAGACCCCAGAACATCGTCCGCTCGCTGTGGCTTGCCGAGGGCGCGCTGGAGGCCCACAACAACAAGCTGCAGGCCCGATACAGAGAGATCGAGGATAAAGAGGTTCTGTGCGAAGAATATCGCGTGGACGACGCGGAGATCATCATAGTCGCCTACGGCATCGTCGCGAGGATCGCACGGGCCGCAGTGGACCGCGCCCGCAACGAAGGCATTCCCGTCGGCTTGATCCGACCGATCACGCTCTGGCCGTTCCCGTCGAAGCAGATCGGCCGGGCGGCGAACCCGCAGCAAAACGGCGACGCCGGTCCGTTCCCGGTCTTTCTGACGATTGAGATGAGCGCAGGCCAGATGGTCGACGACGTGAGGCTCGCCGTAGCCGGCAAGGCCCCCGTCCTGTTCCACGGCCGACCGGGCGGCGGAATGCCCGCGGTTGATGAAGTCCTGGAGAAGATCAGGCAACTGACCATCCACAGCGTGCACGCGTAGAACGCGTCGCAGGATGGCCAAGGACCAGATCATGGAAGTGATGGCAAAAGACAATATGAAGACCGTATTCAAGCGGACGGGCGTCCTGAAGGATTGCCCGACCCACTATTGTCCCGGCTGCGGACACGGCATCGCCCACCGGCTCGTCGCGGAGGTCATCGACGAGCTGGGCATCCACGACCGCGCGATCGGGATCGCCCCGGTCGGCTGCGCCGTGCTCATGTACAATTACCTCGACGTGGACATGGTCGAGGTCGCGCATGGCCGGGCCCCCGCGGTGGCGACCGGGATGAAACGCACGAACCCCGACAAGATCGTCTTCTCCTATCAGGGCGACGGCGACCTGGCGGCCATCGGGACCGCGGAGATCATCCACGCCGCCCATCGGGCCGAACAGCTCACGGTGATCTTCATCAACAACGCGGTCTTCGGCATGACCGGCGGCCAGATGGCCCCCACCACCGTGCTGGGACAGGTCACCGCGACGACGCCCCTGGGCCGCCAATCGAACGGTCAGGGCTATCCGCTGCAAATCTCCGAGATCATGGCCCTGCTGCCCGGCTCGGTATATGTGGAGCGATGCGCCTTGAGCAGCGTGCCGCGAATCCGCGACGCCAAGGCCGCGATCAAGCACGCCTTCGAGTTGCAAATCGAGGGCGCCCCCGGCCTGTCGCTCGTGGAGATCCTGTCGCCCTGCCCGACGTACTGGCGGATGTCGCCGACCAACGCGATGAAGTGGATCGAGGAACACATGAGCAAGACTTTCCCCCTGGGACGGATGAAAGGATGATGGATTACCTTTACGAAGAAATGGTCCTGGCCGGTTTCGGCGGCCAGGGGATTCTGCTGGTGGGCAAACTGCTGGCGCAAACCGCGATGCAGGCCGGCCTGGAGGTGAGTTACATGGCCTCGTACGGGGCCGAGGTCCGCGGCGGGACCGCCAACTGCATGGTGGTCGTCTCGAACCGACCGATTGCCTGCCCGGTCATCAGCGCACCCAATTCACTCGTAATCTGCAACAAGGCCTCGCTGAGCAAATTCGCCCCGCAACTGCGGCCGGGCGGTCTGCTCGTCTTCAACAGTTCCCTGATCCCCAACGTGCACTCCGTCCCGGAAGGGGTGGACGTGATCGGCATCCCAGCCGAGGAACTCGCGATCGAAGCGGGCTCGCCCAAGTGCGCCAACATGGTCATGCTCGGCGCCTACGTCGGCCGACGGGGCTACCTCACCGCCGACCAGGTGGCCGAGGCCCTGCCGGACGTGCTCGCGCCGCGTCATCACGACACCATCCCGGTGAACACGGAGGCCCTCCGCCGGGGCGCGGAATTCGCCTGCTGTCACGCGTAGCGACGATCAAGCCCGACCACCGACTGCCGAACCGCTATCGTCACCTCTGCCCGCCGTTACGATAGAAGGAAATCGCTATCATGACACGTCGTGTGTGTGTGAAAGATCTTCCGCCAGAAACGACCCGGCTTGTCATGCTGAACGAAGCCGAAGCATCTGGGCGCCGAACAAAAGGTCTCTCACGTCAGCGCGGGCCCGCCATATAGGGCGCATACCACGCACCAACTCTTGCGTCTGCGAGCAGTCTCAGTTCTTCGTAGGACGAGCGTCCTCGCTCGTCTGAAGGTGGGTCGGGCGAGGACGCCCAACCTACGAAGAAACAGCCGCTGCCAGCCCTGCAGCACCAACTCCTGCAACGCCGCGGGGTCAATGGTGCTACGCTCTCTTGCCTTGTCTCTCATGCGATTGGCCCAAACCCAGGGAAACCCTGTAGGGCGCGTACCACGCACCCACTCTTGCGTCTGCGAGCAGTCTCAGTTCTTCGTAGGACGAGCGTCCTCGCTCGTCTGAAGGTGGGTCGGGCGAGGACGCCCAACCTACGAAGAAACAGCCGCTGCCAGCCCTGGTGCACCAACTCCTGCAAACCCAGGGAAGTACGCAACAACCGAATGAGTCGCATGTCGCCCTTAGATTCCCGGTGGACCCTCTCCGGAATTCCGTGAAGAACCGAAAGAAAGCGGGGCCCTCGCCTTGCGACGCAGGCCCCGTTTGGACACTACGATACGCTACAGATCCATCGGGCTACTGAGCCGAGCGGCCATACCCGATATCGTCGATAAACACCTTGCCGACTCCGCCTGCCGCGGTGGCGTTCCTGTCTCCGATGCGGATGGTCATCTTCTCAACTTTGCCAAAATTGACGCCTGCAAAGTCGCTCATCGGGATCACCCACGGCGTCCAGTCCACAGATGTCACGATATCGGCGTTGGTCGCCGTGCCGCTCTTGCCCGTGCTGTCCTCCACAGTGACGTACATCGTCGCCGCGTCGTTGCCCGGGTTGTCGCCGATGCTGGCAACCGTCCAGTCGCCGGTGACGCCGCCTGCGGTGACCACGTCGGAGAACTCGCCGAAGCAGTACCCGGCGGCACTGTTGTTGCTGGCCACCGCCAGACCGATGTAGACCGGGTCGGTCATGCCGATGGTCTGCGGGTTGGGCGATTGGTCGGTGCCGGTGTTCTCGGTGTCGGGCTGCTTGGTCCAGGTGGTACCGTTCAGGGAGTAGTAACCAGTGATCTGGTTGCCCTGCCGTTCCACCTTCACCCAGACCGGGAAGGTAACGGCGCCGGTGTTGCTGTGGGCCGAGACGGCGCTGCCACCGACCGATGTACGGTTCTGGAAGGACCGCCGGCCGTCCGGGGTCGGATGCATCAACGCATACGTGGAGGCCGGGTCCAGGCTCCCGCGGATCATCACGCCGGCCTTCGCCCAGGTGGTCGAACCGCCGGTAATGCTGAGAACCTTCGCGGAGATCGATCCGTTGCCGGTGAGCCGCTTGTAGACGAAACGGAAGTTGTCGGAGGCGCCCCAGATGTCCGCGGTATTGGCGCTAATGGTGTACTGGCCGGGCGAGGTCTCGATGAATTTCGCCGGATAGCCGCGGACCCACAGGCACAACTCACTGGCACCGTTGCCCGTCCACTTCTGGACCGGGTCGAACGTCCGCTCCGCCTCGCTGAAGTAAAACTTCGTGGCGTTGTCGTACATGAACGGCATCGACTGCTTGCCGCCGTGAACAATCAACTGCTCGGCGAACGGTGCATCCGTGTATCCGACCTGCGAGCCGCTGGCCTCGGTGGTCACGCCGTCGATCCAGGCGTCCCAGATCGTCTCGTGGGCCTCCATGTTGTCCGTGTAATCCTCAAAGCTGTCGATGGAAGCAAACTCCTGGGTCGTGAAGCTCCACACTTCGCCCGGGCAGGTTCCAACGTCGGTCACCTCATCGACCTTCCACCAGTAGTTTGTTCCGAATTCCAGAGAGGCGGGTGTATAACTGTGGTCGGTCACCGTGTCGTCCGCCAAGGCGTTCGGGTCGGAGCCGAAGTAGACCTCGTGCGAGGTCGCGTCCCGGCCGGGCCGCCAGTTCAACGTGGCGTCCAGGGCGATTCCGGCGGCGCCATCCGCCGGATCGGGCACGAAGGCCTGCGTCGGCGTATAGAAGAACCGCACCTCGCTGAGACCGACAACTCCCGTGGCGCCGTATGCGGCGTTGACGGTCAACTTCACGTACTTCGCGGTGACCCCGCCGAAGCTCACGACGGTGTTCGCCATGTAAGTCGCCATGCCGGTCGCCTGGGCGAACTGCGGCACGTTCTCCAGCGGGGTCCAAGTTTCGCCGTCGGTGGAGTACTCGACGGTGACATCCTTCGCGCCAAAGCCCATGATGGTCTCGATCTCCGAGTTGGCGTTCCAGACCCACAGCTCGTGCAGCGTGTACTCCTTGTCGAACGTGTACTGGATCCAGGCCGGCATGTTGGCCAACCACATGGTCTTCACGTCGACGCCGTGCTGATCGAGATCGTCCAGCCCGGAGCGATCCACCGTACTGACGGCGGGCGATGCGGGCTGCTGGCTGGAGGCCTGAGCCGTCACCTCGGTGATCGGATAGCCGTACGGCTCGGTCGTGAAGCTCCAGACGACGCCCTTGAAAATGGTGTTGTCCGGAGCGGCATTAACCTCGTCGATCCGCCAGTAATAGGTCTGGCCAAATTCGAGCGGTTCCTCGGAGGTATACTCAGCGGCATTCTGGCCCTGGCTGACCAGCGTATCTCTCGGATCGTCCCTCGTGGCGTCGTTGACGTCGTCGAAGGCAGTGCCGAGATAGACATCGTGCGCCGCGGCGTATTCGCCGGGCGTCCAGCTCAGTGTACCGTCATACGGCACATCTGTTGCCGTGTCCGCCGGGTTGGGATCCTTGGCCAGTTCCACGCCTCCGCCGGCCAGAATCTCCTCGATTTCCTCCACGGTCAGACCATGGTTGTAGATTCGGACATCATCAATCGCGCCGATCCAGTCACATCCCCAGCCATCCGAACCGATGAGGACGGAGGCAGGGCTGCTCGTGATCGCCCCCATGGAGGTCGAATCGGTTTGCTCCCCGTTGAGATAGCATTTCAGCGTCGCCCCATCGTGCGAGCAGGCGATATGCGCCCACTCAAAGCGATTCAGGTTCCTGCCGACGTAGGCCCAGGCTCTGGGGGATGTGTTGAATGTAAACGCCATATAGGGCGAAGTGCTGCCCCAGCCATACCGAACCTGGTAGCTCCAACTGGGACTGGCGTTCTGATCCGCCTTGGCCATCGGCGCCGTCTCCGTGCCCTTGGACTCCGGTTGATCGGCATCAGGCCGTATCCAGAGGGCGATGGAGATGGGGCCCAAGGGATTCAGACTGGCGTCGGCGCCGCAATTGATGTAGTCTCCGCCGCCGCCGGCGGCGCCCAGACCATGGAATTCCAGAGCTCCGCCAGAGGCGCCGGCAATCCAGGTCGGACTGCCGCTGATGGTCCCGGTGTTGCCGTTGCCGGACGAGTCCATTACTTGGACACCCGTCCCCTCGTTGAGGGTCCAGTGGGCGACCAGCTCGCCCCAGGTCGCCTGGGCCATCCCCAACATCAGAAAACACGATAAGTAACAGATGGATCTCTTGCACATGACTTTCCTCCTTCTCTTGTGAATCTCCAAAGCACTGCGCCCGACATGGGATACGTACCCGACGTCGAGATTCTCAATGAAATCGGACAGACTCGTCTCAGAGAGACAATCATGAAATGCGGCAAGAAATGTACAGACTCTCCTCCTTTCCGTCGTGGCCCGACGACACACACAACGTCATCATGCACGCCTCCAACCCAAGGCGAGAGTATCCCCCACGTTCCTTCTCGTTGGCGTCGCCAGGACAGACTGCGCAGCCCGCGAGAACCATCCCGATACCCATTACGTATTTTATACCCCATTTTCCCCCTTCCATCAAGTGAATTCCAGCCCGCCTCGCAGCAGGAGGGTCCTGAAAAACCTTGCTTCGAGCGGTCGCGTGGGCTACAATTGGGCCGTTTCTACGTATGTAATCGGATTCAAGATGAGAGAACAGGGATGACGAAACAGTCGAACACGAGAAAATCGAAAGCCATTTGCAGCTTCTGCGGCCGCTCGGGCAACCAGGCGGATACTTTGATCGAGGGACCGGATGACGTGTTCATCTGTCCCGAGTGCGTCGAACTATGCCACAACATCATCAAGCAGAGCCGCCGGCCGGTGGATGGACGCCGACCGAACGTCGGGGCGACGCCGAAACCCCGTGAGATCAAGGAATACCTCGACCAGTACGTGATCGGCCAGGAAAGAGCCAAAAAGTACCTGTCTGTGGCCGTTCACAACCACTATAAACGACTGCTCCACAGCGACATCGGCGACAGCAACGTCGAAATCGACAAATCGAACGTCTTGCTCATCGGCCCGACCGGCAGCGGCAAGACCCTCCTGGCCCGGACACTCGCCCGCAAGCTGGACGTCCCTTTCGCCATCTGCGACGCGACGACGGTCACCGAGGCCGGATATGTCGGCGAAGACGTGGAGAACTTCCTCCTGCGGTTGCTGCAAAACGCCAATTTCGACCTCGACTCGGCCCAGCGGGGCATCGTGTACATTGACGAGATCGACAAGATTGGCAAGACCAATCAGAACGTCTCGATCACGCGGGACGTCTCGGGCGAAGGCGTGCAGCAGGCGCTGCTCAAGATGCTCGAAGGCACGATCTCGAACATCCCGCCGCAGGGCGGACGCAAGCATCCCGAACAATCCTATATCCAGATGGACACGACGAACATCCTGTTCATCTGCGGCGGGACATTCGTTGGGCTGGACAACATCGTCAGGAAACGGCTCGGCCGAAAGATGATCGGCTTCGACTCGGAGTTGGCGGGCAAACTCGATGACAAGGCGGATCTCACCGACGTGTTCGAGCAGGTGATTCCCGAGGATATCATCGAATTCGGCATGATCCCGGAAATGGTCGGCCGGCTGCCTGTGATCGCGACCCTCGGGGCCCTTGACGAGGACGCCCTGGTGGACATCCTGACCAAACCGAAGAACGCTCTGTACAAGCAGTACCAGCGATTCTTCGAGATGGACGACGCCACGCTGGAATTCACAGACGACGCCCTGCGGGCGCTGGCCAGCAAGGCCCTCAAACGCGACACAGGGGCCCGCGCTCTGCGGTCGATTACGGAAGAGCTGATGATGGACCTGATGTACCAGTTGCCCGAGGAGCCCAAACCGGGCAGCTACGTCATCACGCGGGACATCGTCGATGGCAAAGTCTCCCTGGCAGCGGCCAGGCGAAACATCCGCAAGGAATCCGCCTGACGATCAGTCGAAGACCTCGACCTGGGAATAGAGCGGCACGAGCAGGTTGTACATCAGAACCGCCTCGCCGTTGTACATGCGGATGCAGCCCCGGGAGCCGGCCGAGCCGATCTGCTCGGGTTCCTTCGTGCCGTGGATGGCGAACCCGGTCCGGCCCTTGGCGGCACCTTCGATGCCGTCCAGGGCAATCCACCGCGATCCGAGAGGATAATCGGGATCGGTCGCCTTGTAGACCCGGCCGGGATTGTCGGGGTCGGTCCAGTCGGGCGCGATGAGCTTGCCGCCGTCCTGGACCCGCCACAAACCGGTGGGCGTCTCGTATCCCGGCTTGCCGAGCCCAACCTTGAAGCTGCGAACGTACGTGTCCTGGAGGTACAAATCCAGGGTGAACGTGGAGCGACAGACCTTGGCGTGGAAAGGTCCCTTGACGACCTTGAGAGCCTTGCCCGCCTGGAGGGCCTGCGGACGCGGGATGTTGTTGATCTGCATCAGGATCTCGTAGGGCACCCGAAGCCGCCGACCGATAATGTCGAGCAGATCGCCGGACCGGACCGTGTACGTATCGCAGAGCGTGTCGCCCGGAAACGCCGCCGGACCCCAGAGCCACTTATCGGCCAGTTTCGCCATTTCGCTTTTGACCGCGTCCCGCTGCTGCGGGCTCATCGGCATGAGCAGGATCTTGTTGAGCCGGTTGCGGACCTCGACCACCGCGCCCGGCTGCGACTGGAGCAGCGAGAGGGCTTCGGCGATAGCGGCCTCGGCCTGGGGATTGGGCACATTCGCCAACTCGGCAGGCGGCTGGGAAGCCGCGATCGACGAGGGCAACGTGGGAACCACAGCGGACGCGGAGACTTCCGAGATGGCGGCCGACGCAGGCATGGAACCAGCAGCCACGACCTGTTGCGGCGACGGAACGACTGGATCGGAGCGGACGTCGCTCTGGGTTTCAGGGGCGGGATCAGGCGTTGCCACCGCCTCCTGCGGACCGGAGGAACGCCCGCGGAACAGAAAGAAAACGATCCCGGCAAACAGGACGAGGGCCGTGATCAGGTAAACACCGCTGCCCTTCCAACCGCGCCGAGCCGTCGAGAAATTCGAGAGAAACCGAGCCATCCTTATGCTCCTTTCCGTCTGTCGCATTGAATCACTTCTTCGTCTGTGACCAGAAGCTCGACCGGCTCGTCGTGCTCCAGGGTGGGAACCGACTCCAGGATCTGTTCAGCAAACGCCAGCCCGCACCGGGCCGCAGTCAGATCCTTGTTCGCAAAGAATCGGTCGTAGAACGACCCTCCGCGTCCGAGGCGGTTGCCCTTGCGGTCGAAACCCAGCGCGGGCGTGACCACGAGATCGATCTGCCCAAACGGGATGGGAACCCCCGCCATCGGGTTGCGAAGCCCCCAGGCTCCCGTCGAAAACCCCGTGTCGAGCGAGGTGATCTGCACCGCGATCATGTGCCGCTGCTGCCAGGAGATCTTGGGCACGGCGACAGTCTTGCCAAGCTGCCAGGCGTGCAGGATAGCCTCCGTCGTATCGACCTCGTGCGGAAGCGACAGGTACATCATGATGATGGAAGCGTCCTGATACGGCTCCGTAGAGATCAGATTCCGACAGGCCTTGCGGCTCTTCTCTTTCCGCTGCTCCGCCGACAAGGCCAGCAGGCGGTTACGCATTTCCTGGCGCAGTTCAACCTTCTCCATGGGCTGGTCTCTGATCTTCGTGGGCTTTCATACCGTTAGCAACTCGTCCATTAGATACCAGGGTTTGCAGCCTTTGTAAATGAAGCAGGACATTTTTCTCGTACCCGATATCCTTGGGAACATAGTACTTCTTGGGCGACCCCGGCAGGTACTCTTGCGGGACGAAACCGCCCGGATAATTGTGCGGATACCTGTAATCCGTTCCGAACCCGGCTTTCTTGGCAGCCGCATAGTGCGCATCCTTCAGATGCGGGGGCACCGCACGCACCGGCTCGTCCTTCACATCGGTCGCAGCCTGCCAGATGGCGGCCGCACTGGCGTTCGACTTCGGCGCGCAGGCGACGTAGATCGCTGCCTGGGCAAGGGCCAACTGCGCCTCGGGCAATCCCACGAACTCCGAGATCTGCACCGCCGCAGCCGCCAGGACGGTCGCCATGGGATCGGCGTTGCCGACATCCTCCGCCGCACAGACCGCAATCCGACGGGCGATAAAACGGGTGTCTTCGCCACCGGCCAGCATCCGGGCCAGCCAGTAGACGGTCGCGTCCGGGTCTGAGCCTCTCATGCTCTTCTGCAGGGCGCTGGCGAGGTCGTAGTGCGTATCCCCCGTTCCGTCGTAGAGGATGGTCTTCTGTTGTATCGACTCCTTCGCTGCTTCGAGATGAAATTTCACGCCGTCGGCGCCGGCCTCGGCCATCTGCGAGAGCACCCCCACCTCCAGGGCGGTCAGCGCCTTGCGGACATCCCCCTCCGACATTTCCGCCAGGAACGCGAGCGCCTTATCTTCCGCCTGCACATTCAGCTTGCCCAGCCCCCGGTCAGGGTCCTTCAGGGCCCATCGGAGCACCTCCACAATGTCTTCGCTGGCCACCGGCTCGAAGCGGAACACGGTGCTGCGCGAGATCAGGGGGCCGTTGATGGAGAAGTACGGATTTTCCGTCGTCGCGCCGATCAGCGTGATGACGCCGGACTCGACGTCGTTGAGCAGCACGTCCTGCTGCGCCCGGTTGAACCGGTGGATCTCATCGATGAACAGGACGGTCCGCCCTCTTCCGGTGGCCAGCCGGTCCCTGGCCTGGGCGATCACGTCGCGGATATCCTTCACGGAGGCGTCCGGGGCGCTGAGGTAGTGGAACTTCGCCTTCGTCTGGTTGGCGATGACCATGGCCAAGGACGTCTTGCCCACTCCCGGCGGCCCGCTGAACAGGATGCTGCTCAGCCGGTCGGCCTGGAGCATCCGGCTCAGGAGTTTGCCGGGCCCGAGGAAATGCCGCTGGCCCACGAACTCGTCGAGATTCCTCGGTCGCATTCGGGAAGCCAGCGGAGCCGCCGCCCCGAGGTTCGCCTTCTCCTGCGCCTCGAACAACATCTTCT
>CAZDTD010000005.1:0-59410 GCA_964507995.1 uncultured Pirellulales bacterium | reverse complement strand
TGCTCCTCTACCAGGCGGACCGGCTCTACAAGGAGCTGAACCAGACCGAGTCGGCAGTCGCGGCCTACAAAGAGGTGATCCACCTCTTTCCGGAGAATCAATGGGCCGACGTCGCGAGGGAGCGACTGGACCAGATCGAACAACGACAGATCAACAAATCCGAGGATAAAGGAGAAGCCAAATGCGAATCGCGAAATGTGTAGGCCCCGTTTTGGTCGCAGCCCTGGTCGGCGTCGGCGCAGCAGCCGTAGCGTCTGGGCAAGACAACACCGCACAACAGCCGTCGAACATAACGGCGGATTGCCTCGTGAAGATCACAGTCGATCCCAGCGTCTTGCCGCTGAACATGGGAACGCTGGAAGGCCTGCTGCACAGTTCCGCCGTGCGGGGCAAAGCCATGACGGAGGTCCTTGGCCCAGGCAGGGTCGAGGACAACCATCAATTCATCTTCGTGGAATGGCTGTCGGGAACCGGGCAGAACGCCGGCGCAAAAATGCCCGGATCGTCCATCGAACAAGAAATGGACGACGCCATGATGCGACAATATGAAGAGATCTACGGAGAAGAATACGCCAGGCTATTGGGCACACCCGCAGGGACGCCGGAAAAGAAAGGCGGCGCAGCAACCGCCTATGGCATGGGCGGCTCTGGGGGTATGGTCGGTGGGACCGGGGGCGCGATGATGATGACGGGCCCTGAGAGGGGCGGCATGAGTGGCACAGGCGCACGCGGAGGGATGATGGGCGGCATGAGTGGCACAGGCGCACGCGGAGGGATGATGGGCGGCGTGAGTGGCACAGGCACACGCGGAAGGACGATGGGCGGCATGGGCGGCGGTATGGGCATGGGTGGGGGTGGGATGAGTATGGGCATGGGCGGCATGGGGATGGGCACCATGTACGGCACATCGACCGGCTCTGAGAATACAGCAACCGTCGAACGCAATATGGTCGTCAGGCTGACGGTTGCATTGCCGGACGAATTCGGACCGGTTGCGAAGGAGCTTCTGGGTGCCCTCGTGGTGAACCTGCGAAACAGCCTCGTCGGCGCACACGATAAATGCGTGGAGAATTTGGAAGGACTGTTGGCGTCTGCCAAGTTGCAGCAGAACAAGGCGGAGCAGAACATACAAAGCGGGGGCGCAGCGACGTCGCCCGAGACAACGAGGGTCAGAGAGCAACTCGATACGACCGTCGATCTCTCTTCCCTGTCATCCCAGACGCCGTTCAGCGAAGCTATCGAGGTGCTGAAGAACGCTGTAAATCCACCCTTGCAGATCGTCGCACTGTGGAGGGACTTGCTGGACCAGGCGAACGTTGAGCCGTCCACGCCGATCGACACCGACGGGATGTCCCACGTTCGATTGGGGACGGCCCTTGACCTCCTGCTGAAGGGTATATCCGGCACACTGCATGACGATCCACCCGTGGTGTACAGGGTCAAAGACAATGTGATTGTGATCGGGACGCGTGACGCTCTGCAAATGCCAAGCGCATCGGCAACAGGCCAGAAGGGTCAGACCGATATCAGAGTCCTGGCGACTCAGAAGAATGAGCTGGCAAGGGCGATCCAGAGCCTGGAACTGGACATGGTGAGCATGGAGGCCCGACGAAAAGCGATGTACAGGCAGATGGAAGAGGCCAGCGTGCAAGCAGACAGGAGACTGGCACAGGACACTGTGACCCAGGAGTTGGAGAAGCTCGTCCAGATCAGCACCTCCCACCTCGAACTGCTCCAGCAGAGAGTGACGGCGGGACAGATGCCCCAGGCGGAATTGGCCTCAGCCCAGGAGAGCGTCGCGAGGGCGAGGATCGAGCTGGCGCGCCGTCGGGAGGAGTTGACCAAACTCACCGGCGGCGGACGGATCGAGCAATACGACGGCGAGTTGAGCAAGATGGCCATCGACGAAGCGGAAAGCCGGGCCAGACTGGAGGTCCTTCGCAAGCAGCTTGCCGACGTGCAGGGGCAACTAACCCAGGCATCGACCTTCGACCCCGAAGCAGCCAGAATCCGCATCGCCCAGGAGACCCTGGACCTCACCAATCGACGGGTCGGCGAGTTGGAAACCCGACTGGCGACCCTCCAGCCGCCGACGGTGACAATCATCGGCGACAACTGATCCGACGGACGAACTCCGATAGGAAGTGAACGTGATCGTACCACGCGACGAGGCATGCCTCTTCGTAGGGCGAGCGTCCCCGCTCGCCTAAAGAGAGTCGTGCGAGGACGCACGACCTACGAAGAATGGTCTTCCCAATCTGCCCACCGAATTAACGTGGACGGCGTACTACTACGTCACCCGCCATTTTAGCGAGGACGACATGCTACCTCTTGAGCCGGCGACGGACTTCGTCGCCGGTCAGTTCCCGCAGGGCGTCGGATGCAATCCAGTGTGCGGCCTTTGAGTCGATCCGGCGGATCTCCCGGGCCGTCTGCACGGCAGCTTCGTTCAGGTAGCGGCTGCGCTTGCCGATCTGGCGGAGTGCCCAGTTGACCGCCTTCTTCACAAAGTTGCGATCTTCGCTCGCATGTTGCGCGATCAAGGGCAGGAAGACCTCGAACTGTTCGTCGGGCGTCTTCTTGTCGTGGACGGCCAGGGCCGCCATGAGCACAAAACCGGCCCGCTTGACGTATTCAGCCTCTCGGTCGGCCCATTCGACAGCCTTGTCCCACGCATAGGGCGTCTTGTCGAACAGATAGCCGCAGGCCGAATCACAGACGGCCCACGAGTCGAAGTCCCTCGCCCAACGTTCCATCTGCGCGACGGTGACTTGGACCGGGTCGTCGATCAGAACGGCCAGAATCCGGGCGTCGTAAACGCCGGTCCGCCAGAGTTGGGCTGCGAGTGAGTGGTCTTTGCGAAGCTCTTTCGCCAAGGCACGGAGGTCCGGCGTGCGAACGCCGAAGGCCGTCGTCGCGCCAATCCCGTACCGAGCCATGCCCTCGACGTTCCTCGGATCGCCCAGCGATTTGAGCCGGTCGAGGATCTCATCGCATGGAACCCGGTCGGACGCCATGGGAAATGCGTCCTGTCAATGCCGGAAGTGGCGTTTGCCTGTGAAGACCATGGCGATGCCGTGCTTGTCCGCAGCGGCGATCACCTCGTCGTCCTTCTTGGAGCCGCCGGGCTGGACGATGGACGTGATGCCCGCTGCGGCGGCGTTCTCGACGTTGTCCGGGAACGGGAAGAAGGCATCGGAAGCCATCGCGGCGCCCTTGGTCTCGTCGCCGGCTTGCTTCATGGCGAGCAGGCCCGATTCGACGCGGTTCATCTGGCCGACGCCGATGCCAAGGATTCGCTTGTTCTTGCCCAGGACGATCGTGTTGCTCTTGGCGTGCTTGGCCACCAGCCAGGCAATCCGCAGGTCTTCGAGTTGCTCGGCCGTCGGACGGGCCTTCGTCGGGAAGGTGAGCAGGTTGGGCTCCCAGCCGACGAGGTCCCGCTTCTGCAGGAGCAGGCCGCCCACGATGTGGCGGACATCGAACTCGTTGGCGTCGATCTTCGTCCGGTCGATGGGCCCGGTCTCGATCAGGCGGACCCGGCTGCCCCAGACCTTGAGGGTCCGAATGATCTCGACGGCGTCCTCCTGGAACTTCGGCGCGACGATCACCTCCGCGAAGAACCCGCTGGCGCCGAGGGCCTTGCCGAACCGGCTGTACGACTCCATGATGGTCCGCGCCAGCTCGACATCCACCGGCCGGTTGACCGCGATGATCCCGCCGAACGCGCTGACCACGTCCCCCTCATAGGCCTTGCGATAGGCGACGTTGATATCCTCGTCGATGGCGCAGCCGCAGGGGTTGAGGTGCTTGACGACGACGGCCGCCGGCTCGTCGAACTCCTTGGCCAGCTCGAAGGCGGCGTTGGCGTCGAGCAGATTGTTAAAACTGATCTCGGTGTCGCCCGTCATAAGCTTGCCGGCGCAGACCGAGGGCTCGATGCTTCGGGGCTGCCTGTAGAGCGCGGCCGTCTGATGGGGATTCTCGCCATAACGCAACGTGGCCTGCTTCGTCAAGGCGATGGAGACGCGGTCCGGGAATTCAACCCCGGCCTGGGCGTTGAGGTACCTGGCAATCGCGGCGTCGTAGCCGGCCGTCAAAGCGAACGCGGCCCGAGCCAGCTCTTCCCGCAGCTTGCCGGTGACGGCGCCGTTGCCGGCCTGCATCTGCTCGATGACGCGGGCGTACTGGTCGGGACTGGTGACGATCGTGACGAACCTGTGGTTCTTGGCGGCCGAGCGGACCATGCTGGGCCCGCCGATATCGATGTTCTCGATGGCCTCTTCCAGAGTGCAGCCGGGATTGGCCACGGTTCGTTCGAAGGGATAGAGATTCACGCAGACCAGATCGATGGGCTCGATGCCGTGCTTGTGCATCGCCTGGACGTGCTCGGACTTGTCCCGCAGGGCGAGCAGCCCGCCGTGGATCTTCGGATGCAGCGTCTTGACGCGCCCATCCATCATCTCGGGGAAGCCCGTGACCGCGTCGATTGCAACCACCTTCAGGCCTGCGGCAGCAAGCTGGGCGGCGGTGCCTCCGGTGCTGATGATCTTCACTCCCATCTGGGCGAGCGACTTGGCGAATTCGACAACCCCTGTCTTGTCGGACACACTGACGAGCGCGGTCCTGATCGTGACATCCATCTGTTCTTACTCCCTTGTTTGTTCGAGCTGCATTCTCACCGCCCCGGCGTCAGGCAGGCGATGCGCCCGCGTTCGTCGGCGACGTAGATCCTCGCGCTGTCCGTATTGGACACATGGGCAACGACCGGCGCGCTGTTGATCGAATAGACCCTCTTGCCCGTCGCGTTGTCCATGACGACCATCGTGCGGACCTTCGTAATCAGATAGGCCTTCCGATCCGCTTCGGCCAGCAGGTCGAGCCCCTCGGGCAGAGACCACACGGCCTGGCCCGTCTGCTTGTCGATGGCGGTCACGCCCCGTCCCAAAGCGTACTGATAGACGTATCCCTGCGTCACCCGGGGAGCGCGATCCAGCACGGCCTCGGTCTGGAACTTCCAGGCCATTGAGACCGTTGTCTCGCCCGTAATGTCGAGCCGGTAGACGTTCGTATCCTTGCTGGCGACGTAGAGGAAATCGCCATGCCGGACGATCGATCCGGCGATCGCCTCGGCCGCGTCGAACTGCCACAGCTTCTTCGGCGTATCGGCGGCCATGCCGACGACGTTGCCGGCGCTGGTCCCGAAAACGACCAGATTGTCATCGGCCACCACCGTCGTAATCAGCGACTCGTTGTCCGCCGCCACCTTGAAGGTCCGGACCAGGTCCTGGACGCGGAACACGTGCAGCCGGCGGTCCCCCGCCGCCACGTAGTAAAACTGGTCGTTGCGGACCGGGGGCGTCACAATGCTCAGTTCCAAATCGGCGACCCGGGTCTGAGTTCCAGAGACCACGCTGCACTCGGTGAGCTGGTTGCCCACAACGGAGATGAACGTGTCGTCATAGGGAACCAGGCCGAGAACCGGGATGCCCTGCGGCGCGACGGAGCGGCTGAACACAACGTCCCCTGTGGCCGCATTCAGCGACCACATGTAGTTGCGATCCGAGCGAAGGAACAATTGGCCGCCCAGCAGCGTCACCGTCGCGAAGGCCTCGCTCTTTTTCAGGGGCAGAGCCTGCTGCCAGACCGGCTTGAGGCCCGCGTGATTGAGCAGATCGGGGGACAGCATCCAATCGGAATCACGGGTTGGGGCGGACGACGCCCCCCCCTTTCCCGCCGCCACCGCGGCCGTCGCCATCAACCCGCTCGACAAAAGACAGACCCCCAGAAGGATCAGGGCCTTGGGCCGCAGCATGACTTGCATATCCCATCCTCGTAAAAAAAGAACCTCGATCTCTCAGTCCGAAACCCCGAATTGAGTCAAGTCAGGTCAATTCCACATGGTCCGCCAGGTCCACCTTGTGCTCGGCCTCGAATTTCCGCATCTCCTCAATGCGTTCGATGTCGTCCTGAATCCGGTGGACCAGCTTGAAAATATAGGGCTTGCCCGCCAGACGATTGCGCAAATCATCCACCATGGGCTCCCAGGAGCCGCCATACAACTGGGCCTTGAGCGCGACAAGCATCTTGTGCTCATCGCTGAGTCGGTTGACATAGTCGATCACAGCCTGCTCGACGCCTTTGTCGGAGCGACTGCTCTTTTGGACTGGCTCAGCCATAAGAGACTCCAATCCCTTGGATGGTAACGGTTTCCGAGCGGGGATTCAACACATTTTCCCGAATTGACGCGGCGACGGGAGAATGCAATTGCCCATCTTGAGACCGTCGGCAGGCAATGGGATGGACAGGACTGTCTCCACATGCTGCGTCCGGGGGCGATCCGAAGCCTGAAGGTCCCTCACGGGAATCACTTGCCTTTGCCGACCACCCAGAATGTCTCTTCCTTCGGAGTTGTTCTCGCCTCGAAACTGTCCGGCGCGTGTCCGTACACATCGGTCACGATCTCGTACTTGTGTTGCCAGATATCACGGGGCAGCCGGACGCAGACATCGGAATTCATGGCGGAACGGGGCAAGTACTTGCCGCCGCCGTCCTCGTAGGCGAACATCCAGATGTCGCCCGTGGAGATCCGCTGGCTGTCCCGCAGGGCCAGAACGGCCTTCGACACCTCTTCGTGCCGCCGGTTGCGGGTGTACTCGCCCCAGAAACTGTGCGTAACGATCAGGTCGTAGCGGTGCGACGGGAGCAACTCCATGATCGCATCCTCCACATCGACCGTCCGCAACGGTTTCTGGTCGGGACCATCGTCGAGGTCCCCCATGATCCCCTTGGCCCCATAATGCTCCATCGCTTTGAGGAACCTGGACGCCCGGTCCGAATCGCTCCTGCGAGTGAGCGTCACGACCGTCCAGCAGCTATCTGGATGCATCAAAAGGGTTCCGCCCGCCCAGATTGTCTCATCGTCCGGATGGGCGACAATCGCGACGCAGTTCACATGCTCGTATGTCAACCGACCAACCGCTTGCGGCGTCATGTTCTATCCTCGGAATCCACTTGTTCGCAACCAACCCCGGCTCACATCCGAACCAGCCGCATACCAGGATCGCCGTCGGCGCCGATGGCGTCGAGGAATCGTTTCTCTATATGCTCCTCGATCTCCTCGCGTTCGGCCGCCGTGCCCTCCATCAACGGGATCTGCCCACCGGCGTACGTGAGGTGTCCGCCGCCGGTGCCCTTGCGGCCGACCACGTGTCGCATGACCTTGCCGGCCAGATTGCCCTCCTCCGACGTGCGAATCGAGATCAGCAGCTTGCCGTTCCAATAGCCGGTGCACATGGTCCAGGTGGTTTCATCCTCCCTCAACAGCAGGTCGGCTACTTCCGCGATCATGTCCGGATTGTCGATATCCCCCAGTTCCGTGAGGATGGCCGGCCCCTGCACCCGGGCGTTCCGCAAGGCATCAGCCAGCATCTGGTAATACCCTCTCGGCACCTTCCCCCGCTGGATTACGCCCAGCATCCGCTTGTTGGCGAAGGGATACAGAAACCCGATGGCCTCGGCATCGAATAGCGAGGACTCCCGCCCGAGATCCAACGTATCGGAGCGAATCCCGTAGAGCAAGGCAGTCGCCAGGGGCACATCGGGCGTGATGCCCGCTTCGATCAGGTATTCCACGAGGATCGTCGAGGTCGCGCCGTAACTACTGCGGACATCGGTGAATGCAACCGTCCGGGTCCGCCGGTGGATGGGGTGATGGTCAATCACGATATTCGGCACAACGGTCTCGGGCAGCGAGTTGTTGCCGGTCGCCGGTTGCGTATCGACCATCGCAATGAGATCGTACTTCCGGAAGTCGATCTCGGCATAGGACCGAAGATTCAGGCCCAGGTACCGGACGAGGGCCCGGTTTTCCGCGCGTCCGACAGTGCCCCCGCACACGATCGAGCATTGGGCGTTGCCCAACCCCTTGGCGAGCCTGCGCAAGGCCACAGCCGCCGCCAGGCTGTCGGGATCGGGCGTATCCTGCATCGCGATCAGCAGGGACGTCTTTCCGACAAAGAGCTCGGTCAATCGCTGAAGTTTCGATCCAGTCTTCTCAGCGGCTCTCATGGGAGAAATTGTACAGGCCTCCCTCCCGTCTGAACAGTCCTTTCTCCTACTTGCCCTTGCGAAAGGGCCGCACCAGTCCCTGGAACATGGACTGATGCCACCGCTTCTGGACGGGGAACACGCCCCGCTGCACCACATCCACGTCCTCGATGGAGTAGAACGCCTGCGGATTGAACTCCTTGACCAGCTCGATGACGTCGCCCACCTCCCGCCGGCGGACGACGGTGAAGACGATCTGGACCGGGCCGTTGGCGCCCTGCCCATCCATCACGGTGACCCCATATTGACGCTGCCGAAGCCGCCCAATGAGATCCGCCGCCGACTTTTGCGTAATAACCCGGACGATCACAGTGCCGAGTGAGAGTTTCTCCGCGATCAACAGGCCAACGAAGTTCCCGGTGGCATAACCGCCTGCGTAGGCAACGTAGCAGATGGGGTTCGACAGATTCCGTATGATCTGCCCGATGGCCAGAATCCAAATCAACACTTCGAAGAAGCCCACCAGCGGCGCCAGGAGCTTGTAGCCGCGGGAGACGAAGATCAGCCGGACCGTCCCGAGCGAGACGTCGGTAATGCGGGCCAGAAAGATCAACACGGGCAGAACGAGCCACGCAAACGCCGGCGAATCGGAGAACACAGAAGCAATCACAACCATTTCTTTCTTCGGAAATACGTGAGCATCTTGAGTACGATGTAGGCGTACTTCTCGTAATTGTCGAACTTGGGTCGCTGGCCGGCGGTGACGATGTCCTCCAGGATCAGGGGGTGCAGGTCGTAGGCCTTGCCGATCCTCTCGATGATGGGGATGTCGTCGATGCCGTCGATATTGATCCATGTCGTCGTAGCCGTGTCTTTGAACGGGAAGCATTCCTCGATGGAAACCCCTCGTTTCTCCTCGAAGTGCTGCTCGTCGTAGTCCATGTACGTGATATGAACGGCCTCCTCGCGCTTGTCGCCGATATGGATGAGGGTCCCGGGCGGAAGACCGGCTTTCTTGGTCCGCCGGCTCAGGGTCGCGTTCCTGCGCTTGGACTTGCTTGCCATGGCCTCAGCCTCCACGCAGAGAATCCCGGGAGTTCAACGGTACATGCGAACCCGATCTCCCAGGCACCATGTCAGGTCTTGCGTTTCTTCCTCAGAACGCCGGTGGCGATGAGGATGCCCATCACCAGTCCCAGCACAAACGTCAGCATCAGCATCAACACCCGCGACATCTGAACCTTCAGAAGCAGAATCCGGGCCTCCATGGGCTCGGTGTTCTGAAGGAAGATGACGACCGTGAAGATTAAGAGAGCGACGATGGCAATCAGCTTGACTTTCCTCATGACGGTTCCTTTTTCGCCAAAGGGGTACAGCCGGCTCTTGTAGGACCGGATTGTAGCAGCACGACACAGAAAAAAGAAGCAAAAACCTACCGCAGGGTCCATGACCATCATTGCCCGGTTCGAAGTTCCGCAATATCGGGCATCGATGCGGCTCTGAGACCAGCCGAGTGGCGACTACCCTTCGTTGGGCTCGGCGGGAGGCGCCTGTTCCGACTGCGGCTCCTCTGCCTCGATCTCCGCATCCTTCTGCAGTTGATCGATCAACTTCTGCTGCTCAGCGACAAGGGCATTCAACTCGGCGTTTTGCTTTTGAAGCGCCGCAGTCGTACTGGCCTGGCCGCTGGAAGTGGCTTTCAACGCGTCCTGGACCTGCTGGGCATAACCCAAAGCCTCGTCCCGCTCCTTGGCGAGTTGGTCGATCTTCCCCTGGAGTTCATCCCGGCTCTGCCGGACTGCGTTGAGTTCCGCCTTGGTGCTGGCGATTTCCTTTTCGGCCAGGGCCAGGTTGTGCTTCAATTGCTGTACGGCGGTCTTGGCTTCCCGAGCCTCCTGCTGGGCCTGCTCCACCGCTCTCTTGTCGCAGCCAGCAAGCAACACGACCAAGCCGAGAATCCAGAGACCTCTGGCCACCCCTCTTCCGCCGCCATCCCAACCTGTACAACCCGTCGTGACTTTCATCCAAACTCTCCTGCAAGCGCCGGCCGCGAGGCCCAGTCCATATACACTCCACTGCGCCTCTTATCGGCCGCTGCTGGCCCCCCTCTACAGTGGGGAAAGTTCACATGCGAGAAATCCTGCGACCCGCTCGACCGATAACGTTGAGTCCAGACAGACAGCCGGTCTACTTGCCGCCGCCGGCCAGGAATTTGTAGCTGAGGATTTTGTAGATCAGCTTGGCGGCGAGGAAATCCGGCGCCCACTGGTTCGCCACCGGGCACATCTCCACCACGTCGAGTCCCACCACCTTCTTGCGGCTGCATACCGCCCGCATCAAAGCCAGCACATCGTACCATCGCAGGCCGCCCGGCTCGGGCGTGCCCGTCGAGGGCATGATCGACGGATCGAACACGTCCAGGTCGATCGTGATGTACACCTGCTCGGCCAGCTTCGCGACGACCTGATCGATCCAGGCGGCGCTGTCATGGATGTCCTCCGCGAAGAAGATCCGGTCCCGCTGGAGGCCCTTCGTCTCGGAAATGTCCATGCTGCGGATGCCCACCTGCACGATGGGACACATCTCGCGGGCCCGCGCCATGACACAGGCATGGTTGTTCTTGGACCCCTCGTACTCCTGCCTCAAATCGGAGTGGGCGTCGAGTTGCAGGACGCTGACGCCGGGGAATTGGTGAGCGTGGGCCTGGATCGCCCCGATGCTGACGGAATGCTCGCCGCCGATGACGACGACGAACTTGTCGCTGGCCAGATGGCCCTGGACCTTGCCCCGCACGGCCTCGACCATCCGCTCGGGAGAGGAGGCCCCCGCCGCTACCGGCGCATCCGTGAAGATGCCCTGCTGGTAGACCTGGGAGTCGGTCTCGATGTCGTACACCTCCATATTCGCGGAGGCCCGGATGATCGCTTCGGGGCCTTTGTCCGCGCCCTTGATCCAGGTGCTCGTCCCATCATACGGAACGGGAACCAAAACGACCTTCGAATTTGCAAGCTCGCTGTATTGGGGCGGCAGACCGCCGAAATTGTTGGCGACTGTTGTCATGATTCGACTCCGATAGCGCTTCAAGCTCGTGCCCTGCGAGGCCGAGGGACTTTCCACTGGATTACCGCGCACGCAACCCCAGCCGAACGGCCAATCCGGTGAATGGGAGATCCACTGCTACTGCTGCGACAAGACGCTCGAATTCTCGTCGAACAGGAACATGGCGATCGACACAGTCGTCGTCCAGAGGTCTCTCTGCCCGGTGGCAGTCTGCGTGATGTTCGACGTGCGAATGATCAGGCCGCTGGAGCGATAGACCTGTTCCTTCTCTCGCCAGGCCTTGTTGGGGTCCACTTCCAAGCCGAGGGTCGTCCCGAGCATGTTGGCGGCAAGGTCTTCGGACATGTCCGCCGCTTCTCGCTCGTTCATTCCGTGGCCGTGCACCTCGCTGAGATAGCCCCATTTCTTCTGATCCTTCGGCACCGCAATCCCGACGGACGAGGCAATCAGGCGGCCATGTTCCTCGGTGTCGGCCCGGGCCATCACGCAGAAGCAGATGCCGCCGGGGGTGAGCAGCTTCAAGCCCTTTTCTCTGCTGATGATTTTACATCTCGGCGGTAGGATGGACGAAACCTGGACCAGGTTCTGCTGGGCTACGCCGGCCTTGCGCAGCGCTTCCTCGAAGCTCTTGAGCTGATACTTGCTCCGACCCACACCTTTGGTCAGGAAAACCCTTGTGGGAACCAGGTTTAGCATTTTCACCTCCCGCAAACTGCATTGGGTTGAGACTCTGTTGATGTTTTCAAATTCAGCCTGCGAATTATAGGCTCAACCAGCCGGTTGGCAATGAAAATCAACCCCAAGTTCCGCAAAATCAGAGATCCACGCTACTGAACGAGGAAGACACCCGTTCAAAAGGCCACGTATTGCCGGGCTTTTTCCAGTCTGGCGCCGACGCGACCGAGCTGATCGAGACTGTGCAGCCGCTCCTGCCGACGAATCTCGAGAATGCGGTTCACCATCACCGGCCCCAATCCCGGCACACGCAGCAGCTCCATGCGCGACGCGTCGTTCAGTGCAACGGGAAAGAACTCCGGATGGCGAACGGCCCAGGCCTCCTTCGGATCGGTCTCCAACGAGAGGTATCCGCGATCGTCGCACAGGATGTCGCTGTCGGTGAAGCCGTACTTGCGCATGAGAAAATCCACCTGGTAGAGGCGATGCTCCCGCATGAGCGGATCGCCGACGAGCGGACCGGCCTGCGCATCCAACAACGACGCGGCGCCCAGTCCATTCTGATACGCACTGAAGTAGATGCGGTGCATGCGGAGTCTGTCGTAGAGGCCCCACATGTACTTGACGATCTCGGCGTCCGATTCGCCCGCGGGCCCGACGATGAACTGGGTCGTCTGCTTGACCCTCGCGTACCGCGAGCCTTTGGCCGTCAACCGGCTGATGCGTTTGATCGGCTCGATGATGTCACGCAGGTAATTCTTGCGGTTTGAAAGCTTCGCAAGGTGCTTTTCACCCGGCGTCTCGATATTGAGCGATACGGCGCTGGCGAGCGAAACCGCTTCGTCGATGGCGGCGTCGCTGGCGCCGGGGATGATCTTGAGGTGGATGTAGCCTTTGAAGCGGTGCTGCCGACGAAGGAGCCGGGCCGTAGCGGTGAGCCGCTCCATCGTCGCGTCCGGCGTCCCGATGACGCCCGAGCTCAGAAACAGGCCGAAGACCTCCCGCCGGTCGAAGTAGTCGAGGAACACGCGGGCGGTCTCCTCGGGATCGAGCGTGCATCGCCGGATATCCTGCTCCTGACGCAGCGGACAATACTTGCAGTCATTCGAGCAGACATTGGAGATGAGTGTCTTGAGCAGGACGCTCTTGCCGCCGTTGGGCAGCGTCACCGGATAGATCCATCGCCCGTCGCCGCCCCGCCGGCGGGCCTCCTCGTCCCGGCTGCCGCACGCGCAGGCCAAGTCGTACTTGGCGTCATCGCTGAGAATTTTCAGTTTCTGCTGCGTATTCGGCTTGGAAACAACCCCGACCATAGTCGTCAGTATGGAACTCGCCGCCCAGCGTGTCAAGCGGGAATGCACTCACTGCGGCGCGGACCTGCGCAACGCCTTCTGTGCCACCCGCGTGAGCAGCACGGTGACGACAATGGTCACTACCAGACCGGCCCAGAAGAACGCACGGAGGGCGGGCGTCGCCTGCCCCTCTCCTCTGGCGTAGGCCGCCAGATCCGCCAGGGAACGCAGGCCCGCCCCGATATAGACGTACATGACCATTCCCGGCAGCACGCCCACCACCGTGCCGAGCACGTACGCTCGAAACGAGACCTTCGTCAGGCCCAATGCGTAGTTCAAAATCGCATACGGCGCCATCGGGCTCAGGCGGGCCAGCAGCACGACCTTGAACCCCTGCTCGCCCGCCGCATTGTCGAGCGCGGTGAGCCAGTGATTGCGCCCGGTCCGGTTTTGTATCCGTCCATCTGTGGCAATTCGACCGATCCAGAAGGCCGCGATGGCGCCTGCGGCGCCTCCGACCATCGCCGCGACGCTGCCTTCGAAGACGCCAAAGAGAAAACCGGCCGCCAGCGTGGGGATCGATGCCGGGATCAGGAGCACGCAGGAGACGGTGTAGAAGCCGACGAGCGCCGCGGGCCCCCAGGGCCCGAGGCCGCCGATGTACTCGAAGATATCCGCCAGCAGACCGATGACGGGCAACACGCCGCCGGCTACCAGCAAACCGACGACGACCACGATGACAAAGACGATCAGTTTGACTCTGCGAACCGCCATAGTCCCTGCCTGCAGCGTCGTTGCGTCTTCCACTTCGGTCTTTCCCGCACAAGCATACCGGGATAGTCCCTCTTCCACCAGAGGCGGTTTATCACATTCCCAGTTTGCCCTTGAGAAGCCGCCGGCCCTGGGGTATATCGGAATGCCAACCGGATCGTCCCTTTTTGAAAGGATGGCTGCGATGAATGAGACTCACAATCGTCAGGCAACGGTCATATCCCGTCGAGGATTCATGCAACAGGCGACCGCCGTCGCGGCGTTCACCGTCGTGCCGAGCCATGTTCTTGGCGGTCGGGCGCAGGCGGCGCCGAGCGAGCGTCTCAACATCGCAGGCATCGGGATCGGAGGCGTCGGCAAGGCCTTTCTGCAAGGCTGTGCCTCCGACCCGGCCGCACGCATCGCCTTCCTGTGCGATGTGGACCCCGAATACGCCAAGCCGGTCTTCGAACAATATCCGCAGGCGAAACGCTATCGCGACTACCGCGAGCTGTTCGACAAGGAGAACGACAGCATCGACGCAGTGCTGGTGGCGACGCCGGACCACACGCACGCCGTAATCTCGATGGAGGCGGTCCGGCGGCACAAGCACATCCTGTGCGTCAAGCCCCTGACGCGGACGATCCACGAGGCCCGCACGCTGACCGAAGCCGCTCGCAAGGCGGGGATCGCCACCCAGGTGACGGCCGCATCTTCCGTCAGCGACCGGGCCTGTGACCTGTGCGAGATGATCTGGGACGGCGCGATTGGCGAGATCCGCGAGGTCCATTGCTGGTCGAACCGCCCGCTCTGGCCGCAGGGCATGATCCGCCCGGAGGGTTCGGACCCGGTCCCCGCACACCTGGATTGGGACCTCTGGATCGGTCCGGCCTCGATGCGCCCCTTCAAAGCCAAGTGGGGTCGGGATAGCCTCGTGATGCAGCAGGCCAAATACAACTACCCCTACGACGCCGTCTATCATCCCTGGAATTTCCGCGGCTGGTGGGACTTCGGAACAGGCGCCCTCGGCGACATGGGCTGCCACCATCTCAATACTCTCTTCAAGGCCCTCAAGCTCGGCCACCCGGTCAGCGTCTGGGCCAGCTCGACCAAGGCGATGCCCGAGGCGACGCCGCTGGCCTCGACGGTCGCCTGGGAGTTCCCGGCCCGCGAGGGGATGCCGCCGGTGACGGTGTATTGGTACGACGGCGGGATCAAGCCGCCCAGACCCAGCGAGCTGGAGGAAGGCAGAGACTGGCCGGACGAGGGCAATCTGTACGTCGGCGACAAGGGCAAGATCCTCGGCGACACCGAAGGCGGACAGATCATCCCCGAGTCGAAGATGCAGAGCTACAAGCGCCCGCCCCGGACACTGCCCAGGGTGTCCTTCAAGAACATCGCAACAGGCGAGTGGATTCGAGCCTGCCAGGGCGGCGAGAAGGCAAGCTGCAATTTCGACATCGGCGGCCTGCTGGCCGAGGTCGTCCAACTCGGCAACATCGCCATCCGCCGGGGCAAAAGACTCGCCTGGGACGGCCCGAGCATGCGTTTCACCAACGACGACGAGGCCAACAAATACGTCCAGGAACCCTACCGAACAGGCTGGAGCCTGTAATCAGCTATTTACGATTTACAATTTACTATTTTGGCAAGCCCCTTGTCCGGAAGGGGTCTTTCGTTCGGGCGGCAGCGGTAGGGTGTGCTATGCACACCGTCTTTTTCTGGAGGTCTGTCATGGACGAAGCACCTTGGTATCCATACCGCGTCCTGCAAGCATCGACAGTTGCATTCCTCGTCGCCGTCACCCTGCACGCACCGGCGTTCGCCAGAATCAACTGGGTCCTCAAGAGCAGCACGACAGGCGACCTGCCCACGCCGAACGAGGGCAACGAGCAAACGTGCTGCGTCGTCTGCGATATCGACAGAGACGGCATGGATGACTTCGTCGTCGGAGAGCGGACCAAGGTCCCTTCCGTCGTCTGGTACAAGTACAACGGCCGGGGTTGGGATAAGCGCATGATCGACGCCGGACTCCTACACCCGGAGGCCGGAGGCGACGCCTACGACATCGACAAGGATGGCGACCTCGACCTCGTCCTGGGTCAGGACTGGGTCGGCAACGAAATCTGGTGGTGGGAGAACCCCTGCCCGAACTTCGACAAGCCCTGGACCCGGCGATTCATCAAGAAGTCCGGCGGCAAGAAGCACCACGACCAGAGCTTCGGCGACTACGACGGCGACGGTAAAGTCGAGCTTGCCTCATGGAACCAGGACGCAAAAAAGCTGCTGCTTTTCAACATCCCAGGCGATCCAAAGAGAGCAGACTGGTGGAAGTCCATGACAGTCTACGAGTGGTCCACCGGCCGGGAGCGAGAAGGTTTTCCCTCGATCCCGGTCGATATTGATCTCGATGGAAGGGTGGACATCGTCGGAGGTGGGCGTTGGTTCAACGGCTTGAACCCTGACTGGTTCTACGAGCACGTCATCGATGAGGAGATGGCCTTCACGCAGTGCGCCGCCGGACAGCTCGTCAAAGGCGGCCGGCCCGAGGTCGTCTTTTCACCGGGCGATATGGACGGCGACGCAAAGTGGTACCAATGGGATGGCAATCACTGGGTCCCGCACATCCTGCGTCGCGTCATCCACGGCCACACCTGCGAGATCCGCGACGTCGATCGCGACAGCAACCTCGACATCATGGTCGGCGAGATGGGCGACCCCGGCGCGGGCGACGAAGCCAACGTCTACCTCTTCTATGGCGACGGCAGAGGCCGCTTCAAGGAGACCGTCGCCTGGCACGGCCAAGGCATCCACGAAGGCAAGCTCGGCGACTTCGACGGCGACGGCGATCTCGACATCCTGCTCAAACCCTACCATCAGAAAACACCACGCATCGACATCCTGCTCAACGCCGGTCCCCTCAGAACTTCGTCGGGTCCAGGATGACGTGCTTGACGCTCTTTCGCAGATACGTGTACGTGATGTGGACTCGACCGTCCGACGCCTGGATGACCGCAGGATAGGAGTATTCACCCGGCTGCGTTTCCAGAGCGAGCACGATGTCCCACTGCTTGCCATCTTTGGAGATTCCCACGTTCAGCGGGGTCCGACCCTTGGGCGTATTGTTGAAGACCAGCAAGTGGCGACCGTCTTTCAGCGTAACCGCGTCGATCCCTGAGTTCGGGTTGGGCAAAGACGTGAGCGTCATCTCGCTCCAAGTCCGGCCGGAATCTTGCGACCAACTCTCCGCGATGAAACCCTTGCCCCGCGTGCGACAGAGCATCTGAAGGCGGCCGTCCGCGCAGGTCAGAATCGTCGGCTGGATCACGCCCATCTTCGCCGGGTCGTTCAGCGGGCCCACGACCTCCCAGTTCTCCAGGTCCTTCGTGATCTCGACGTGTACCCGCCAGCCTGCGTGCTCGCTGCTCGACGGACACAGGATGCGACCGTCCGCAAGCTGGATCGGCTTGTCCTTGATCGGTCCCATCACCTCCGGCGGCAACCGCCTGCGGTCCTTCCAGGTCGCACCGTTGTCCTCGGAGATCATCATCTCCCCCCACCACTTACTGGGCGTCGGACCGACCTTGAAAAACAGCACCAGCGGCCCCTCGCGAGGCTGAAACAGCACCGGGTTCCAGCACGGAAAACGCACCTGCGGCGACATAACGCCATTGGCAACCTCGACCGGCCGGGACCACGCGCCGTTCTCCCAGCGGGAAACCCAGATTCCGACGTCGTCCTCGCCCTCATCGGCCCCCGCGAACCACGCAGCCAGAATCTGACCGTCGTGTGTCTCGACAATGGTCGAAGCATGACACCCCGGCGTGGGCGGGCTCTCGAGTGAAAAGATCAATTCCGCTCTCAGGACCGCGTCATGTGACGTCTGATTCGCTTGTGCGCCCATCGCCTGACACCCGCCCGCAAGAACCACGATCAATCCCAGAACCAGTCCACGTTCTCTCATCCTACACCTCATGTCCCCTCAGATCGACGTACGTTTCAGTATCCATCGGCATCAAACCGATCTCCCGATTCCCAGTATTGTCCTGCATAAACCCCTTTCCGTAAAGACCTTCTCACCCACGCCCGGTTGACTCACCCGGCGCGCACAGTTATGATCCGCACAGTACAATGTCGGGTGGAGAGCCATCATGAGCCAATTTCCTTGCCCCTATCTGGTTGAAGGAGAAATCGAATGGAAGCGAAGCTGACATTCAAGTACGACCGTCAGGCCGACATCCTTCACATCGACAAGTGCCCTCCTTACGCGGAACAGGAATCGCAAGAACTCCCGGACGAAATCGTCGCCCGACTCAATCCCGACACCGCCCAGGTCGAAAACCTGGAGGTGCTGTTCTTCTCAATCCGGCTCTTGCGGACGGATCTCTTCCAACTGCCAGTCGCCGCCGATCTGCGGCTCACCTCCACAGAAGGCAATTAGCCAGACCAAGCACACCACAAGTGCCTCAATCATACCCACATACCGTCGCCCCGCGGCTACGACTGTCGTCTTGTATTCGAGCGGTCTTCTCGGTATGCTGATGTCGGGCAGGGAGTGCGGTTTCTTGCAGGCAAGGGTCCATGACAAATACGAAAGAACTGAATCCCGAGAGTTATCAGGGCGCTTCTGAGCCGGATGCCGGCGCGAGCATCTACGGCACGGTCTTCGACATCCGGCGGTACGCCATCCACGATGGGCCTGGGATTCGAACCGCCGTGTTCTTCAAGGGTTGCCCGCTGCGGTGCCAGTGGTGCCACAATCCCGAGAGTTGGAAGGCCGAACCGGAGTTGGGTTTCAGGCGGAGCCGATGCGTTAAGTGCCGGCACTGTATGGAGATATGCGATCATGGAGCCATCTCATTCTCGGAATCGGGTCCCGTACTCGATCCGGACAGTTGTACACTGTGCGGCCGGTGTGTCGCTGAATGCCCGACCGGGGCGTGGGAGATCATCGGACGAAAGGCCTCCGTCGGGCAGGTGATGGCAGAACTGCGGAAGGACGTCATCTTCTACGACCAATCCGGCGGCGGCGCGACCTTCTCGGGGGGTGAGCCGCTGATGCAGGCCGATTTCCTGATCGCCCTGCTGAAGGCCTGCCGGGAAGAGGGCATCCGCACGGCCGTCGATACGACATGCTATGCGCCGCCGCAAGTTCTGCGCGCCGTAGCCGAGGTGACGGACCTGTTCCTCTGCGACATCAAGCACATGAACAGCGAACTGCACGAGCAGTACACAGGTATACCGAACGAAAGAGTCCTGGAGAACATCCGGATGCTCGCCGAGGCCGGCAAGAGGATTTTCATTCGGGTCCCGATCATCCCCGGCTTCAACAGCGACCGGGCGAATATCGAGCAGACGGCACAGTTCGTGCAGTCGTTGAAGACCGTTCGCAGGGTCGATATCCTGCCCTACAATCGCGGCGGACTGGAGAAGGCCGTGCGTCTCAACGGCAGGATCGATTTGATGGAGGCCCAGGCCCCGGATGATGGTACAATGACGGAAATCGCCGACACTCTTCGAAGCTACGGATTCGAGGTCAAAGTGGGCGGCTGACGGCAGAATGATGTTGCCACAGAGGGCACAGAGGCAGAGAGAAACAGCATTAGCACTGAGACGGCAAGGAACAGACGGATTAGGGCCCTTCTGTGTGGTCTTGCCGTATCTCCTCTGTGATCTCTGTGTCCTCTGTGGCGTTCTATCCGTAGGTGGGTTGCTATGATGAACGAACGAGTCGCAAGACTGCGGCAGCAGAGTGTCGAGACCAAGCCGAGCATCTCCGCCGAACGGGCGGAACTGATAACGGACTTTTACCTGGGCGATATCCCCATGCGGGAGTCCGTGCCGGTCTGCCGGGCGATGGCCTTTAAGCACATCATGGAAAACAAGACGGTCTGCATCAACGAAAGCGAACTGATCGTCGGCGAGAAAGGCCCATCCCCCAAGGCGACGCCCACCTATCCCGAATTGTGCTGCCACAGTCTTCAAGACCTGCAAATCCTCAACGACCGCGGGAAGACCGCATTCTCCGTCTCGGAGGAGGTCCAGCGGGTCTACCGCGACAAGATCATCCCCTTCTGGTCCGGCAAAACCATGCGAGACCGCATGTTCCGGGCCATGGACGAAAGCTGGCTGGCGGCCTACGGAGCCGGCATGTTCACTGAGTTCATGGAGCAGCGGTCGCCCGGCCACACCGTCCTCGACAACAAGATCTATCGCAAGGGCATGCTCGACTTCAAGCAGGACATCCAGCGCAGCCTGGACGGCCTGGACTACATGAACGATCCACAGGCGTATGCGAAGCAGGAAGAACTCAAGGCCATGTTCATCTGCGCCGATGCGGTGATCCGATTCGCCCAGCGCCACGCCGAGAAGGCCCGGGAACTGGCCGCGAAGGAATCCGATCCGCAGCGAAAGGCGGAACTGGAGCGGATCGCCGAGGTCTGTTCGCGCGTTCCGGCTCACGCCCCCCGCGATTTCTGGGAGGCGCTCCAGTGCTACTGGTTCGTGCACTTGGGCGTCACAACCGAGATGAACCCCTGGGACTCCTTCTGCCCAGGCCGGTTCGATCAGCACCTGTATCCGTTCTACAAGAAGGGTCTGGAGGAAGGCACTCTGACCCGCGAGCAGGCGGAAGAGTTGCTCCAATGCCTGTGGGTGAAGTTCAACAATCAACCGGCGCCGCCGAAGGTCGGGGTCACCGCCGAAGAGAGCGGCACGTACACCGACTTCGCCCAGATCAACAGCGGCGGCATGAAAGAGGACGGCTCCGACGGCGTCAACGACGTGACTTACCTCATCCTCGACGTGATCGAGCAAATGCGGCTCGTGCAGCCAAGCTCCTCGATCCAGGTGAGCAAGAAGAATCCAGACCGCTTCATCAAGCGCGCCGCCAAGATCATCCGCACCGGCTTCGGCCAGCCCTCCGTCTTCAACAGCGACTTGATCGTCCAGGAGCTGATTCGCATGGGCAAGTCGGTCGCCGACGCCCGCAACGGCGGCTCCAGCGGTTGCGTCGAGGTCGGCGCGTTCGGCAAAGAAGCCTACATCCTCACCGGCTACTTCAACCTGCCCAAGGTGCTGGAACTGACCTTGAACAACGGCGTGGACCCCTGGACGGGCAAGCAGATCGGCCTGGCGACGGGCGATCCCGAGCAGTTCGGCTCGTTCGAGCAGCTCTTCGAGGCCTACCGCCGGCAGGTCAACCACCTGATCGACGTCAAGATGAAGGGCAACAACATCATCGAGCGGCTCTACGCGACGTACATGCCCGCCCCCTTCCTCTCGATTCTGATCGACGACTGCATCGCAACCGGTCGGGACTACCACGACGGCGGGCCCCGCTACAACACGAACTACATCCAGGGCGTCGGCGTCGGCACGATCACAGACGCCCTGGCCGCGATCAAGTACCACGTCTTCGACAACAAGTCGATCTCGATGCGGGATCTGCTGGCGGCGCTCAAGGCCGACTTCGAAGGCCATGAGACGCTCCGACAGACCCTCCTGCAACGAACGCCCAAGTACGGCAACGACGACGACTACGCCGACGAGATCATGCGATCGGTCTTCGAGACATACTTCCAAGCGGTGGACGACCGGCCCAACACCAAAGGCGGCAAGTACCGCATCAACCTGCTGCCGACCACAGTGCACGTCTATTTCGGGTCCGTCATGGGCGCAACGCCCGACGGGCGTAAGGCGGGCCTGCCTCTATCCGAGGGCATCTCTCCAGTCCAGGGTGCAGATCGACAAGGTCCCACGGCAGTCCTCAAATCCGCGGCCAAAATGGACCACGGCCGGACCGGCGGCACCCTGCTGAACATGAAGTTCACGCCCGCCCTCCTCGAAGGCGATGACGGACTCGACAACCTCACGCACCTGATCCGCTCCTATTTCCGCCTGGACGGCCACCACATCCAGTTCAACGTGGTGGACGCCGAGACCTTGCGCAAGGCCCAGGCTCGACCCGAGGAGTACCAGAACCTGATCGTCCGGGTCGCAGGCTACAGCGACTACTTCACTGATCTGGGCAAGGCCCTGCAGGACGAGATCATTGCCCGAACCGAGCAGAAGGCGTTCTAAGAAGTGATTCCTTTAAATTCGCTGGAGAAACATGGTATCATCTTCTCAGCAGATGACTGAGAATCGGTTACTGGGAAGGAGTAGTATACCTGTCATCTTGTGCGTTAAAGGAGCAAAGCAAACGTGCTCACGGTTAAAGCAAGAATCCCGCAGGGAGGGGATCATTCACCGGTCTTGCCTGTGGTCATCCCGGACTTGAGCGAGGTAAGAGCGTTTGCAGGCCACCTCCATACGACAGGAAAACACTGGCAGGGCGAGATATTTGGCTGGTCGGCAGAGTATACGCCCGAGAGCCGGAGGAAGCCTGCTGACTCGAAGATGCGATTCACACCCGCAGACTTCTGGATTGGCGAGAGCGGTATCTGGTTCTATTCCCTCATGTGGGAACACGGAAAGAACAAGGAACCCGTTGAATTTCTGGATGACCGAGGGATCATCAAGAGGCAATGACACCGCCACCAACCGGCCGTGCGAATCGCCTGTCTGAACTGCCGCCGCAGAAGGCCTGCCATCATAAAGTCTTGCCATATAAGTATTTACATACTTTTTTCACAGATGAACTTGAAATCCTGCCCTTGGATCAGATAGCATATTAGGTGCTGGCCGGCTTGTTTTTCGCCGGCATGGACTGGTTCTTCGCCTCTGGGGCATTGGCGCAGGGTGTATGACGAGAGTGGGAAGACGAAAGATGGCAGCAACAAGCTGCAGAAGACAATACGTGAATCAGCAACGTCTCCGAACCGATGACTGGGAGACCGTTCGACAAGGACTACTGACAAGACGCATCTGCGACCTCGGACTTCGGATCAAGGGATCGCCCATCGAGCCGTTCCTTCGCCAGCTCAAGCGGGAGCTGACAGACAAGGGTCTGGGGTTTGTCCCCGGCTTCTACCTGACGGATAGCTGGGGTTGCCCAGACCGGGTGCCGACCGTCGGCATCCCCTTCTACTTGGCCAGCGACCCGCTGGGACGCATCGAGAAGGAGCAGACAGGCGAACTCGAAGACGAGCAGACGATCATGCAATTGCTGCGACACGAGGCCGGCCACGCGATCAACTATGCGTTCCGACTCTGGGAGCAGCCTGCCTGGCGGGAGACCTTCGGTTCGTTCTCCAAGCCGTACCGCGACGTCTTCCACCCGAATCCGTGGAGCCGGCGATTCGTGCGGCACATTTGCAGTTGCCCCTACCGGTACACATACGCACAGAAGCATCCGGATGAGGACTTTGCAGAGACGTTCGCGGTCTGGTTGACCCCGCGTTCCGGCTGGCGTCGCAAGTACCACGACTGGCCGGCCATCCAGAAGCTGCGGTACGTGGATCGCCTCATGCGGAAGCTCTGCGACCAGAAGCCCCAGTGCAAACGAGGCCGGCTCGTCAACCCGGTCCGCGAGCTGACCATGCCCCTGGCGGAGCACTACCGTCGGCAAACCAGGACGTACAGCAGAACGGCCTAAAGCATCATGGGCACGCTGACGTCGTAGGGAGGCCCTTCCAACGCTGCATCGATGATCATCTGAAGCAACTGCGGATAGCTGATGCCCGCCTTGCCGGCGGATCGCGCCAGGGCAACCCCCTCCTCCAGCGACGCGTTGCAGTTGACTTCCAGGACCCGGGGCTGGCCGGTTTCGTCCAGCCGAATATCAACCCGGCTGTAGCCCCAGGCCCGAACCGCTCGAAAGGCGCGCATCGCAATGTCGCTGACTTGGCGAGCCAGATCAGGCTCCACGACCGCCGGACAGATCACCGAGGTCTTCTTGTATTCCACCGAGGTCTCGATCCACTTGGCGGCATACGACATGATCGGCGGAATCTCCGTGGGCAGCTCCGTGTAGTTCACCTCGGCCAGAGGCATCACCTTCGCGCGTTTGCCCCCCACGATGCCCACGTTGAACTCCCGTCCGGGCAAAAAACGCTGGACCAGCGCCGGCTGCTTGTAGGTCTGGACGATCCGTCGCACCTGCTGGCGGAGGGCCTTCTTCGAATGCACGATGGAATCCCGGTCCAGGCCGATGCCCGCGTGTTCCTGGCTGGGCTGAACGATCAGGGGAAACCGCCAATCATACTGATCCACGTCGGCGATCTTCTCCAGCAGTTCCGTGCAAGGCGGGATCGGAATGCCCGTCCCGTGGAGAAGACTGGCGGACATGTGCTTGTATCGGCTCAATCCGAGCGCCAGCGCAGGCGACCCGGTATGCGGAAAGCCCATCATCCGTACCATCGCGGCGAACCGCATCTCGTAGAGCGCGCCGTGAACGACGTCGTCGTACTGGTTGAACACGACATCGGGATTCAGACGCCGCAACTTCCGCTGGAACGCAAAGAGATCGAGAGCCAGCGGCAGGACGGTGACTCGATGTCCCAGAGACCGGAGCACACGCGCCATGTCACGGATCATATGCCGCAGGTCCGTCGTGCTGCCTCGGTCTTCGGGCGTATCCGGTATGATTCCCGCGTCGGCATTGTACACCAACGCCACATGGAGCGATTTGCGCAGTCCCCTGGATCGTTTCGGCATATTCATGTCCTCACACTCCCTGTTCGGTCGCCCGAGGTCGCCTCCCCTCGGGGCATACGGGGTCACACCCGAACCACGTCAGTCCTGCAAGCCACCGGCAAGACCGCATCCGAGGCACTCCGTGCAGGGGCATTATGGCCGACGGATTCCGAGCCGTCAACCACGTCATCGCGATATCTTCGTGTTTGTGATAGGATCGGGTGCCTGGGGGTCGCCAATTCTCCAACCGACTCTTCCCGTGCGTTCAACCGGGAACTATAATGCCACGTCAGTCGTGCCATGACGATGCAACCACGAATGAGAGGTGCCGTATGAGAAGTTTTGTGTCCCTCTGGCCTGTGACGCTTGGGCTTGCTCTGTGCGCCGGCTGTACCGTGGATTCCCGGCCGGAGCAGACATCGCGGCTCGTCCGCGACTGCGTGGCGAAAGTCGAGCCGTTGACAACACAGGCGAATCGGCTCTACTGGGAGGCGACCACGACAGGCAGAGCCGAGAAGTTCGACGAGTTCGAGAAGGCCCAGTTGCAAATCCGACGGCTGCAGAGCGATCCGAACGATTTCGCCCGGATCAAGGCATGCAGGGAATCTGGACGCATCCGCGACGCCCGCCTGGCCCGACAGGTGGACAAGCTCTACTACGGCTATCTCTTGAATCAGATCGATCCGGCTCTGATGCAACAGACCGTCGAGCTCGACGCGAAGGTCCAGGAGGCGTACAACAACTATCGAGGCACGATCGACGGCCGCAAGGTCACCGTCAGCGATGTCTACACGATCCTGACGACCGAGACGGATGCCGGCAGGCGCGAGGCCGCATGGCGGGCCAGCAAGGAGGTCGGCAACGCCATCATCGGCGACTTCCTCGAACTGGTCCGGCTCCGCAACCGGGCCGCCCGGCAACTCGGATTCGACAATTTCCACACGATGTCCGTCATCGTCGGCGAGCAGGATGTGGGCGAGTTGGACCGCATCTTCGAGGAGTTGGACCTTCGAACGCGAGAGCCGTTCGCCAGGCTCAAGCGGGAGCTGGATGAGATCCTCGCGAAAGGCTATGGCGTCTCGCCCGAAGAGCTGATGCCCTGGCATTATCACGACCCTTTCTTCCAGCGGACGCCGCTGGTCTACGAGCTGGACCTGGACCAGTACTACAAGGGTCGAGACATCGAAGAACTGGCCCGCACGTATTATGCGGGCGTCGGTCTGCCCATCGACGACATCCTGGCCCGCAGCGACTTGTACGACCGCGAGGGCAAGTACCCGCACGCCTACAGCCACGACGTGGACCGCTCGGGCGACGTCCGCATCCTGGCCAACCTGCAGGACACCGAGCGATGGATGGAGACGATCCTCCACGAGTTGGGTCATGCAGTCTATGACAGGTACAAGGACTTCAACGAGCCGTGGCTGCTGCGGGAACCGGCGCACCCGTTCACGACGGAGGCCATCGCGATGTTCTTTGGAAGGCTCAGCCGTAATGCCGACTGGATGCAGGAAATGCTGGGCTTATCCGACGAGGAAACTGCGAAGGTCAGAACGGTCAGCGACCGCTACCTGCGATTCCAACAGATGCTCGTCGCACGCTGGGCGATGGTGATGTGGCACTTCGAGAAGGCCCTCTATGCGAACCCAGACCAGGACCTGAACACGCTGTGGTGGGACCTCGTGGAGAAGTACCAGTTTCTCAAACGCCCGCCGGGACCGGCCGACGCCGGATGGGCCTCCAAGCTGCACTTCATCGTGGCCCCCTGTTATTACCACAACTACATCCTGGGCGAGCTGCTCGCATCCCAATTGCACAACACGCTCGTCCACAAGGTGTTGAAGCTTGAATCGGATGCGGGTCTGAGCTATGTTGGCGACCAGCGCGTGGGACGGTATCTGCGCCAGTACGTGTTCGGTCCCGGCGCCCGTTACCGGTGGGACGATATGATCGTCCGCGCCACGGGCGAGCCGCTGACGCCAAAGTACTTCGTCGAACAGTTCGTCGAACAATAAACCGGCCACAGAGAACACAGAGGACACAGAGAGAATAGACCCAAAAGAGGGAAACCAGAGAGGTCGGCCTTCTTTAGTTTCCACCCTCTTCATCTCCTGCATCCATGCTCTCTGTGCCCTCTGTGGCTCATAAAGGTGTTCTGGATGGTCTATCTGATTTCGATTCTCACCTATCTGCTGCTCCTGACCGGCGTCGGGGTCTACAAATCCCGCCAGATCAAAACCCAAGCGGATTTCGCCATCGCCGGCCGGTCGTTGTCGCCCTGGGTGCTGGTCTGCACGATGCTGGCGGCCTGGATCGGGACCGGCTCGATCGTCGGCAACGCCGGCATGACCTATGAGAGCGGCCTGGCCGCTTTGATTCTGCCCATCGGCAGCGTCCTCGGCATGATCCTGCTGACCCGGGTGGCGCCGCGGGCCCGCAACTATGAGGTCTACTCCGTCCCGGAGATCATCGGCTCCCGCTATGGCCCAGCCGCGAGACTGCTGGCCGTGACCGCGTTGGTGATCGCATACATGGTGATCGTCAGCTACCAGTTCAATGCCCTGGGGGCCGTCCTGAACGCCATCCTGGTCGACAAAGCCGGTCAGCCGCTGATCTCCGAAGGAATCGGGACCATCATCGCGGCGGTCGCCATCATCACCTATACGATTCTCGCAGGGTTGTTGAGCCTCGCCTACACGGACATCGTAACCGGCATCATCATCACCGTCTCCCTCTTTGTCGCATTTCCCATCCTGTGGAATCACGCGGGCGGATGGTCCGGCATGGAGACCCGCTTCGCCCAGATGGCCAAGCCCGAGCACATGAAATTCTGGGGCGTTTACAGTTGGGCCGAGGTCATCAACTACACGCTGCCGACCTTCCTGCTCATCATGGGCGACGCGAACCAGTATCAGCGGTTCTTCGCCAGCAAGAGCGCCAAAGGCGCCAAGAGCGCGGTCACGTTCATGATCTTCGCCGTGCTGGTGATCGAGGGTCTGATCATCCTGGAGGCCTGGATCGCCTCCAGCCTGATCCCGAACGCCGCGGTCGGCAAGTACGTCCTGATCTACGCCGCGAGGGACTTCATGCCGATGGTTCTCGGGCTCCTTTTCATGATTACGGTCGTGGGCATCATCATCTCGACCGCCGACTCCTTCCTGCTGATCCCGGCGACGACCCTCGTTCGCGACGTCTACCTGAACCACATCAATCCGAAGGCCTCCGAGAAAAGGACGGTCTTCCTCAGCCGTCTGCTGGTGCTGATTCTCGGCGTCATCGCGTATCTGGTCTCGCTCTCGTTCGCCCAGTCCACGACGATCTTCAAGAGGGCCATGTACGCCTACACGATCTATGGAGCGGCCATCACGCCCTGCCTCGTGGCCGCCCTGTTCTGGAAACGCGCGACGGGAACCGGAGCGATCCTGTCCATCGCCGCCGGAGCGGCGACGGCGCTGACGTGGTCCGAACTCCAGTCCCGAGGCGTCCTGCCCGGCTGGGCAGGCCAGCTCGACGCTGTCCTGCCGGCGATCATCCTCTCCGTGCTGGCCCTGGTCGGCGTCAGTCTGTTCACACATGGAAAGCCTCAGTCGCAGGAGAATCGCTGATGTTTCCCGCTACGACCTACATTTCCAGACGCGCCCGCCTGCGTGAGCGGATCGGCTCCGGTCTGATCCTCTTCGCGGGCAACGACGAATCGCCAATGAACTTCGCGTCCAACACGTACCCGTTCCGACAGGACAGCACGTTCCTGTACTTTTTCGGGCTCGACCTGCCGGGCCTGGCCGCGGTGATCGACCTCGACGCGGGAACCGAGTGCGTCTTCGGCCACGATCCGACCGTCGAGGAGATCGTGTGGACCGGGCCGCAGCCCCTGCTGCAGGATCGATGCGAACTAGCGGGCGTGACATGCGCCGCGCCCGCCGAGAAGCTGGAGCAGGTCCTGCAAGAGGCGGTTCGACAGAAGAGGATCGTTCACCTGTTGCCCCAGGATCGGCCGGAGAACGTCCGGAAGATCTGGCGATGGCTCGGCATCGCGCCGGGCGTTCTCCACAGGCACGTTTCCGAGCCGCTCATCCGGGCCGTCGTGGAGCAGAGGTCAACAAAATCGCCCGAGGAAATCGAACAGATCGAGGCGGCTATAACGATCTGCAACGAGATGCACACGACCGCAATGAAACTGGCCAGGCCGGGCGTCGTCGAGCGAGAAGTCGTCGCAGCGACGGAAGCCATCGCGGCCTCTCACGGCGTGCGCACCTCCTTCCAGACCATCTTCTCCCTGCACGGCGAAACGCTGCACAATCCCTGCTACGACAACACTCTGAAGGCTGGCGACCTCGTCGTCCACGACTCGGGCGCCGAATCGCCGCTGCACTACGCCGGCGACATCACGCGGACGATCCCCATCGGCGGCAGGTTCTCGCAGAGGCAGAAAGAGGTCTATTCCATCGTGCTGACCGCCCAGGAACGGTGCCTCGCGGCCGCCAAACCCGGTGTCGAGTGGCGACAGGTTCACCGTCTGGCGGCAGTCTCGCTGATGGAGGGACTCAAGAGGCTCGGCGTCGTGCGAGGCGATCCGCAGCAGGCGGTGGAAGCGGGAGCTCACACGCTGTTCCTGCCCTGCGGCCTCGGACACATGATGGGACTCGACGTGCACGACATGGAGAACCTCGGCGAGGACTTCGTGGGTTATACCGACACGATCAAGCGGAACCCTGCCTTCGGCTGGCGGTCCCTGCGATTGGCCAGGGCCGTCGAGCCGGGATTCGTCATCACGGTCGAGCCGGGGATCTACTTCATTCCCCATCTGATCGACCGCTGGAAGTCTGAACGCAGGTGCGAGGCGTTCATCGACTACGACCGGCTCGAAGCCTGGCGCAACTTCCACGGCGTGCGGATCGAGGACGACATCGTCATCACCGAAAACGGCTGCCGCATCCTCGGCCCGCACATCCCCAAGTCCATCGACGAAGTGGAGGCCCTGGCCTCCTCATGAGATCACAACGATGAGCCAACCAACCTGTCCAGAACCTCGCTGTACGCACTCTGCGGCTGCACCCCGACGAGGCGTTCGACTTCCTCGCCATTCTGGAAGAACAGCACCGCCGGGATGCTCTGAATCCCATATCGACTCGCCACCTGCGGGAGACTGTCCACGTTCACCTTGACCACCACGGCCCGGCCCGCATATTGTTTGGCAAGACTCTCAATGGTCGGCGCCAACATGCGGCACGGCCCGCACCAGTCCGCGTAGAAATCCACCAGAACCGGCTGTTGCGCCGCAAGAACGCGAGTGTTGAAGTCCTCGGCGCTGCCGACGTGCAAATCGCCAGCAGGAGCCGATCCTCCGGACTCTCGCGACGCTCCGACCGAGAAAGCCAGCAGGACCCCAAGCATCGAGCCGACCATCCCGCCCCGCAAAGGATTGGCAGTGAGCGGACAGGCGCCGGTGGTGCACTTGCCGAAGTAGCCCATCGTGGCCCCCAAACCGCCGCCGACCAGAAGTCCAACAAGCAACTGAACAAACAGGGTATTCTGCATTTTCCATTCTCCTGATGGCCTCTTCACAAGGCCGTTTCCAGCAATTCCAGAGCCTCGCGAACCTGCGACACCTCATCCGCACCGAGCCCGCGACAGATCCGATTCTCACAGTCTTTCATACGATCGCGTATCTTGAGCTTGACCTTGCGTCCCTTTGGGGTCAGCGAAATCAGGATGGTCCGACGATCCTTCGGACTCAGGCGGGTCCTCGCGTAGCCGTCGGCGACCAGCTTGTCCAACACGCGGCTGCCCCGCGAGGGCGACAGCGCCATCTGCTCGGCAAACGCGCAGCCGGTGATTTCCCCGCCGTCTTCCGCAACCGTCAGGGCATTGAATTCGGCCGGCAAGAGGCCCAGTTCCCGCCGGATTCGTTCCTCGCTGCTCTGGCACTTGCGCCGTACCGCCAGAATCAATTCGAACAGACGTTTGCTCACAACCGGACCCCCATGCAATATTTGTTATTAGCATTATTTGCTGATAGCAATTACATGTACGGCCGAAGGGGTTGGAAGGTTCGCCGGATTCTTTTTCAACGGGGGAGCGTCAGCCGGGAAACCCGGTGCAGGGCGCAGAGGGTGAAGACGAGCGGATACAGTTCCTCGAAATACCACAGGCGGGCGAAGTACAAACCGATGGGCGAAGGCCCAAGAGACGTCCCGCGATTCGTGTTCGCGATGAGCCACTGTGCGCCGCGCTGGATCGCCTCCGCTGCGGCCGGCGAATTCGAGGAGACCGCCGCGAGGGCATCGACCGCCAGGGCCGTCTCCTCGATTGAGGAGGCGACGGAAGCCGCGCCGCCCCAGCCGCCATCGACGTTCTGCGCCGAAAGGAGCCACTGCACGGCCCGCTCGCACACAGGTTCCATCGATCCGATCCGTCCCATCCCCGATCTGCAGGTCGCCAGGTGCTTCAATGCCCGGCTCGTTCCGTAGACCGGGTTCTCCTGATTCGCGGCGGATTGATTCCCGAACCACAAAGGCGTCCAGGAACCATCCGGACGCTGGGCCTCCTGCAGATAGCGCAGCGCCCTGCGCACTGCCCGCTCGGTTCGGTTTTTGAGCGGCTCGGGCAGTCTGGGCAGCCAGAGGCTCATGGCCGCGAGCGCGTGAGCCGTGAGGTCCGCAGCGCTCTTGTCAAAGGGCAGCTTCGTCCACCCACGACAGAAGGTGGGGATCCCGCCGTCGGCGTTCTGCAGGCCGAGCAGCCACTCGATGCCGGCACAAATCGAGGGAATAAGACCCATAGGACCAATGGGACCTATGTGCGATAACTCGTGCAGGGCGACAAGCGCCCCGGCGGTGTCGTCCGCGTCGGGGACGGCGCCGGGAAGATTCGTCCAGGCCCAGCCGCCCGGCGCCGCCTGCGTATAGGGATGGACGCTTCGATACTGGCACGACAGGAGCCAGTCCAGCAGTCCCTGTTGCTCCGAGCCAGACAGTGCCTTTTCGATCCCCCCGGCCGACAGCGCATCAATGGACAGCGTCGTGCCCCACGTGGCGAGATTCGTATCGATGGGCCAGCTCCCGTCCTCGCGGATCGAGGCCACCAGGAACTCGACGCCTTGGGCGACGACGCGATGCTCGCAATGCCCGGCTGCCGCAAGGCTCATCACGACAAAAGCCGTCAAAGGGGCCGCTTCGAGAAAGCCCCCGTTTTCGGGCTGGAGCGTACCCAGGACTCGCAGGGTTTTCGCGATGGACAACCGACGAATCGCCCGCACGAGCGGATTGCAGGGCTTGCGATGCGCGTAGCCAACCTGCCCAATGGCGATCAACGCAGGCAAGGCATAGCTGACGACAGGCAGACGCAGCCGCTTGAACAACCGATGAGGGAAAACCGCCAATTCGAAGGGCAACGGCCGAACCAGTCTCCACGCATTGTCGGCGTCGCCCAGCCGGCCGGCCAGGGCGCACATCGTCAGAATGGGCACGGAGAACGTGCGGTCCTTGCCATACTGCAGTTCAACGGCCTTCGCCAGCGACTGGGGCTCCAGCGTGCCGACCATGCGGCGAAGCCAGGCCTCCGTGCGATCCACACACGGCCCACACGCATCCGGACGATCCGCGACAGCCATCGCGCTGTAGCAAAGCATCGTCGTGCTGAGGTTGCTGGGGCTGCCTACCGTATCGCCCCAACCGCCGTCGGGGTTCTGATGCTCGCAGAGCCACGCCAGCCCCCGGTCGACGAGAGCCCGATACCGTCCTCGATCCACGACAGCCAGGGCAAAAGCGGCCGTCGCAGTCGAAAGGGCGCTGCTCGACAGGCGACCCTCCCAATGGCCGTGCGACCCGCGAGCGGCGAGCAGCTTTGCCTGCAACGCGGCAATCGTCTCATCGAGGGCTTTTTCGTCGATGGCGGCATTCATTCGGACAGGGTCCCCAGGGCCAGCAGGCCATAATAGGTGTATTCGCAGTCCACAACGTCATCGGTCCAATGGCCTCGAAATCCACCCTGGGCGTTCCAGAGGCTGTCCAGATAGTCCAGATGCTTGTCTTTCAGGTCCCCTGTGTCCACCCCGACAAGGGCGAGAGCGTGTAGCGCCGTCGCGGTGGAGAGCAGATCGGGCACGCCGAGACCTTTTCCGAACGCGATCACTTCGAAGCCGCCCATCGGATGGACGCGATCCAGGAGCCATCGAATCGCTGACTGGGGCACAGAGCGTCCGAGGTAGTGGAGCACGGAGACAGCCGCCGCAGTGGCAGGCGTCGCGCCGGCCGTCATGGAGGCCTCGTTGGCGTAACCGCCGTCCGATCTGAGCAACGAACCGATGGACGCCGCGACGGCATCCGTATCCGGACAATCGAGTTCCAGGTCCTGCCAGGCGCCGAGCGACAGGAAACTCCCGTAGGCGCTGCCCTGTTCCGCATCAGGAACCGTGTTGAAGCCACCCTCGCGCGACCTGTGCTTCATCAGATGTTCGGCGACGGCCTCTCGCGCGCCGAGGGTACCCAGGTTCGCCCGGCACCGGATCAGGGACGCCAGGTGCACGAGGTCCAGGGACTCCCCCCTCCCAAAGCCATCGAGATAGCGACTCACGAGATCGAGCGGCAGATCGACGCCCAGCGACAGGGACGCTTCGAGGCCGAAAACGGTGTAATACAGGTCGTTTCGCCCATCCCGACCTTGGAAACCGCCATCCTGCGTCAGTTGCCGACAGAGAAAGTCGCCGACCGCTTCCACGGAGTCGCCCAGGGCCTTGGGGGCCCTGCTCACGGCCTTTCGCATATCCAGTCTGATCGTCATGGCAGCGATTCCGGTCCTCACGATTCGCGGGGCGCGACGACGCTCGCCTGTCCCGTCATTTCCTCCGACGGCTCCCCGCCGGCAGCCTGGAGGGCGACAATCATCTGGCGGGTTTCCTTCTTCAACATCGGTAGATGCCACCCGAACACCGCGGCGCCTGCGACGCACATCGCACCGCCGAGCAGGACGGTGGCCGGCGCGCCGACGCGATGCCCGAGCGTTCCCGCCAGGAGCGAGCCGAAGGGCGCCATGCCCATGAACATCATCGAGTATACCGCCATGACCCGTCCACGCAACACGTCCGGGATCAGAGACTGGATCAACGTGTTCGACGCCGCCATCTCGATAATCATCGAGAAGCCCACCGGCACGAGCAACGCCATGGAAAGCCAGAACGATCTCGACTGCGAGAACAGCATCAGGCTCACGCCGAACCCTGCGGCGCCGAGGGCAATCCAACTGTTCAAGCCGCGGATGCCCCTTCTCGCGGCCAGCACCACTGCGCCGATCAACGCTCCCGTCCCCGATGCGCCCATCAACAGGCCCAGCCCGCGAGGGCCGCCGTGAAGGATCTGGTCCGCAAAGACCGGCATGAGCACCGCGTACGGCATGCCCATCAGACTGACCAGACCCAGCAACAGCAACAGGGCTCGGACCGGCCCCGTGCGGCTGACATAGTGGAATCCCTCCACGATACTCGCCAGCGCCGATCCGGGAGGCAACACACGGACCTGCGAAGTCACATTCATTCGCAACAGACTCGCGATCACTCCAAGGAAGCTGACCGCGTTGATGAAGAAGCACCAGCCCTCCCCCACGCTGGCGACCAGGACCCCTGCAACCGCGGGTCCGAGGATTCGCGCGCCGTTGACCATCGAGGAGTTCAAGGCAATGGCGTTAATGAGGTCCTCCCGGCCCACCATGTCTACAGCGAACGCCTGCCGGGTCGGGATATCGACGGCATTGACCACGCCGAGAAGCGAGGCCAGAACGAAGACGTGCCAGACGTGCACGCAACCACAGAGCGTCAGACCCGCCAGGACAAAGGCCAGGAGCATGGCCGAGGTCTGCGTGCCCAGGAGGATGCGATGGCGGTTGTATCGGTCGGCGATTGAGCCGCCGAAAGGAGCCAACAGAAACACCGGGATCTGGCTGGCGAACCCCACGAGCCCGAGCAACGCGGCCGAGCCAGTCAGCCGGTAGACGAGCCAGGATTGCGCCACGGACTGCATCCACGTCCCGATCAGGGAGATGAGTTGGCCGCCGAAGAAGAGCCGGTAGTTACGATGCCGAAGGGCTCGCACAACGTGGGGGAATCCGAACCATCGGTCGGGCCGTCCGCCGCGGGAGACATCGCCACCATGATTCCCTGCATCTACAACTTCACTCATGGTGCGGCGGGCATTGCGACGACGGGTCGTTGCAGCAGCCCATAATCTCGAAATCATGGAACATCTTGCCGATCACGCGACGAAGCAGGCCCTTGAGGTTGGCGTTCTTCAGGGCGATGAGACTGCCGATGGCCTGCGACTTGTACGCCTCCATGAGATGCCAGGCTGCGGCCTCGACCTCGGAGGAATTAAAGGCGGGAGGCTGGAGACTGGAGACTGGAGGAACCCCTCCCGCCTCCGGCCTACTGCCTGCAGCCTCGCACGCCAGGGCCGGCAGAATCGAGGGGCGTTTCCCGATGAAGAGTTCTCCCCTGTCGGGCAGGCGGAGGTCTTCCAGATCGTCGCGAATCTGGTACGCGATCCCGAGCGAGTCGCTGTATTGCCTGAGGACCGCGTGGACCTGCTCGTCGCAGCCAGCCAGGATCGCGCCGAGACTCAGCGCCACTTCGAAGGCCGGCGAGGTCTTCATGCGAAAGATGTCGAGGACTTCCGAGACCCGCAGCGTTTTGGGCGACCGCATCCAGGCCAGTTCGCTGCCTTGCCCCAGGCACAGGCTGCGATGCCCCTCCGCGGCGACGCGAAGGAGCCTTACCTTTTCCGCATCGGGGGCGTCCACCTCGGCCAAGAGCCTGTATCCCTCGCCCAGCAGCAGATCGCCCACGTTCAGCGCGACAGGCACTCCATACTCCGCGTGCAGCGTGCGCTCGCCGTATCGTTCACTGTCGCCGTCCTCGATGTCGTCGTGGATCAGCGAAGCCTTGTGGAAACACTCGACAGCCATTGCGACCTTGCGCAGGTCCTTCTCTCGCGAGAGGGAGTGATCGCCCGACAGGGCGCTGTACGCGCATACCGCAAGGAACGGTCGCCATCGCTTGCCCGCCTTGGCCATCCAGTCCAGGGCCACCTGCTCCGTCGCACTCGCGTGCGGGGCAATCGCGGCGGCGAGGGCCTCCCGCGAGAACCAGTCGTTCACCTGCCGGTGCAGGACATCCAGGTTGAAACGTCGGGTCTGGTCCTCGGTCGTCAGGTAGATGGCCTCCCAGACCCATTCGAGATCCACGCTCGTATCGGAGCAGCCATCCCGCAACAGGGGAATCGCGATCCCCGGCACCGCGCCAGCCTCCATATAGGGGTACACGCGTTCCAGGACCGACAAGCAACTGACTCCAACGACCGCCTCGATCCGTCCCGTTTCGATCAGGGACATGACGACGGGCGACCCTTCCGCGACCAGCACGGCGTATCCAAGCTGCTCGGCCTGGCTCTTGAGATCGCCGATCACACAGCGCCCGCAGTGCTCGCACAGCAGGCCGATCTCGTCGAAACTCGCGGGGCATCCCGTGGCATCCCGCAAACATTTGGGCAAAAGGAGTAAACGCTTGTCGTAGGGGATGGCCGCGACCGTATCGCGCCAGACCTCGTTGTCGAGCAGGACCGCCGCGAAATCGGCGTACTTGGCTTCCATGCCGGCCTGTTCGAGCACGGCGGCAGTGTGGGTCCGCAGTTCGTCGATGCTCAGGGGCGGCACCGGCTGCACTCGACCGACGTATGCCCGGATCGCGTCGAGCAGCGCATCGCGCGCCTGCTTGCTCTGCGGGATGTTGTCCTGAGGCTGCCGCAGAGGCTTGGCCGCAATCACACGATCTTCAGACATACACTTGCATCTCCTAAACCGCCGCACCGGCACGGCGGATCATCCGGTCCCAATCCACGGGATCGGAGAACGTCATTCTACCAGGACTATCGGCCGCAACCAAGCAGTCTGCGACGAGAATGACGGCAGGTGGGAGGAGTTTATCCCTGCCGATTTTCGCCTTTCTCACGGCCGCTGCGAGACTTCGATTGCGAGATGATCCGCTGCACCTCCGCGGGCGACAGCGAGTTCAGGACCTCGTCGGGAACGTTCAACTCGCGTTTGAGACTGTCCAGCGTCGGGCAGGATCGGGAGGCGTCGTCCGCCTGGGTGGAGAATCGCCTGTCCCCGGCCGAGCGGTTGCGAAGTCGCTCGTACACGTCGCCCGCGAACGATGGGGCAGGCTCCTGGGATTGCCCCTCGTCGCCATTGATCGGCGCATCGGGATACTTCGGGAAGATGATCGCCTGCCGCGGACACATCCGGGCACAGGCCGGACAATTCGTCTTGCAGCCGGAGGGGTTCACCACGCGCACCTGCCCCTCGGCCGAGAGCCCATAGGTGCCGAACAGGCAGAAGTTCATACACTGCTTGCAGTTAATGCATCGGTCGTAGTCAATGACAGGGAACCAGGGGACCCAGTCGGATTGATGATCGATGATTGATGATTGATGATTGGACACGGAAGGTGCGGACTTCTCCTCAATCATCCATGACCCCTCATCCTTCATCAATTCCCTCGCGATTTCCTCGGGCGATTGCGCTCTCATGTTGAAGAATCGCACCCGCTCCAAGGAGAGCTGCACTCCGGCGGCGTGGAAGAGCCATCGAATCGCGCGAGGGAAACAGGCAACGATTGCCAGCGACGGCGTTTGGGCCCATTCCTGCAGCTTCGGATCGCCGGCGGCCGCCAGGCCACACAGATCCGCAACTTCCTGGACCTTGGCGCCGGAATCGGCAAGCAAGCGAGAGGTTTCATCCCTCACTGCCCGGGGGATGATGTCGTAGTGAACGCACTTGCACAAGAGGACAAGCGGCTGCCTGGCGGGCCGAATCTCTGTCATAACTTACTATCCTGTCTAATGATATATTCATCTGCAACCTGACCGGTCCATCCGAGCAAATCGGCGTCTCCCGACGTCACAATCGTTGCATTGTACCATTTTTTGGATGTCGATGTTCGTCCGTTCTTCCGGCCGGAGTTGCAGCGTCAGGACCCGGCTTTGATGTCGTAGGCGATCAGAGCAGCACCGTGGCGGATATACAACTGGCCGTTGGCAATCGTCGGATGGGCCCAGTGCTCGTTGGTCCCGGCGGCAACGGAGAACTGGCCGACAGGTTCGTACGCGACGGAGTTCGGCTTGACCAGCCGCATCGTGCCATCCACGCCATAGACGTAGAGCATGCCGTCCGCAGCGACGACCACACCCTGCTTGACCTCCGGGGCGGTCCACATCACTTTGCCCGTCTTCCATCCCAGGCAGACGAGACCCTTGTTGGCGCTCTGGGCGGTACCGTAGATGCAGCCGTCGATCAGCACGGTGCCCTGCATCTGGCAATCGAGCGTCTTATCCGCCCACTTGGGCTCTGCGGTCGGGTTGCTCTCGGCCAGGGACAGCATGGCCCCGCCGGTTCCCATGCCCGAGCAGATGTACACCATGTCATCGGCATAAAGCGGCGGGTTGGGCTGCACTCCCGCGCGGTGGGAGTATTCGTGCTGCCATACGACCTGGCCGTTGTCCGGATTGACAGCAACGACGCCTCCCGCCAGCATGGTGAGAACCAGAGGATGATCCCCATGGCGGACGGTCCGAGCCGAGCAGTATCCAGTCGCCTGGCTGAGACCCTTGGTCTGCCAGAGGGTGTCGCCTGTGTCGCGGTCCAGGGCCACAACAGAGGCATCCGGTCCACCGGGCGAGCAAATCACCTTGTTGCCCTCCACGAGCGCCGACTCGGCAAAACCGAACTGGGCCTGCTTGGGTCCGAATCGCTCCGCGAGGTCCACGGTCTTGAGGACCTGGCCCTTCGCGGCGTCGAAAATGACCAGCCTGGCGAAGCCGGTCATGAGAAAGACCCGGTCGCCATCGACCGTCGGCGAGCCGCGAGTGCCCGCGACCGCTGGACCGCGTTTCTCCAACTCCGGGCCATATGCGGTCTTCCACTTGGGCGAGCCGTCCAGGCTGAAGGCGAACAGATACCCCTGCTTCTGGTCGTCCATGCCGGTCACATAGACCGTGCCCTTGACGACGACCGCGGAGGAGTAGCCCTGGCCAAGCCCCTGCGCGGTCCAAGCGAGCTTGGGCCCCCCTTCAGGCCACTGCTTGAGCAACCCGGTCTCCGGGAACTGGCCATCCCCCGCCGGACCGCGGAATCGGGGACAGTCGGCAGCCGAAGCCGCCACAACCAGAATCGACCCCAAAACAACCGCCAAAACAACCAGATTCTTCCTCATGATTTGCCTCCTTCACACGTTCCTCAACCGAACTCGTTCAAACAGCATCTCGTCACATCGTATCACGCCGGGTAGCCGACGGTCTGAGCAAAGAGCACTCGCTGCTGAGGCCGTAGTTTGAATTCCTTGATTGTGTTGTCCTTGTCGCAGTTGTGAAACCAGGCCGCCAAACCCGGCATCGTTTTCACGAAGGTTCTGCAATCCATGCGGTTCTCCTTTCCTGGGGATAGAGTACACATCCCAGTCGCCGCCCGAAAGCAAATTCCCGCCTCCCGGGCATTCATCATCTACCCGCTTGCTGTCACTTCAACCAGCTTGGTTTGGTTTCCAGGATGACCCCATCGCCCTGGGTGAATTGCACCAGGCTGTTCGCCTCGGTCTGAATACAGATATACCGAATCGGCATCTGGCCGTCGGCTCTCAGGCACCTCGCTCCCGCAGGGTCGACGCGAATGACGTTGCCCTCCTCGACGTCAAATTCCTCGCCGTCGATATGGAACTGCCCCTTGCCTTTCAAAACGATATAGACCTCCTCGTTCCGCTTGTGACTATGGACGAACGGCACGCTGGCTCCCGCCGGCAATTCGTTGATGGAGATCTCCGAGCCGGTCAGCGAGAGCGTCTCCTTCAGTGTAACTCGCCCCAGCGTCTGGATGTCTCCGATCGATGAGACCTGATAGTTTGCTCCTGTCTTTTCCATTTGTTGCTCCTTTTCCAGTTGAGGTTACGGTTCGTTCCCGCTTCGATGAGCCAGGATCGCCTTGCCTATTTTGTAGTCGCATAGTTCGTATACGAACCAGTTACATAAAAAAAGACTATTGGCTCAAGTTGGCTTCGATCTTCTCCAGTTGCCGAGCCAGCCGCTCCCGGTCTTTCTCCGCCATGTTGCCATAGAGCTTGCTCCGCAACGCGACGGAAATCTCCTCGAAATCCTTCTGGAGCCTGCGACCCTTGAGGGTCAGCTCCACATATGTGACACGAGCGTCCGCTTCGCTGGGGAACTTGCGAAGGTAGCCGTGTTTTTCGAGAGTGCCAATCGTCACGGTCACGGTCGATTTGACCCTGCGCACGCTCTCCACGACATCTCGGATCGGAACGGGTTGGTTCTGCCGCAGGAGAAAGGACAGCACAGCCCCATGAGCCGGGACAATCCCCTGGATTCCCCGGCCCTTCAACTCCCTTTCGATCAAGGCGTTGGCCTTTTCTCGAATTCTGGCGATCTGCCCTACGATGCCGCCTGTGTCAACCATGAGCCGTCCCCAACATCATTCAGATCGAAACCGTCACCAATATAGTTCGTGCACGAACTATTGTCAACTGAAATCAGAAGAAGAAAAAGAAGCTTATCCGGTTTTAGCGTACTTTCGTGATCCGGGCACGCCCGAAGCGGTCGTGCAAGGAAGATTTTCCGCTCATGTCATTGCGAGCGAAGCGCGGCAATCTTCTCTTGCGCCAATAGCGTGAGCAGGAGAGGGAACTGACCGGCGTAACGCTCGGCTGCCCGGGGTCGCGTTCGCTCGGTATTCTCCTGCTCATGTCATGGGTGGGGCCATCCGGCGGACTGCCGGTCCACGCACTGCCATGCTGCTGGTGTAAAGCGAAAAAAATACCAGGGGTCCGGGGACAGCGCCCCCGGTCGTGGGGTGTTGTGCAACCACAGAAGTACGCTATAACCGGATGAGCAAAAAAATCGCAGCCGGAGATGGTGTGCCCAGCACACCCTACATCATCGTGCGGACTACTCCAACGTCCACAGAGTCAGCGAGTCCTTGTCCTTCACGTAGATCCGGTTGCCTGCGACGACGGGGTAGGCGTAGACCTGTTCCTGGGCGACCTTGTATCGGGCCAGTTCCGTGTACTTGGCGTCGCTGGGCTCGATCACAAGCAGATCGGAAACCGGCAGAATGAGCAGGACCGAACCGGCGCGGCAAATCCGCTGATCTTCGCATCCCGATTGGATCCTCGCCATTGAGGCCAGTCCTGCGCCGCAGCGCACGCAACGAGCACCAGGACCACACCGGGCACAAACACAATCCTCTTCGCCGTTCCCATAGCGTTCACCTCCACATCGCACATACCGACTTCAGCAGTCGGTTCAATCCATCACAAAGTCCGCCTCGTGGACCGCGCTCCAGGCGCCGCTCAACACGCGGGCCTTCACCTGGGTCGATCCCGTCAGCAGAACAGGTTCGGTGTACCATATCGCGTGTGCACTGTTGATCGCCCCGCCGGGCAGCCGGGGGTCTTCGCCATCGAGCGTGTAGTAGATCTCGCCCGACGGCGCCGTCATGACCAGACTGAATCCGGCGTCGATTGCCCCGCCGTGCTGATTGAAACTCGGAGCTTCGACGGATGGATACCAGCCTTTGGCCTTGAACTGTCCCAGAACGATGTCCGTCCGCTTGGGGAAGTAGTCGTTGAGCAGAAAATTCACCTGGACCAGCCAGTCGTCATCTTTTGTTCGTGGTTTCGTGACCTTGGCGTCGCCCCAACGGGCGGATTCCGCGATGATCGCCAGATCGATCGTGTTCCTCCGGGCCGTCAGGAGGCTCGCCGCGACTTCCGGCGTCGTGACTCCATCGTTGAAGAAGTGCCTGTACACGTGGTCTGCAAAACGCAGCTTGTACTCCGCGTGGACCGCAAGCTGCTGATGCAGCCATTGCGGATTGAAGTACTGGGCCTGCTGTCCGGCGGAATAGGGTCCCGTGCGGTTCTCGTTCACATTGAACAACGTGTGCTCGGCATCGTGTCGGAAGAACTTGAAACCGTCGGGCGTCGTGCGGTTGTAGACCGCATAGAAGTTATTCGGACGGGTGTTCTGCAGGAAGTTGGAGATCGGAGCATCGAGATCGCCCACATAGAACGTGCAGATCATGTAATCGATGAGGTTGTCCACATCGACGAGCCGTTCATAGGCGGGGTTGCGCGTGCCGTCCGGGTTGAGGCCCTGCGCCTGGTAGTACGCCGTATCTGTGGCAAATCCCTTCGTCGCCGCCTGCCAGAGACGGTTGTAGGCATCGAGCGTGCCGTCCGTGGCCTGGATCGTGTAAGGCCGGCTCGGGCCGGAATCGACCTTGACCACGTCGTAGTCTTCGCAGGCGCCCCCAAAGTACGACGCCGCAAAGCGAGCCTCGGAACGCTCCTGGGTCTGGTAAATGCCCCAGTACTGTCCGTTGAGATAGAGATGGTAGTATCGACTCCTCGTATAGGGCTGGCCCGTCGCGCCCTGCAGGTCGCGGGAGAAGATATCCCGCAGCATGGTGTTCTTGCTGCCATTGTCGTCGCCCGAGTTGCCCTTGAAGGCCCAGGAGTAGTTGCTCTCGGTCCGGAGGTCCACCTTGTCGAACTCATCGGTTCCTTCGTCGCCGAACAAGGGATACTTCAACTTGGACACGCCGTACTCGGCCCTGAAGAACACTCGGAACGCGTGCTTGGCGTTGTCGCCCTGGCGGCCGTAGCCGCCGCGAATCCGCAGACCCGCATCGATCTGGAATCCCTCCGTCCCATCCGGATAAATCATCTCCAGGGAGACAGGCCGTTCCCAGTCGCGGCCGTCCTGCAGGGCATTGACGTAAATCCCGGTGCTCGCATCGAACAGGTTGGCCAGCGGCGTCACCAGCGAAATCGAGGGAATGGCCAGCATCGCATCATCCACAAGGCCCTTGTATCGCGCATCGTTCACCACGTCGGGGTCCATGCCATAATCGATGACCTGGCCGCCGCCGCCCCAACCGCCCCAGGGAAAACCGCCGCCGGACGTCTTTGGATCGGGCCAACTCGCGCCGGGCTTGGAGCCGGTGGGCGATTGCACGACCACGTCGTTCACGAAGATGAAGGTCCGCGTATAGACGGTCGATGGCTTCCAGCCTTTGCGAAGCGCGACCGCTCGCAGGCACGTGGTCTTTGCGATCTGGATCGGGCCTGTATAGACCGTCCCGGAGACCACACGGGCCTGCGCCTGGCCGGGCAGTCCACCGTCCAAAGTGTAGTAAATCGTCGTCTCGGCCGTCTCGTTGGCGAGCGTCAGGGAGAACGGCTCGCTGTAGAAACCGTGTTCGTGGCTGAATTCGATCTCGCCCACCAGTCCTTCATAACCTTCCTGGTTCGCTGCTCCAGGCGTGGCTGCAACGAAGAACTGCCACTGGTCGCCGGCGTCGGGCCAACGACCATAGGAGTGATCCGTGGGCAGTTGCGGGAAGATGACGCAGTCGATCACTGTCGTCCCGTCGGAATCCAAAAGCCAGAGATCCTCCCCTGCCGCATTGAGCCGGAAGCCCGCGTGCAGGCCCTCGGCTTCGGTTTCGCCATCCGCCCAGATCAGCAGATACCCACCGGGGACGATGGTCGTCACGGCCGGATCGTCCGCCGGGATCTGCCACTTGGCCGGCTCGTTTGGATCGTCCGTCAGGTACAGGCCGCCTGCATCAATCGGCGTGGTTCCATCGTTATAGAGCTCGATCCAGTCGTCATACTGCCCCTGCGGATCGGCCTTCGTCTCGCTGTTGGACGCCATCACTTCGTTGATCGCAAGCGAGAGGTCCGAGCCTCCCTGCGCCAGGGCGCAACTCGCGATCACCACGATCAGACAGCTCACAGGTATGACACTTCCTGGAATCATTCTTCCCATAGTCATCACCCTCTGTTTACCGTGCCAGAACACAAATCGAGATTTCAAGGCCTCTTGTCACAATGCTTTCTCCGGATGCTCCTGCAAGCAGACAGACTACAGGCGCTTTATTCCATAGTGTCCGTATTCGCACGGTGGTGACAAGGGATCGGACGGGATTTTCGCCATTTGTCGAAAGATCGCACGCACCTATCCCTGCCGACGACAGTAAAGCATTTCGCAATCTGCGGTTTTCCCGACTCAGGGTGCGGATAGGGATGGCGTAGGAACCACCAAAACACGAACTGGAAAGGGCATAGATCATGACGACGAACCTGTTTCGAAGAGACTTGCTCAAGACGGCGCCCCTGGCCGGTTTCGGGTTGGCTTTGGGCAGCGTCCTGCCGGGCAGCGAGAGCTCAGCCGCCATAAAGGACGCATTTGCAGACGCTTACGACGACGGAACCTATCGCCTCCCGCCGCTGCCGTACGACTACAACGCACTGGAACCACTCTACAGCGAGCAGACGCTTCGAATCCACCATGACAAGCACCACGCCGGGTATGTGAATGGTCTCAATGCGGCGATGGAGAAGCTACAGGCCGCACGGGAAAAAGGCGATTACGCCGCAATCCGGGCGCTCAGCAGCGATCTGGCGTTCAACGGCAGCGGCCACGTTCTGCATACCCTGTTCTGGCATTCGATGACCCCGAATGGCGGGCAGGTCCCCGACAGCCTGGCCAAGGCAATGACCGCAAGTTTTGGCTCGGTGCAGAACGCCCAGGCCCAGTTCGCCGCCGCGACAAGGGCCGTCATGTCCAACGGCTGGGGCGCACTCGTCTACGAACCCATCGCGGACAAGCTGCTAATTCTGCAGGTCGAAAGGCACCAGGACCTGGCGGTCTGGGGGACGACGCCGCTGCTCGTCTGCGATGTCTGGGAACACGCCTACTACCTGCAACACCAGAACAACCGCGGGGCCTGGGTCGACAGCTTCCTGAAGCTGGCAAACTGGCCGATGGCCGCCGCCCGGCTCGAACAGGCGAGGACCACCCGCCAACGCTGATCTCCCGATTTGCCAAGAATTAGGGATTTTCCCTATTGGCAGATCAGGGACAGTCCGGAGTACAGTGATCCACGCAGTTTGCGTTGTATGACCTCGCAGAAGGATTCTCGCGGGGCCTACCCCGTTTCGAGGCATCAGGATGAGCTATCAGACAGGGAGGTATCCGCCATGCAACTGTTTCGCGCACACAGGCTCGCGGAGGGAACTCTGATGCTGGAAATCGATGAAGAAGTTTCTTGCCCAGAGTGCGGGGCGGCGATGGTCGAGTCCGACAAGGTCACAGAGGATGGGGCCGTGTTCATCTGGTATGCTTGCTCACGACCGGAATGCACCGGTCAGTGGCTGGCCAAGAGGGCAGTGCGGATGTGCGGCGTCTGACGCCCCTGGATCGATTCCACAGCAGACTACAGCGGGATAAGACTGTTCAAATAGTCCTCCACATTCGTATAGCCGTCGCCATCGCAGTCTTGGGGACCATCGGCAGCGTCGTTCGGGTTCAGGCTGCGCTGTTGTTCCCAGACGTCGGGCATACCGTCGCGGTCGCTGTCGCGAGGGGCTGGCGCACTGTGTAAATCGGGCCAGCCGCCAACTTCTGTCTGGCTCTTGATGATCCACCCTGTGCCGTTGAGCACATCCTCGACGATCCGCCGATCCACTGCATCGCGCCGCGGCAGGCTCGTATCTTGTCAGCCATCAAAAACAGTTTCGGGCGAGACCCCCTGCTGGGATTTCGCCCGAAACGTTGTTGTCAGTTATTACTCTGCGTGACAGCTTATCAGCGGCGTTTACACGTACTTCCGCAGCTTCAGGCCGGCCGCTCCCAAGCCAAGGAAACCCAGCAAAACCGCGCCGGGAACCAGCACCACGGCGACTGCGAGGTTGTCCAACTCGAATGCATAGTTGGTACTTGTGAGTTTGATCGCATCAAAACTATGAGACATGAAGAAGTTCACATACTTGTTGGTGTCGGCTGCAGTCTGATTACCACTGCCCGAACTGACATAATCCCCCTTATATGTTGCGACGAGGGAATCATTGTCAAAGAACTCGATCGTGTTGTACGTATCGATCGATCCCCAGAAGAACCCCAGGTAGTTGTAATCGGAGTCGAAAGAGATCGTCGCAGAGTTCCCCGCAAGGAGGGCGAGTTATTCTCGGCGACATCGACGCTCCTTTGATCGAGCCAGGTGGAACGCCCCCCCGTCGATCGGCGTAGGCGTGCGTCCCGCAAATCTCCTCGTTCTCATTTTCCCCAGACGACCACGTCGTCGAGGTTGCCGGTGTCGTCGAACGATCCAAAGCCGATCCCGCCGGCCAGGAAGGTCTTGTCCTCGGCCCGCATGATGGGCTTGTCCATGTTGTCGAAGTAGACCTCAATCGAGCCGGTCGTGGAATTCCGCACAATCCGCACGTCGTGTAAGCCCGTGCTCCAGTCGGTGCCGTTGGTTCTCTCTTTGGCGATGGACGTCCGCGGCTGGCCATTGACGATGAAGATCGAGTTGGCCGCGGCATCCGACTTCGTCGCAATGTGGACGTAGTAGAAATGCGACGGGTCCTGATAGCCGAAGACGACGACCATGTCACGATGGCCATACTCGGCGCCCGTTTGCTCCATCCTCGCCTGGACCACGAAATCGGACACGCTCAGATCCTGGATCCTCGCGATATTAAAAGGCGACCGAACCGGCGGCTCGTACTGGCTCTGCCGATAGAGCGAGTAGACTTGTCCCTTGTCCTTCGGGGCAACCTTCCATGCATTGGGATCGGTCTGCGTCCACCGGCCTGCCCCGCTTTCGAAGTCGTCGAAGAACGCCAACGGCAGTCCATTCCTCGTCTCGGCGAGTGACTTCGGAGCGGTCAGCTCCTTGACTCGCAGATTGCGGAACCGGTAGATCTTGCCCTTTTCCCCGTGATGCTGGATGGCGAGATGGCCCTCGCGGTCCACTGTGTCCACGTAGTCGGTCGTCAACACATCGTTGAGATAGATTCGGATATTCGGGCCCACGCAATGGATACGGTAGCGGTTCCAACCATCGCGTTGGAAGGCTCCCTTTGTCCGCCGGACAAATTCCTTCGCGGAATTCGCGTCGTTCTGTCTGGGATTGAGCCAGAGCCACCGGCCCTCGTCGTACAGGCCGCCGGACCACTGCCGATCCGAAGGATCGACCTCCGCCTGATAGCCGAAGACATTGTTCTTCTCCACGTGACAGCGGAACATGAAACCCGAATTCGAGTCCCCTTCGGGCATCTGCACCTCGGCTTCGAAGATGAAGTCGCGGTACGTCCTCTCGGTCACAAGAAAGAACTTCCTCTCCGCCTGGAGCAGGATCTGGCCCTCCTCGGTCCAGGCCTTGCCCCAATCATAGGGATTGGTCCAGCCCGTCAGACTCTGGCCGTCGAACAGGGGCGTCCAACCTGCTTCCTGAGGGGCGGCCGCCAGGGGAAGAGAAGGCACAGCCAGCAAGACAGCCAGCACAATCGGGGTTGTGACAGATTTGTGATTCCACAGCGTCGAGGAACTCATTGTCGTACTCCACTTCAACACGCGGTTAGGATGACACTACAATCTGCGATAACCAGACGAAACGGTGGGCAGAGCCCACCCTACCGCTGTCGCCTGAACGAATGACTTATCCGTACCCGCAGACTTGTCAAAATCGTAAATTGTAAATCGTAAATAGTCAATTTACAGGCTCCAACCTTGGCGATATTCGTAGTGCAGGTACGTGTTGGCCTCCGGGATATTCGCGACCTTCAGGTTCTCGCTGTCCCAGATCAGCTTGACGCCGCCCAGGCGGACGCAGATCGTGCCCAGCAGAACCGCCTCGGTGAGCGGGCCCGCAAATTCGGCGAAGTCCGACCGCGTGGGCGTCCCCTCCTTGCAGGCTTTGATCCACTCGGCGTGGTGGCCGGTGGAACGGGGCAGCGTCTTGGGCGGCCGCTTATACGCCTGCATCTTCGACTCCGGGATCAGCCGGGGACTGTTGCCGCCCCAGCCTTCGACGTACATCTTGCCCTTGTCGCCGACGAAGATGAGCCCGTCCTCACGGGAGAGCTCGCGATCATCCTCCAATTCCGGCGGGCGGGCCGGGATGATCCCGCCGTCGTACCAGTGGACTGTCACCGGCGGCATGTCCCCTCGGGCAGCGAACTCGTAGTGCACGGTCGAAGCCAAAGGCAAAGTCTCGTCGTTGAACAGGGTCGAGCTGGCACAAACGCTGACCGGCGATCCGAGCTTCAGCGCCGACCAGGCGGGCGCGAGGTTGTGAATCCCCATATCGCCCAGCCCGCCGGAGCCGAAGTCCCACCAGCCGCGCCAGGCGAAGGGAGCATACGCCGGATGGTACGGCCGATAGGGAGCGGGACCGAGCCACAGGTCCCAATCCAGCGTCTTGGGAACCGGCGGCGTGTCCTTGGGGCGTTCGATGCCCTGCGCCCAGTACAGAGGCGGCTTGCCGCTGTGGGTGGGGCGATCCGACCAGCAATGGACCTCCCGCACAGGCCCGATCGCGCCGTCCCAGATCCATTCGTTGATGAGCCGATTGCCCTCGAAAGCCATGCCCTGGTTGCCCATCTGGGTCGCAACTTTGGCTTCGCGGGCGGCCTTGGCCAGGGCCCTCGCTTCGTACACCGTCCGCGTCAGGGGTTTCTCGCAGTACACATGCTTGCCCAGCTTGATCGCCATCATGCTCACGACCGCGTGATTGTGGTCGGGCGTGCCCACGACAACCGCGTCGATGCCCTTCTCCTTCTCGAACATGATGCGAAAGTCCTTGTACTGCTTGGCTCTGGGGTACTTGCGGAACGTGTGCCCGGCGTAGTCCCAGTCCACATCGCACAGGGCCACGATGTTCTCGCTGGAAACGTCGTTCAGGTCGCTGGCCCCCTGGCCGCCGATGCCGACGCCGGCGATGTGGAGCTTCTCGCTGGGCGGCGTATTGCCCGTTCCGCCGAGCACGTGCCTGGGCACCACGGTGAACGCTGCGACAGCCAATCCCGTGCCCAGCGCAGTGCGACGAGAGACCGATGCCGAAGAGAGTGGTGTGCCTTTGTCGGAAGCCTTCATATCCTGACCTTTCGCAAGAATCAACTTCCATCGAGGAGCCGCCGGACCAGCCAAGCATATCCGAACCGGTGGAACCCTTCAACGTCTTTCGCAACGGCCCTGAATCAGCCGGTGAAGTCCCTTGATGGAATAGACCCGAGATCGTATACTGAGTCTGATGACAAATGGCTACCGACTGTAAAGGGTGCAGGCTATGCCAGAGCAAGTCGATCGCAGGGAGTTCATGAAGGCGTCCGTGGCCGTCGCGGCGGGAGCGGCAATGGGACGGAGTCAGACATCAACCGCCGGCGCCACGGCCAGAGTCAACGGCATGCCGATGGGCCGGATCAAGAACCTCACGCTGAGCCGACTGATCTCCGGCGGCAATCTCATCAGCGGCTGGTCCCACGCAAGGGACCTCGTCTACATACACAACCTGATGGAGAACTACAACACGCCGGAGAAGGTCCTTGAGACGCTCGCGATTCTCGAAGAGTGCGGCGTCAATGCGATCATCGCCGATCCCCGGAAGAAGCCGATGGACGTCTTCAAGGCCCATTGGAACCGGGGCGGCAAGATTCAGTGGATCGCCGAGGGACATCCCGAACCGAACGATCTCAAAAGCAACATCAAGGCCTCCATCGACTGGGGCGCTTCGGCCGTCTACATCCAGGGCGTCATCGGCGACCGCTGGCTCAAGGAGGGCCACGTCGACAAGCTCGGTGAGTGCGTCGAGTTCATCAAGTCGCAGGGCGTCCCGGGCGGCCTCGGCGCCCACATGCTCGACGTGATCGTCAACTCCGAAGCTCGGGGTTTCGATCCCGATTTCTACGTCAAGACGCTGCACCACTCGAACTACTGGTCATCCCGGCGGCCGGGCCAGGGAACAGAGGTCATCGACAACGATGCGGACAACTTCTGGGAGCCGACGCCGGAGAAGACCATCCAGTTCATGAAGACGGTGAAGAAGCCCTGGATTGCGTTCAAGACGCTCGCCGCCGGCGCGATCCACCCCACCAGCGGATTCCAATACGCCTTCGAAGGCGGCGCCGACTTCATCTGCGTCGGCATGTTCGACTTCCAGGCACGGGAAGATGCGATCATTACAAAGAAGATACTCGATGGACTCAAGGAACGAGAACGTGCCTGGTATGCGTAGAAACTCACTGGTCGTCACAGTCGTTGCGCTTGCGTCGTTGATCCTGTTCCTCGGGCACGTCGGGGACGGCAATGGTCTGTTCGCCCAGGGCATGGGACGAGGGATGCCAATGAGAGATCCCGGCATGGACGCGCCCCTGCCACCGCGTCAGGAGCGGGCGTACCGTTCGCCGTTCGATCTGGCGTTCTCGCCGGACGCCAGCATGCTCGCCGTCTCGGACCGCACCGCGGGTTATCTGTACATCCTCGACTCCCGGACCGGCGACCTCAACAAGACGATCCAACTGCGGGGCAAACCCTCGGCTCTCGCCTGGACTTCGGCCGAGACAGTCGCTGTCTGCGAATACGATGCGGGGACCGTGGCAGAGGCGAATGTTCAAACAGGCGAGATCCTCCGGCGGTTCTTCGTCGGGCCCAAACCCATCGGTCTGGCGGCTGCGACGAAGAAAGGTATTCTCGTCGTCTGCGATTTCGGCCTGCATACCGTCACCCTCGTGGACACCCGGAGCGGCACGCAGCGGCCGCCCATCCCCGCCGGCAACCACCCCTATTCTGCGGCGATCACGCCGGACGAGCGAATTGCCGTCGTCGCCAATCTGCTGCCTTCGGGCTCCGCCGCCGAGCACGCGTCCACGTCGCTCGTCACGCTCATCGATCTCGACGAGGGCGAGAAGATCGCGGATGTCGCTTTGCCGGATAATTCCTGCGCCGTTCGCAACATTCGCATCTCGCCCGACGGCCGGTGGGCCTACGTGGTCCACACGCGGGGTCGCACCATGCTGCCGACGACGCAGCTCGACCGCGGCTGGGTCAGCACAAACGCACTGAGCATTATCGATCTGGTTCAGAGACAGGTTTACGCGACCGTCCTGCTCGACACGGTGACCGAGGGTGCGGCGGACCCCTGGGGCATCGCCCTCTCACCCGATGGCAAAACGGCGTGGATCAGCATCGCCGGCGCGCACCAGATCGCTCGGATCGATCTGGGCCGGCTTCACGGACTTCTCAAGGGCCAGCAAGAGTTGGTGCGTAGTACGCACCCTACAGCGCAGCCGTTCGGAGTCCCGCCTTCAGGCGGGAAGACCGGTCCGACCCGCGTAAACGCGGGACTCCAAACGGATCCGGCTTTTTCCGATCCGGCCCTCACGCAGGCCAACGACGCAGCGGCCATCTGGCAACAAATCCGGGAAGACCCGAGCAAACGCGAAGAGTTGTCCTACCACCTCAGCGCCCTGTATGCGGCGGACCTGATGACTCGCGTCCCGATCGCCGCCAAGGGCCCGCGGGCGATCTCCCTGTCTCCGGACGGCAAACAGTTGATGGTAGCGAGTTACTATTCCGGCGAAGTGCTGGCCCTGGACCCCGACCGCTGTCGGGTGCTCAAGCGGATCGGCTTGGGTACGCAGCCGGCGCCTGACGCCGTCCGGCACGGCGAGTTCGTCTTCCACGACGGCCGACACAGTTTTCAGAACTGGCTGAGCTGCGCGACATGCCACCCAGGCGGCCGGGCCGACGGCCTGAACTGGGATCTGCTCAACGACGGCATCGGCACCCCGAAGAACGCTCGTTCGCTGCTCTGGTCGGACAGGACCCCGCCGGCCATGTCGCTGGCCATCCGCGCGAATATGGAGGAGGCCACGCTGAAGGGCTTTGAATTCATCCAGTTCCGCGAGATCGAGGAAGGCGACCTCAACGCGGTCCGCGCGTACCTGCGTTCGATGGAGCCCGAGGCCAGCCCGCACTTAGTCAACGGCCAGCTCTCTCCGAAGGCCCGCAAAGGCAAGCAAATCTTTGAGGACCCTGCGGTGGGCTGCTCCGCCTGCCATCCGGCCCCCCTCTTCACATCGCTCAAGATCTACAACGTCGGCACAAGGTCCGCGTTGGATCGCAGCGATGAGTTCGACACGCCGACCTGCGTCGAGCTCTGGCGGACCGGTCCCTACCTCCACGACGGCAGCGCCGTCACCCTCAAGGAGATCTTCACCACAAAGAACCCGAACAACCAGCACGGCCGGACTTCGCAACTGAGCCCAGACGACCTCGACGCACTCATCGAGTACCTCCTGTCGCTCTAACGCCAATCAGCGCAAGGCTTCCATCGTGCGTCGGCACAACTCTCGGCCCCAGTCGGTCCAGATGCCCTCGCCCCAGTAGCGGTAGCAACTGGTCTGGCTCGTGAGCAGGTGGAAGAGTGCGTTGCGATAGTGCGGATCGGATGACGAGACGCCGGGACGCAACATCTTTTCGTTGAACATGACACTGGCGGCTTCCATCGGCTCCAGAACGCCTTTGTAACCCTTGACCCAGGAGATGTTGTTCGTCCAGCTTCCGCCTTCGACGTGGAATCGCGAGTCCTCACGGGACAACTGCTCGATGGTCTGTTTCAGAGCCTCGGGCCCATCGCCCGGCTGGAATCTCGACCAGATCCGATGCTGCAGGATCGGCTGGATTGTGGGAAAATCCTCCTCGCGGACGCCGAGCGAGTCGAGATAGTCGAGATATTCGGTGACGTTCACCGGCGGCGTCGGAGTGCCGCTGCTTTCCTCCGTCACCTGCGTGTACTTGGGTGGGAATTCGTTCATCATGACGCCGCCGTTTTCGCCATCGGCGACCTGGGTGACCAGCGCAGGCACGGCCTTGCCGCCCAGTTCGATCCGGTTCAGGCCCTTGGCCTCGAAGTACGGCTGCATCTGTCCGACGAGCTTGGTGTCGCTGCCCTGCGTTTTGATAATCGCGGTGATCGAGAGCGTCTGGCCCTGCGAGTTGCGGGCGACGAGCCGGTGTGGGCGGTGCGGATACTTGAGAGAGTGACCGTCTTCGACCTGCTCGACTGTGTGCTCCTGGACGAGAACCCAGCGATAGCCGTTGTCCTTCAGGGTCCGGACGAACTCGTAAAAGACGTCAGGATGGTTCGGCAGCGCCATCTCCGCAGGCGAGAATCCCTGCACTCTGGCCAGGGCCTCGACCCCGAACAACGCCGCGAAGAAATGCCGCCAAGCCTGGACGTGCAGCCGGAAGTCCTGGACGGGAGTCGAAGGCGCGACCGCATGGCCCCAGGGGCAGCCGAGCCACTCGACACAATCGCGATATCGCGGATCGCATGTGATCGTGCGGAGGCTCTCGAAGACATCGTGCAGGCCCATCGCGTACAGGCCGTGGAGCAGCGTGCCGGAGTAGTCGAGCATCGCGCGAGGCTGCTTGCCTTCGGCCACGAGCTGAGGGATGAACTCTCCCATCCGTTTGTAGCACCAGTGAAAGACCGCCGCATTGTGGTTGTCGCCCACGTTCGGGTGATTCATCATGTGCTGGAGATTGCTGATGATCGGCGCGTGCGAAAGCTCCTGGTCCGGGTCGGGGATCAGCGGCTGGTGCATGTGCAGCGCGATGGCGTACGCGCTTTTGACAGAGGTCCAATCCGCATGGTTTTCAGAACGACGGGGGGTCGCCCTCGCCACCGCGTCGGCAATCATCGTCTCCGAGCCGCAGAGGTTGGGCAGACCATCGATATATGCAGGCAGGTTCATGGGTACGGATACTACTCCAATCTCGGTTCCTGTTTCAACTGTCATTCTGAACGAGCCGGTTCCGGGATGTCCAGCGACAACGGATCGGCCAGCCGCCGCATCAGCTCGATGCCGCGGTTGAACGCACAAACCCGGCGGACCTCCTCCATGCTCGTGACGCCCAGCGCCGCCTTCTCGAGGCCGTCGGCGGCCATCGAACGCGTGCCTTTCTTGCGGAAGCAGTCGGTGATCTCGCGGTGATGCGAGCCGGAACGGATGAACGTCGCGACTTCGTCGTCCACCTGGGCCACCTCGAACACCCCCGTGCGACCTTTATATCCGTATGAATGGCAATCCGGGCAGCCTCCGGCCTGCATGAGATGATCCGGCGTTTCCATCGCGGATTGCGCGAACAACTCGCGGTCCTGGTCCCCGAGCGCAACGGGTTGAGCGCACTCGGGACAGAGCCGTCGAATCAGGTTCTGAGCGATGATCAGCCGCAGCGAGCTGCCGATAACATGATGCGGCACGCCGAGATAGTGAAGGGCATCGATGGCGCCCGCCGCATCCTGGGCGTGAATCGTCGCCAGCACGAGCCGACCTGACAACGCCGCACGCGCCGCCACCATTGCGGAATCCGCGTCGCGGATCTCGCCGACGAGGATCAGATCGGGGTCCATGCGGAGGATCGTCCGCAGCCCTTCGTGCATCGTCAGTCCATGCCGCTCGTCGACCTCGATCTGCTGAACGTAGGGAAGGCGGAACTCGACCGGGTCCTCGATGGAGTAGGTCGTCGTGGTTTCGAGATCCATCTGGGAAGCCAGCGAGTACATCGTCGTCGTCTTGCCCGAGCCGGTAGGTCCGGTAATCAAAACCAGGCCGTTGAGCGAACGGACGGCTGTCGTGACCTTCTCCTGATCGGCCGGCATGAAACCGAGACGGGCGATGTCCCATTCGTCTCGCGGCATGCTCAGCAGACGCAGGTGTGCGGATTCCCGGTCTCGCACGGGCGTCAGCGTAACCCGGATCTCCCAGCGAACATCGCCATCCGGCCAGACGAGCTGGCCTTCCGTGGGCATGAAGGAACGGATGAAGTTCAGGCCCGATGCGCTTTTCAACTGGTTCAGCAGCGTTCGCCCTTCGCCCGGCGGGAGCACCTCTTTCGGGTGAATGATCCCATCGACGCGATGCAGCACCCGCAGCCCCTCGGCGACGCAATGCAGATGCACGTCCGTGGCCTTCTCGATGATCGCATTCCAGATACAGGTTCTCAGCGGGTCGGGGTAGGAGGCAAGGATGCCTTCGCCGAATCGAGTGGGGCACTCTTGAGTTGCCGTCACCATGCCTGATGCTCCTTCACAGGCGTCGTGCGTCGTGCGCCGTGCGTGCAACCGCGCGACACAGGACGCATCCCCTACGACGCCGCAGGATCCGTCCCACGACGTGTCTCGGCAATTCGCAGAGGCACCTTAATTCGATTCCCCGGAGAATCCCCGAGAACACGTGCGAAAAAGCCGCTCGCAGGACAAAGGGGACCGATAAAACGAACAGGCCTCATCCGTCCCATAAGTCCTATCTCGTCTTTCATCATTCAAACACCGGCTCGATCCGGATCGCCTCGCCTCCGCGTGCGGGCAAGGCAATCTTGAGCGTCGTTCCTCGATCGACAGCAAGTCGTTCGATCTGGACGTGGGTTCGCGTTGGAGCAGCCGGGTCATCCGTGTAGATATGGGCGGTGTACCGTCGGCTCGCATCCAGGAAATCCAGCGGCACGTCGAATGCCTGCGGTTGCCCAGCGTTCATGCAGCCGATGAACCACTGTTCGCCCTTGCGACGGGCAACCGCCGCGTAGTCCCCGATCCGGCCGTGAATGACCCGCGTGTCGTCCCAGGTCGTCGGAAGATGGTTGTAGAACTCCAGTTCCGGCGTGTCCTCGACCACGGCCGGCCGATCATACCAGAATAGAAACTGCCACGGACTGAACAGCACCACCGGCTTGGCCAGTTGATAGGCGTGCGTCGAGTTCACCGTTACGCGGGAGTCATTCCAGCACACCGTGTTGTCCGCCGGACCTGCAATCATGCGGGTGAAGGCGTAGATGAGCGTCTGCTCGTTCGTCGGCCTGGCCTCGTCCCCGCGGATCCCTTCGACGGTCATGAGGTTCGGGTACGTCCGACTGAAACCCGTCATACGGTACTCGTCGTGCACGTCCACCATGAACTGATGTGCGGCGCACTTGCGGATCGCGTCGTGCAGCCAGCGGGTCCAACGCTGCGAGCCCACGTTGACGAACCCGAACTTGATGCCCTTGATGCCCCACCTCTTGTAGAGCGGCAGCAACTGATCGAGTTGCCTTTCCAGCGCGATGTGGTTCACATAAACGAGGATCCCGATGCCCCGCTCGTTCGCGTAGTGGATCACTTCGCGTAAATCGAGCGGTCCCTTGCTACGCTGGGGATCGAGGGTCACCGTCGTGGCGTCGGAGTTCGGATCGGATTCAGGACCGTACCAGCCTGCGTCGTACTCCACGTATTGAAGACCCCGCTGGACGGCAAAGTCCACGCAGGCCTTGCCGCCGGCGGTCGATAGCGAGACCTCGCGAATCACCTTGCCCGGCTTGATCCAGGACGTGTCGCCGATCGCGCAAGGCTCGTTGAGATTCAGAATGATCGTGTTGTTTTCGAGCAGCCGGCCGGGGCTTTCCGCGGCCAGGACGACCCGCCAGGGCGTCGTCAGCGGCAGCGACGAAACCACGTCGCCATCCAGCCTGCCTTCCAGAGCATGCGGGACCCCGTCGAGCGGCGCAAACTTCATCCGGGCGTAATCGACCAGCCTGGCTTCCGCCAGCGCCGCGTAGAGATCGTCGGCGATCTGCACGACCAGCGGCCGCTCGCAGGCCGGCTTGACCCCGCTCAGTGTCACCTTCTCATAGAGTCCCTGCGCCGAGTAGGTGGCCCACGCCGCATGGTCCGCGAGAAACCGAAACTCGGAGATCTCCCGCTTGATGCGGACGTTCTCCGTCTGTGTCTGCTTGGGGAGCGTATAGCAGAATGCGACGCCTTCGTCGTAGGTCCGAAATGTCACAAGCAGGGTGCGTCCCAGCCCGTTTGTCTCCTTTAACTCCAGAACAACCTCGTTGTAACAGTCGCGAATCTCGGCCCGCTCGCCACAGACCGGCTTCCACGTGGAATCGCGCCGATTCGCTGTCTGGCCGGCGAGGGTCAGTCCCTCGCCCAGCATGCCGCTGTCCAGTTCGAGGCCGAGCCTCGATTCCGCGATGACCGGTCGGCCCTTGAACTCCACGCGATAGCATGGGCAGCCTTTCGTGCCGTCAAAATCCCTGACAGCGAACGTCGCGACAAGATCGCCATTCGGCGATGTGATTCTCATCTCGTCGGAAGCCATCGCGATCCCGACGATGCCCCAAATGGCCAATACAACACTCAGGCGATTTCTCATATCGATTTCCTTTTCATTGCCACGCCGCCCATTCTACGATCATCGACACGCAGCCACAAGGCAGGTATGATGGCCCCCTGTTCATAGAACCATCAGAATAGGGAGTCTAAACCAATGGCAAAGATGACCTTCATAACATCGAGACACCGTCTGTTCCTGGGATTTCTGCCGATCCTGCTGTGCGCGACAGGCGTCGCCTGGCCCGAGGCGGCCCCGACACAGACCGACTGCGGCAGTCCCGCCGTCGAAGTCACGCAGAAAGGCGACGTGTGGCTCATCCGCGGCACGAAGACCTCCGTGGAGCTGAATCCGGCCACACTGGCGACGACGATCCAGGCCGGCGGTTCCACCTGGTCCACCGTCGCCTCATCCGGCGGCGATTTCCTTGTCGAAACCTCGGGCAAACAGTTTGCCCTCCGCCTGGCCGATGCAGGCAAGCGAACGGTATCGGCCTACCGGACGGGCTTCAAGACCGGCGTGAAGATCTCGCTCGGCAGTTTCAGCCAGGAGGGAACACAGATCGACGTGGGGATCGATCTGTTCCTCTGCCTGGAGGGAGCGGACGAGGAACTCGTCTGCGAACTGATCGCCCGCGAGAAAGGTGCGGCGGTCCTGGAGTGCGCCTGGCCGCCCGCGTCAACCGAGAATTCGTTCGACGCCACCGTGGTCCCGTTCATGCAGGGCATGCTCCTGCCGAAGAGCTGGCCCAAGCAGGTCCGGCTCTACGACACGATGAGCTACGGCCGGGGCTTGTACATGCCCTGGTGGGGACATCAACAGAGCCAGGCCGCCATGCTGGTCCTGATCGAGACGCCCGAAGACGCCGGCTGCCGGTTCGAACATCCGGCGGGCGGGCCGACCCGGATGCAGCTTCGATGGGTCCATTCGCTCGGCGAAATGCGCTATCCCCGCCGGGTTCGACTGTGCTTCTTCGCCAGGGGCAACTATGTCACCATGACCAAGCGGTACCGCCAATACGTGCAGGAGACCGGCCACTTCGTCTCGCTCCGGGAGAAGATCGCTCGCAATCCGCTGGTCGGCAAACTCGTCGGGTCACCTGTCATTCACACATCGATTCTCTATCACATTCAGGCCGAGTCCCAGTATTACAGCAAGGACAACCCGGCGCAAAACCACCAAGTGGCCACGTTCGACGAACGGGCAGAGCAGCTTCGCCGGTTGGCGGAGAAGGGAATCGGCCGTGCATATGTCCACCTCGACGGCTGGGGCTTCCGCGGCTACGACAACCTGCATCCAGACATCATTCCACCCTGTCCGGACGCCGGAGGGTGGGAAGCGATGAAACGCCTGGCCGACGCCTGCGACAAACTGGGCTTCGTTTTCGCAATCCACGATCAATATCGCGATTACTACGTGGACGCGAAATCCTACGACCCGAACCACACGATCCTGGACCGCGAAGGCCAGCGTCCCTTCCACAGCATCTGGTACGGCGGCAAACAATCGATCCTCTGTCCCAGACTGGCCCCGGGCCACGTCCGAAAGAACTACACCTGGCTGCTCGATCGCGGCATCAAGGTGCGAGGCGCGTATCTCGACGTCTTCGCGGTGGTCCCGCCCGATGAATGCTACCACCCCGACCATCCCGCCACCCGCGCCGACTGTCTGCGGTATCGAGGCATGTGCATGGACTTCATCCGATCGAAAGGCGGCGTCGTCAGCTCCGAGGAGCCGGCGGACTGGGCCATCCCCCACATCGACCTGGTCCATCACGGTCCGTATCCGCTCGACCCCGGCCCGGGCGAGGGACCCGCGATGGGAATCCCTGTCCCCCTGTTCAACCTCGTCTACCACGATGCCCTGCTGCTGCCCTGGTCGCTCAGCAAGGGCAACTGGGGCATTCCGCAGACCGACCTCGGCTATCTGCACGGCCTGGCGAACGCCGGGATGCCCTATCTGTCCCTGGAGCCGGGCGACGACGAGCTGACGCAGGTCCGCACGATGTGCGCGTTGAATCAGCGGGTCGGCCTGCTGGAAATGACGAAGCACGAGTTCCTCGACGAATCGTTCCGCAGGCAGCGGACCTCCTTCGCCGACGGCACGACTGTCACAATCGACCTGGACAAGGACACGTTCGAGATCTCGCCGCAGTTGTAGGGTGCGTATCACGCACCATTGCCCCCTCGGAGACGCAAGAGTTGGTGCGTAGTACGCACCCTACAAGTGCCGAGGCCCGCGTCGGATGGACGCGGGCCTCGGGTTCGTATGACTATCCCGGCGGTCTGAACGCAAGGAAACCGCCGTGCGGGCTGTCAGAACGGTTTGGGGAACGGCGACGTCTTGCCGGCCAGGGACCCAATCTCTTCCTGCGACAGGGCGCGGTCGTAGAACCGGGCGTCGTCGATCATGCCGGTAAAGCCTCGTTCGATCGAGGTACCGTTTCGCCAGGCGCCGATCAGACCGTCGCCCAGGGTCAGCGTCTGTGCCGCCGTGAGCGTCTGCGAGGCCTCCTTGTAGCCGTTGAGCCACATGGCCCATTCGGTGTCCGAGATGGTGATCGCCACGTGGTTCCACTGGTTGGCCTTGGCCACGGACTTGCCCGTCGTGTTGCTCAGGCCGTAGAGGCCGGAATCGACCTTGCCGTAACCATAGCGCCAGTGAACATCGCCGGCAGTCCAATCGTCGCTGTGGAAGAAGCTGAGGAGCTCGAAGGGCACAGGATCAATCAATGTGTTGACCCACATGGCCATCGTCAGCGTCTGCGAGGTTCCGAGGGGCGGAACATCCACCGCGTCGCCGATGCCGTCGAGCACGAGGACCTGGCCGCGTGTCGCGTCGGTGGCGGTCTTGGCGTCGCCGACCGCAGCGCCATGATTCGCGCCGGCGGCGTCTTTGAGATCGCCGTCGAACTTGTACCAGGCCAGAAGGCCCGACGTGCCCGGATCGACCG
>CAZDTD010000004.1:0-63688 GCA_964507995.1 uncultured Pirellulales bacterium | reverse complement strand
CTGAGGCAAACAAGTTCCTGGGTTTTGCTGTACGCAACCCCTGGGCTGCCCTTTTCATTCGTTCATCATTCGCGAGGCTTGGGCAACAAACGCCGCTTCTTCACCGTCCAGTTGGTCGAACAAACGCCGGGCGCTCAGGTCGAAGGATCGACGAGGCTCCTGGTCCGACGCGCTTCGCTGAGTTCCGTTGTGGAAGCACCAGCCGGCGGCTCCGCCGACCACGGCGCCGCGGAGATCCGCAACAAAATCGGCGGCCGCGGGTTCCCACTCGGTGTAGCCGCGTCGAAACGGCTCCTGATAGTGCACCGGCGCTGCCCGGCCGATCTTCTTCATCAGGGCCAGCAGTTCCCGAGTGCGGCCCTCCGTCTCCTGCGACGATCCCGCGTGTCGCGGCCGGTGGGGACAGAGGAAATCGAGGCCGGCCGTCGCCAGCGATTCCCGCACATCCTCTTCGCTCAGATCGTGCCCGCCGAAAGAGGCGGTGACCAGCCGCTGCGGATCGATCCGGCGCACCTGGTCCCGCAGGGCCTTGACCTCCGAGATGGACACATAACGGCCGTCGCGGACATCCCGCTCGTTGCCCAGGTCGAGATACCAGTTGCGATGCGTCTTGAGGGCCTCGACCAGGGTGGTCACCGCTCGCTGGTGCGCCGCAAAGTCCGGCAGCCGACCGCCGGCGTCCCGCGTGAGGGTCACGTCCACGACCAGCCCCCGGCGGTCGCACTCGCCGACCAGCCATTTGAGCCTGCCGAGGAACGGCTCCCTCGCCAGACCCTGCGCATCGACGGCGGAGACATCCGCATCGCCCAGGCCCCAGGTGGCCCAGACGCGAAGCCAGTTGAAGCCATAACGCTGCACATCATCGAGATCGCGACGGATCGAGTCTTGCGACGCGCCCAGGCCGCCATAGTAGCTGATGCCCAGGAGGAAAGCCGACTTGCCGTTCAGCGTGAACCGCGTCCCTTCCACGCCAAGCGTTGTCCTGGCTCGCGCGCCGGGCGGTGGAAAATCCCTGGAGGCGTCGTCGAGGACGAGGACCCAGTCGAGCATCTCGCCTTTGTCCGGCGGGAGGAACTGACGCTCGCCTGCGTTCGGGAACTCGCCTATGGCGTCGGCCTGGCCATTGCGGGGGTTGTACCACCAGGCTCTCACCTTCTCGCCTTTGACGACATCCATGCGGACCTTGAAGGCCCGGCCGATCGGCGCGTATACCATCGCATACGACCCATCGGCGTCGCGCGTGCCCACAAAGCGGTATCGACCCGCGCCCGGCACGGCGGTCGGCAGAAGCGGTCCGGCCGGGGTGTCGTCGCCCGGTGAGGACAGGGCCGGTTCCCCATTGGCCGAGGTCGCGGTCGTGCGGAGGCGGACCTCGTAGGCCCCGGCCTTCTGGCCGAGGGTCACATTGCGCACACCTGAATCGCGGGAGATGGTGACGATCCGCGCCGGACCGGCCTGCACCGTGTTCTCCGGTTTGATCCAGGCTTCCATCGTGATGGCCTTCGACCGCTTCACGGCTTCGATCAACTTCGTTGCTGGCTCGGACGAGGCGATCAGCGCCGAACCGACGATCTGCAAGCCGCCACCGCTAAGCCACCGAACGGTCGAAGCATCCTTCACCCGAAGATTCAGCGGGGTCCCAGTGCCGGAGGTGTCCTTGGCGATTGGGCCGGTCCCCTCGCGGAACTCGTACAGCACCACGGGTTCGTCCGGCCCCTGGTTCCGCCCCCCCTCAGCCGACCGGGCAACCGCACGGGAATCCAGGGCACGGGCGTAGAGGGCCACCCGGTGCAACTCACCCAGCCACGGCCGATCCTCCGTCAGTTCATTGCCGAGCGCCAGGCGGAGATCATCCTTCCAGTTGGACAGATCGCCGACGACGTTGCCCGATTCAACGACCTTGCCATTCACGTAAAGCACCGCCTTGCCGCTCGTGTCCCGAGTGTACGCCACATGGGTCAGCTTCGTCTCAACGATCGCATCGCGTTTCTGCGCGGAGACCGAACTGTCCGACCGATGGACGACGACAATCGAGTCGTCCGGCACACGCGACAGGAACGGCCGCGACTCCATGAGCCATCGGCCGTACTGCATCTGCCCTGCGCCGGGCTGATCGATGGCCTCGAACCACGGCATGAGCGGGTTGTTGATCGGGTCCCGGCCTGGTTGCCACATCTGCCAGACGGAGTGATGCCCGTAGGTGTGCCCGCAGGCGCCGGTGAACAGGTCCCAGTACAGCGGCCGGCGAATGTCGGACGAAATCGAATGGCCCAGGTCCTTCGCGCGGAAGGAGACCGGATGATCCTCGTACATCGGCTCGCCGTCGAGCACCGGCTTGATCGGCGTAAGGTCATAGTCCGCTCGCGTGTTCTGGTACCCTTCGTTGAACTTGGCATTGTGCCCGTTCTGACGCATGTTGAAATCGAGCCAGTCGTCGTTGTGGAAATCCTTCGACGAGCCCGAGCCGCCACGGGGATGGAACGTCATCAGATGCGCGCCGCCGTCGCCCTGGCGAAGCCCGCGGGCCATGGCCCGGATGATCTCCTTCTGCTGGTCATTGTCGATGGTGCGGTCGCCGCCGAGAATCCAGATGATATTCGACGCGTCCTTGTACCGCTGCCCGACCCACCGGCCGTAGGTCTCGGCGTTCTCGACGGTGAATAGCGGCTTGTCGTCCTTCACCTTGTCATGCCAGTACCGCCCCCACGTCGGGAGAAAGCCGATGAACAAGCCGAGTGAGTTAGCCTTGGCGACGATGTAGTCGATATGATCCCAGTAGTCATTGTCGGGCCCGTCCTTGACCGCCGGCCGAGCAGGGTCCTGATCGATCAGCGGCAGATGGCCATAAGGATTCCGGTCCCTCTGCCCGTCCACCTCGGCAATCGCAACCGCCTGGATCACGGTGAAGCCCTTCGCCGCCCGGTTTGCGAGGTACCGGTCCGCCTCTTCGCGATTGAGCCGATGGAAAAGCTCCCACGCGGTATCGCCCAGATAGAAGAACGGCATTCCATCCTCGTGGACCAGGAACCGCTTGTTCTCTGAGACCTTGAGCAGTCCCGTTCTGCCGCCCGCAGGGGCCGTCGCGGACAGCGACGCGCAAACGACCAGCAGGGACAACACGGGCAATCCTCGTCGCCATCGTGACATGCGTTGGGGTATTTGCAGCATGTGGCACTCCTTCTCTCCCCCGCAGAGTCTGAATCAATGATGCACCTGCCTCTCGCCGCATCCGCCGCGGCGCATACAGCAGGCACGGATCCAATCGTTGCGATTGTATGCGATGATACCGCAACGGTCAAACGGTTCGGCTCCCGGTTCCATACATCACGCCCCGGCTTGTCATTCCCGCGAAAGCGGGAATCCGCTCTCCAGTGTCGTGCCCGATCCCGCAAGGTCCCCGGATTCCTGCTTGATGCAGGAATGACAGGGTCGTGTCGAGGGACTCTACCAGATTCTCGATGCGCTGCCCCCCGCCCGCGCTTGTCATTCCCGCGAAAGCGGGAATCCACTCTCCAGTGTCGTGCCCGACCCCGCAAGGTCCCTGGATTCCTGCTTGGTGCAGGAATGACAGGGTCGTGGCGAGAGACTCTACCAGATTCTCGATGCGCTGCCCCCCGCCCGCGCTTGTCATTCCCGCGAAAGCGGGAATCCACTCTCCAGTGTCGTGCTCAATCCCACAAGGTCCCTGGATTCCTGTTTGGTGCAGGAATGACAGAGTCGTGGCACAGGGCCTTTTACACCCGACGGATGCACATGCCTACTGTGTGATGAGGCAGAAGTCAGCAGCGTTTGGGTTTGCGTTTGACCGCGAGCAGCCGCTCGATGTCGGCCTGGACCGCATCCCGGTCCAGAACCAGAGCGAGCCACTTGCCGTCGTGATAGGTGGTCGCGTTCGCGTAGGCCTCGCGAACCTCCGGGCTCAGTTCCGGGAGGACTCTCTCCGCTTTCGCGCGTTCCTCGGCGCCGAAGACGATCTGGACGAGGAGCCGGTTGCGTTCGGGGATCAGCGTGCAGAACGACTTGGACTTCTTGAACCGCAGGCACCAGCCGTACTTTTTGCCGCTGAAGATCCAGTCCGGCGTGAAAACCCCGGGATAGTTTTCGTCGATGAACTCCAGCAGCCGCGTCCACCGCTTGGAGTTGCGAGTCCCGAGCCATCCCTGCACGCTCTCGCCATCGGGTTCCTTGTCCCTCTCCAGCATCCGCTGCCCCAACACAGCCATACAATCGCTTCCTTTCACGTCCTGGGGTTCAGGATAGCAATGCGACGGCTTTTCGTAACACATCGCATACTGTCTCGGTGGGCAGAGAACACGCAAACTCTGCTTCTCTGGCTCGCCAGTCCAAGCTCTTGATCTGATCCGCGAGAACGACGCCGGTCACAGCCAACCCTTGCGGAATGGGGACCTCGAACGGATAGCCTTTAACCTGGCTGGTAACCGGGCACAGCAGGGCCAGACCAACCTTGCCGTTGTACGCAGTCGGCGACACGATGACCGCGGGACGACGTCCTGACTGCTCGTGTCCGGCTTGGGGGTTCAGAGTAATCCACACCACATCGCCACGCCCCGGAACGTACATCTCGCGTTTCACCAGACCTCCCTCCCGAGTGCAGGGCCCGTGTCCACCTCGCCGTGGAGATTCTTCTTGGTTACCTTCGCCAACAAGTCGTCAAGGCTAACCGACGACTTGATGACGGGAGCAATGATCAGCTTGCCCTCTTGGAGGGACAATTCAACGGGCGAATCGTCCTTCAGGCCTGCCTCGATAGCCAACGGCTTGGGAATCCGCAGCGCAAGACTATTGCCCCACTTCTGGACTCGTGTCGTCATATCATTGCCTCCCAATGTATCTACATAGAAGATACACACTGATAGGAGCTTTGTCAAGGACACAGGACAACATCACAGCTCAAATGAAGAGGAATCATGCTCACAGGGTCCCCACTCTCGCCGGGATAACCGGAGAGGGCCGGCGTTCGGCCGTCCCCTCACATACTCTAACTGCCTGTCCACCAACATGTTATCGTTGTCGGTAGGCAAGAACGAGGGCAAGGGGCAAAAAACGGGGAAATGGAATCTCAGGCTTGTTCGGAACGCTGGAATCTGCTATATTACCGCTCTTTCAATGCCCCCTCTCAGAGGTTATCCGGCGGGGGTCCGCCGGGGGGTGGGACATCGCCCTTTTTCAGGAGTTGTTGACATGAATCTCTCCATCGAAGATACCCGCAAACAGCCTATTCCGACGGTCAAGGAGTTGATCCGCTCCGGCGACATCACACTGGACCAGGCCAAGGACTGGCTCCAGACCATCTACGAGATCCGGTTCTTCGAGGAGAAGGTCTACGATCTGCTGGGCCAGAACATCATCAAGGGCGCATCGCACCTCTACGCCGGCCAGGAAGCGGTGGCCACCGGCGCCATCGCAGCCATGGAACGCGGCGACGTCATCGGCTCGACCCACCGGGGCCACGGCCACTGCGGCGCGGTCGGCAACAAGTACGCCAACAACGAGCAGGAGCGTCAGGCCCACTGGAACGCCATGATGGCCGAGCTGATGGGCCGGGAGACCGGCTACTGCAAAGGCCGCGGCGGCTCGATGCACATCGCCGAGGTCGAGCATCAGAACAATCTGGGCTCCACCGGCATCGTCGGCGGCAACCAGCCCCCGGCCGTCGGCGCCGCGCTGGCCGAGAAGTTCAAGGGCACCGGCAAGGTGGTCCTGTCCTTCTTTGGCGACGGTTCCTGCAACACCGGAACCTTCCACGAGTCGATGAACATGGCCGCGACACTGAAAGTGCCCTTGGTGGCCATCATCGAGAACAACCTCTACGGAATGAGCGTCCCCTTCTCGGGCAGCGAGGTCCCGGGCACGGCGTGCGCCAGCAGCATCCAGGACATTGCTGTGCGGTCCGCCGCCTACAATGTTCCGGGCATGATCGTGGACGGTCAGGACACGGTCGCGGTCTACCTGGCAATCCGCAAGGCCATTGAGCGAGCTCGCAAGCAGAGTCAAATGACAATGGTCGAGTGCAAATCCTACCGTTGGTACGGCCACAGCCGCAGCGACCCGCGGGCCTATCGGACCAAGGCCGAGGAAAAGGCTTGGCACGAGAGAGACCCGATCACCGTCTTGCGAAACAGGCTCGTCTCCGACGGCCTGTGCACCGAGCAGGAACTCGATCAGATCAAAGACAAGGCGTTCGCCGGTATTGAGGAGGCCACGCAGTTCGCGATGAACAGCCCGTGGCCCAAAGGCGAGGATGTCGCCAAGGACGTATACGTCGAAGAGAGCTATCCCACCCAGATGATCGAGAGCGAGCATGCGACCGCTGCGAAGGTGCGAGAAGCAACCGCAGCCTTCGACAAGGCCCTCGCCACCTGCGGCGCCAAGACCAAAAAAGAGGCAACCGAGATCGCCAAGGCCCAGGTCAAATCCCAGTTCGGAATGGACGTGGTGAACATCGCCGGCGCGGTCGTGGCCGCGCAGGCCGAAGAGATGCGCCGCGATCCCAAAGTCTTCGTCTTCGGCGAGGACGTCGGCCTCTATGGCGGCGCCTATCAGGCGACCCGCGGCCTTCTCGATGAATTCGGCAAAGAGCGAGTGATCGACACCGCGATCTCCGAGGCAGCCATTACCGGCGCCGCGGTCGGCGCGGCCCTTCGCGGCATGCGGCCGGTCGCCGAGATCATGTACGTGGACTTCGTGACCATCGCCATGGACCAGCTCGTCCACGTCGGTGCCTACAACCGCTACATGTTCGGCGGCAAAGCCAAGGTCCCCATGGTCCTTCGCACGGAAGGCGGCGTCGGCCGCTGCATCGCAGCCCACCACTCCGAGAGCCTCGAAGCCTGGCTCATGCACGCGCCGGGCCTGTACGTCGTCATGCCCTCGACGCCATACGACGCGAAGGGCTTGCTCAAGGCCGCGATCCGCAGCGACAACCCGGTAGTCTTCATCGAACACAAGGCCACCTACGGCCAGGTCGGTCCGGTCCCGCAGGGCGATTACATCATCCCGCTGGGCGTGGCGGACATCAAGCGGCCCGGCAACGATGCGACAATCGTCAGCTACAGCCGGATGGCGATGCGGGCCCTCGACGCCGCGAAGGTCCTCGCCGATCAGCACGGCATCGACGTCGAAGTCATCGACCTGCGGACGCTCAAGCCGCTGGATATGAAGACGGTCGCCAATTCGGTCCGCAAGACCGGCCGGCTCATTACGCTCAGCGAAGGTTTCGGCTGGTGCGGCGCGGGCCGGGAGATCGCGGGCCAGTACATGGAATATCGGTTCGAGGACGGCACCTGCGGCTTCGACTATCTCGATGCCCGGCCGATCAACCTGGCGGCAAGGGACGTGCCCCCGCCGATGAGCGAGCCGCTGGAGGAAGCCAGCATCCCGAGCCTCCAGCAGATCGTCGAGGCGGTGAAGCAATCGGTCGGCCAGTAAAGAAAAGAGGATGGGTAAGGGACAATCATCCATTATCCATCATCCATAATCAATCCAGGAGATCATCATGGCAAAAGAGATCAACCTGCCCAAGCTGGGGCAGACAATGGAGGAGGGCACCGTCGTCAACTGCCTCGTGAAGGTCGGCGACGAAGTGAAGAGGGGCGACGTGCTTTTTGAGATCGAGACGGACAAGGCGACGCTCGAGATGGAGTCGCCGGCAAACGGCTTCGTCAAGTACATCCTGGCCGAGATCAACCAGACGCTGCCCGTGGGCGCGCCCCTGATGGTGATCGGGGACAAGGACGAGCAGGTTCCGCAGAGCTTCATTGCCGCTTTGACGGGCGGAGCAGCTCCGGCGGCCACAACATCGGCTCCCGTCGCTGCGACGCAGGCCGCGGCGCCACAGGCGGCCCCCGAGCCCGCCAAGCCGGCCGGCAAGATCATGGTCTCGCCTCGCGCCAAGAAGCTGGCGGAAGAGCTGGGCGTGAATCTGGCGACCGTCAAAGGCACCGGCCCGGCCGGCAAGATCACCGAGATGGACATTCGCAACGCCGCCCAGGGCAAACCCACCGCGGCTCCTGCGGCAAAACCCGCCGCTGCGGCCACTTCGATGGCCGAGGCCAGGCTGGGCGGCACGGTCCCCCTGAACCGGCTCCAGCGGATCACAGGCGAACGGATGCTCAAATCCAAGCAGGAGATCCCCTGCTTCTACCTGACCGTCCGCGTCGATATGACCGACCTGGTCGCAGCTCGCGCGAAGGCCAACGAGACGGGCGGCGTGAAAATCGCCTTCAACGACTTCATCCTGAAGGCGGTCGCGACAGGCCTGGAGAAGTTCCCGCTCATGACCGGCCAACTCGCCGGCAACGCAATCAAGCTGGCCGATGCGATCCACGTCGGCTTGGCGATCTCCGTCCCGGACGGCCTGGTCGCCCCGCTCGTCAAGGACGTGAACACCAAGGACATCCGCCAGGTCGCCCGCGACAGCCAGGCTTTGATCGAGCGGACCCGCGCCGACAAGCTGGACCTGTCCGACCTGGAAGGCGGCTGCATCACCGTGAGCAACCTGGGCGCGTTCGGCATCGAGTCGTTCATCCCAATCGTCGTGCCCGGCCAGTGCAGCATCCTGGGCGTCGGACGAATCACCGACACCTGCATCCCCGACAACGGCAACATCCTGATCCGCAAGCTGATGAACATGACGCTGTCGGTGGACCACAAGGTCGCCAATGGCGCCTACGCAGCCGAATTCCTGGACCTCGTGAAGAAGATGCTGGAGAACCCGAAAGAATTGATGATTGATAATGGATGAGTGATAATTGCCTGTGGGTCAATGCCAGGCTTTACGTCGCAAATCATCAATAATCAATCATCGATCATCAATAAAGAAAAGGAGCATCCACATGGCCAAGAGAGGTGAAGCGACGAGATTACCGGCGATCCGCAAAGGGACGCCGAAAACACCTGTGATCGGCGTGTTTGCCGTCGGCGATCCGCGAATCGACGAGGACAGCCGGACCCGATGCCGCAACGTCGCCCAGATGGTGGCTGATACAATCAGCGGTCAGGTCCTGCTGCCCGACAAGACAGCGGTCCCGGTCGTCTATTCCAACATCCTCGTGGACGGCGAGGCCGAGGCCGACATCGTCGCACAGCAGTTCCGCAAGGCGGACGTGGACATCATCGTCTGCGCCGCGGACCCGTGGTCGTTCCCGCAACTGACGACGATCTCGCTGCTCCAGCAGTTCCCGGCCAATACGCCGATCAACATCACCTGCGGCAACAGCGGCCCGAAACCCGGCGTGGTTTACGCCCACGCGTTGAACGGCGCCCTGGCCCAGTACGGCCGGATGGCGACGTTGAACGTCGGGACCTGGCCCGACACCGGGCTGGAACCGGAAATGACCGACCAAACGGCCAAGAACCTCATCGACTGGTGCTACGCCGCGGTGACCGCGGTGGCCCTGCGGGGCCGCCGGGTCGTGGTCTTCGGACACGACTCCATGGGCATGGAAACCGCTCTGGCGCACGTCATCCCGACGCGAAACACGTTCGGCCTGGAAATCACCCGGCTCGACATGAAGCTCCTGGCCGACCTGCTCAGCAAGAAGGCCTACAAGGAAAAGGACCTCAAGGACCTGCGAGCCTGGGTGGACCGCTATGTGGGCAACCGCCTGGAGATCCGCAACGAGGCCGACAGCGAGCGGTTCAACACGTCCCTGGCGATCTACCTGGTCGTCCGCGACCTGCTGGCCGATCTCAACGCGGTCGGCGGCGGTTTCATGAACCAGCTCGAATGGGGCAGCGACCCGCGGGTCATCCCCCTGCCGGTGGCCGATGTGATGGAGTGTTTCCTCAACAGCACGTTCGACCACAACGGCAGCAAACCCGCACAGCCCTTCGCGACGGAGGCCGATATGCAGGGCCTGTTGACCATGCTCTTCATGACCTACCTCAGCGGCGGCAATCCCCCGCTGTTCATGGACTTCCGCAAGGTCTGGGAAGTGTGGGAAATCAAGGCTCTCGCCGAGAAGCTGGGCATCAAGAAGCTCGACACGAAGGCCGATTGGTACACCAAGGGCCTCGTTGACGGCAACAACTCCGGCAGCGCCGCCTTCGACTGGGCTGCCATGCCCGGCTCGACGGTCAAGCAGATCATGGAGCGGGTCTCCATGCCGCAGGCCGATCCCGGCTACTTCCCCGGCGGCGGCAACTCCGCCACGTTCATGACCCCCCCCGGCATCCAGGGCCTCGCCGGACGCATGGCCTACAGCAGCGTCAGCGGCCTGTTCGGCATGGTCTGGGACGAAGCCCAGACAACCGAGGTCCCGGAAGAACTGTGCAAGGCCATGTGCAACCTGACGAATCCGACGTGGCCGCACACGTTTATCACGCCGAAGTACGCCAGTATGCTCGAGTACAAGCAGTATCCGCCGGCCAATCACTTCCACATGACCTGGAACCTGCCGGTGGCCCGCTTGCAGCACTGGATGGACCTGACGGGCGTGCTGAGCATCACGCCGTGGTCCGCTCGTCCGAAGTTCATCGAGGGCACGGACCGGCCACAGCCGCTCACCTACCTGCTCAACGGCGGCGAGGAAGCCTACAAGCTGCACCGCAGCCGCAGATAAGGCCCTCCAGTCAAAAACAATCAAGCCTGCCCATCGAACCCCGGTGGGCAGGCTTTTCTATGCGCCGTCGCCAGACATTCTCCAGCCGCAACCCAATCGCGTGATTTCGACTGAACCGGCAAGGACAAATACCGTAAGATAGTAGGTATATGAGGGATTGATGGCCGATGACGGGCGTCTCGTTCCAGAGCCTGTCGCGAATCATCAATCGTCAATAATCAATCATCAATGAAAGAAAGGGAGGTCCGGACATGCCGGAGTTTGTGAATCCGTTCAGCGGGGTCGTCCCCGGACGCAAACTGACCGATTCCGAGTTGTTGAGAGCCTTGCGGCTGAATCTGGCGGCCGAGCAGGAGGCCATCCACGAGTACATGTCGCACGCCGACGCGACGGACAACGAGCTGGCGAAGAAGGTCCTGATCGACATCGCCAACGAAGAACGCGTCCACGCGGGCGAGTTCCAGCGGCTGATCTGCATTCTGGCCAAGGACGAGGAGAGCCTCCTCGCCGAGGGCGCCGCGGAGGTCGATGAGCTGGCCGCCGAGACGGGAACGAAGCCAGACCCCACGCCGCAGCAGATCGGGGAGAAGAAGGTCCCGACGATTGGGGACCTCAGGAAGAATGGATAATTGTTGATGGACGATTGATGATTGCCAATCATCCATTATCCATCATCCATCATCAATAGGAGACAACTATGTCGGAGCAATACTTGCATCGAGGGGATGCGCCGTTTGGAGAGGGCGTCTGGGAACAGATCGATCGCGCGGTCGTCGAGGCCGCCAAGGGCCAGTTGAGCGGGCGAAAGCTCCTGCACACGATGGGGCCGTTCGGGCTGGGATTCAAGGCCCTGCCCCTGGCCGATGCCGAGGTCAAAGGCAAGACCGTCGAGGGGGTGACCGTCAGTATGGGCGCCGGAGTCCCGCTGGCAGCCTTGCGGAGTGAATTCAGTCTGCCCTCGCGTGACATCGCGGCCCATGAGCAGGCGGGCATTCCGCTGGATCTCGGCTCCGCGGCGCAGGCCGCCATCGCAGTGGCTCGCCAGGAAGACCAACTAGTCTACAATGGCCTGGGGGGAACCGGCCTGCTCAACGCGTCCGGCGCACACTCGGTCAAGCTCAAACCGTGGGGCGAGGTGGGCGTGGCCGCTGAAGACCTCATCGCCGCCGTCACGGAACTGGACGACGCTGGTTTCCACGGACCGTACACGTTGGCGCTCGCTCCCAAGCTGTACAACCTGCTCTTCCGGCGGTACAAGCAGGGAAGTCACACGGAGATGGAGCATGTGCGTCACATCGTCACCGACGGCGTCGTCAAGGCGCCCGCGCTCGCCGCTGGCGGCGTGCTCGTGGATACGGGTAGTTCATCCGCCCATATCGTGCTCGGTCAGGACCTCATGACCGGCTTCGTCGGACCCGCCGGCGGCGAATACGAATTCAGCGTCACGGAAACGCTCGCCCTGTGGGTCAAACAGCCGCAGGCCGTGTGCGTGCTCAAATGATTGATTCTTGATGATGGATGATTGATGATTTGCAGAGGCACGTCCCACAATGATCAATCATCCATCATCCTTCATCAATGCAAGAGGTCGCCGAAGGGTCCGAGCAATTCATACTTCTCCTGCCACGTCGTGTACATGATCCCGACCGTGTTCGGCGTCTTGTCCAGCACGTCGAGCCAGCCACGGGGGTTGTCCAGCGTGTCCCCATCGTAGTAGGCGCCCGCGAGCGTCTGAAACCCGTGCGAGGAGAAGAAGCTGAGACTCTTGTCGCGGATGTCGAAGTACCAGCAGACGATCCGCAAGTCCTTCGGGACATACTCCCACGAGCCGGTAAAGTCGCCATCGACGAGGTAGTAGTCGCCGTGGGCGTTCTGATTTGGATCGAGCATATCCGACCAGATGAATAGCTCGGCCTTCGGATTCACCCGGCGAAGGATCGCCACCTGCTTCGTGACACAATCGCCGAAGATCTGGGCCATGCTGAGATTGCGGCTCTTGCACGCCTGGCAGGCCCCGCCCGCGCGGACCTCGTCCATGCTCAACAGGTACTTCGCGGGCGACAGATGCTTGTGCAGCAGTTCCGCCTGCTTCGTCCAGATCTCGTAGACCTCGGGCTCGGACATACAGGCGGTGACCTGGCCGTCGTGGACGCCCATCCCATGATAGTAACTGACCTTCAGCCGCTCGCCCTCCTGGATGCGCCCGCCCGGCAACACTCGGATCGCCGGCGGCTCGTGGTCGAATCGGAAGTTGAGCTGCTCGTCCTGGATGGGTCCGTAATCCCTGCCCTCCTCGTAGACCTCGCCCGTCCGCTCGCTTCGCACCGTCACAGGCGTTCCCGGCCGTCGCAGGACGTTCAGCAAGGCGACTTCCTGGACTTCGAGATCGTCGATCCAGAGCCGTCCCGCCTTGCCCTCCCAGACACCGGTGTAGATATTGACCTTGTCGCGACCGAGACTGTTGAACCCCATGACGATCCGCCGCCAGTCGCCCGGGGCTACGACGCCGGTATCATAGGGGACCAGATCACGACCGTCCTCGCGGAGAACCAGCACATGGAAGGAATTGGCCGGCTCGAGGGCATCCGTCTTCACCCAGCAGCTCACTCGATAGCATCTGTGTGGCTGGACCTCGATCTGCTGCATGACCCGGCCGTGCCCGTACTCGTATCGCCCGAAGCCCTCGAACCGCAGGGACGCCTTGCCGCCGTGAAAGACGGTCGAATCGACGAACGAGACGTCGCCCGGCTTGTCGTGGAACCCGTACCCCTTGAGACGGTCGCCATCGTGCTCCTCGAATCCGCCGTTGGCGAACCGCACCGACTGGTCGGCTTCGAGACGCGCCTCGCTGTCTTTGACGACGAACGGAGCATCGTTGACCGGAATCCCGGCCGCCAGATTGCGATTGTAGGCGAACAGGGTCCCGCCATAGCCGACGCTGAAAATGCAGGGAATGATCTCGACACCGAGCTTGTCGCATGTCGCCTTGACCTTCGCCAGCCGGCCCAGATACTCCGGCGGCTGCCGGTCAAGATTGTCCAGCCCAGCCGTCAGGACCATCCCATTGAGCCCATGCTCCGAAGCAATCCGAACGATCCGCTCAACCTCGTTGACGTCCTGGTCGGTTCGCAGCGAATTCGACACGAACACCCATCGGCAGGGATACTCCCTCGCCTGGCACAACGACACCAACGGGGCAATCAACATAACAAGGGCGAGGTACTTAAATGTTCTGAGCATGGCGGAACTCCTTTGACACTGAACCCATCGCAACCATGGTATCGTAGGGCCTGCCATCTTGCCAGATGGTTCCGCAGGGCCCGAAGGATTGCACACGGGAGGGGTGCGCAGCAGATGCGGAAGCAAACAAGCTGTTCCGGCGGGGGCACGCAACGCCTTGGGTGAATCCGAAGACTTCGCGTGGATTTAACACCGGGTGGCAGATCGCAGAATGGCGAATCGCCGCTTCGCTACCACCCCATCTTCGTGAAGAGGGCCGGGATGGTCCGCAGAAGAATGTAGACGTTCAAAAGGAATGACCGCTTCTGAATGTAGAGGCAATCGTACTTGACCTTGTGGGTGGGCTTGAGGTCGTAGAAACCGCGGATCTGCGCCAGACCCGTGAGGCCCGGCTTGACAGCAAGACGCATCCCCTGCAACGCCTGATGACGAAGCACAAAGAAAGGCCTCTCCGGCCGAGGACCGACAAGACTCATGTCGCCTCGAAGGATGTTGTAGAGTTGCGGCAGCTCATCAATCCGCATCTTCCTGAGGATGCGCCCCACCGCCGTGACACGACCGTCGTCTCGCGCCGCCCAGACCGGGCCGACGTGCTTCTCCGCATCGTTGATCATCGTGCGGAATTTGTACAGGGTGAACACCTTGCCCGCCAAACCGACCCGCTCCTGCCTGAACAACACCGGCCTGCCGGCGGTGATTCGGATGAGCAGCGAGGCCACAACCATCACAGGCAAGGTGAGGGTGAGAATGAACAGCGAACCGAAGATATCAAGAAAGCGGATCAGAAACTCCGTCGCCTGGGGACGCATCCGGAGGGGATACGTGCGCACCATGAACCGAGACCGGACCTGGGACGCCACAAAAACCTGATTGGAGCGAGAATACAACTGCGAAATCTGCCCCTTGGCCGTTCCAACATCAACCGTCACGGCTGCCGACTGCCGGCACTCCATACTGCGAGCACTCGCTCCATCGCCCATGCCTGCGCTCAATTTTTCCGTACCCCAATCTTCACTTTGCACAGCGCCCACATGCAACAACTGCCATTCCTTACTGACGCCCCCGTGAGCAAATGTCATTATAGACGAAGCATGACACGCTTCAATAGAAAAAACCCCCCTTTAGCAAAATCCGTGCCGTATCCATCACCCAATTCCACAGACGGAGAATCGCGTTACGAGTTGATGGAACCATGGATGGGATGAGAAAAGACAAAGGGCCGAGACACTGCAAGTAGTCTCGGCCCTGGAGATAGCTGCTGATTCGCGATGCGACGACTACAGGGATCTTCGACGCCGCAGCCAACCGGTCAGGCCCGTGCCCAGACCGACGAGAAGGACCGCGCCGGGCACCGGAGTGTGGTAGGTCAGGTTGTCCATCGCGAACTGATAGGTATCCTGAGCAAAGCCTGCCGCCTCGCCGCCGGAGGTCTGGAACATCACATGGTCCACATCATCCCAATCGAACTGTATCCACATCGGACTATATGTGTCAATTGTGAAGACCGTGCTGTAGACGAGATCCCCTGCGAGGTACCCCTCCACATTGACCTGCAAACCATTGCGCCAAGCAGCAGTGAAGTACGCTCCAACGAGAGTGATAGGATTGTCGCTGGAGAATCCGGCCGGCTCTCCCCAAGCATTAAGCGCCACATAGTCACCGGATACTGCTGCATTGTAGTAGCCAGTATTCGCACCCTTGTGGTCGTATGTAGCCATGCCGAAGTTACCCCAGTTGAGATCACCACAATCCTGCAGAATTGCTTTCTTCTGCGTCGTCACGCTATCGAAGTCCACAACAGTAGTGGCCGCTGCAGGTATCGCCAGCGCCAGGAGTGCGGCCATACCGATACCCAGGACAATTACGTTCCTCTTCATGATTTTCACCCACCCCAAACCTGTAGTCTTAAAGCGTTTCGGCCCACGACGACAAGCAGCATTGAACTGTCGCTCCTTGGCTGTGCTCGCCGGACGCCCCCATGTGTTTCTGTTGTCCGGCAACGATCATCATTATACCCGCTCAGGCAGTCCAAGTCAAGACCCATGCGCCGAACAGACGGACACAAAAAGCCTGCAGACCGCAGGTGGACAGACCGTAAACACCTGTACAACAAAGAGCTGCTGCCGACACATGGACAGAGCCAGAGCCTGGTCGGGATCAAGATGGGGAGGACTCGAGGTGGAGAATTTTCGCAAACCCGGCGAAAGAAAGGCTCGATTACTTCAGCGTGAACGCAGCCCTCTCCTTCTGAAAGCGGTCCTCTCACAGCGCATTATCGTCGTGGAGAGGTCCCTCGCCAAGCCACGGCGTCAAGAACCCGCATGAGAACGGCAACGGCCCTCTCTCGCGTATATCGATCTCGGACCACCTGGGGATTCCCAGCGGCTTTCTGCTGGAGAGCCCTATAATCACTCATCAATCGCTCAAGGGCCCGTTCCAGGCTCTCCTGACTTCCCGGCTCATAACACACATTCGCCCCGGTCGATTCCAGAATACTCCTGGCTTCCCCGGACACTCCCGCCACTATGGGCTTGCCCGTGGCCATACAATCAAAGACCTTCGAGGGAATCGTCCGCTCAAAGGCCTTGTCCGGTCGCAAAGTGACAGACATCGCTGCCGATCGATCCATCTCCTGCTTGGCGTTTGGCCGTGAGACAGGAGCCATGAACACGACACTCTCGCTCACTCCAAGACGCGATGCAAGGTCCCTCAGACCGGTCTCCATCGCCCCGGCCCCCAGGATCTTGATGTTCCAGTTGTGATGGCCGTTCCTGGTACGCACATGGGCCCACGCACGAATCAGCAGATCCAGTTGCTGTGCTCTGCCCAGGTTCCCTGCGTAGAGAAGGGTATGACCGTTGCCGTCGCCATTGGCGTTTCCTGATCGTTCGCTGATGTCCGCCTCCCGGACGCCGTTATAGACGACTGTGACCGCGGTGGCAGTCCTCGTGCAAATATACTCCTGCATGGGACGAGCCACACAGGTTATGTGCGCGGCCTTGCGGTAGAGAAACCGTTCCAATTTCTCCGCCAAGCGGTAGGCCATCCCGCCAGAGGACAGTTGGCCGGTCCCCACAGCGGACGCAGGCCAGATGTCACGGACATCCAGCACCAGCGGAACGCGGAACAAACGCGACAGAACTACGCCAGTGCCCCCCACAAACAGCGGTGGGGAACTAGCCCAGATCACATCAGGTCGCCCGTGAGCCCGGATCTGCCGGAGGCCCAGCCGGATACTGCCCATCATGAATGAGACATAGTGCCGGATGTAGTCGAAACTTCCCCCGCGGTTGAGGGGAGCCACCCTACACCTGGAGACGTGCGAAATCTCCGAGTCGTATTGCGTGGTCGATTCTCCATCAACCTGCGACCTGTGAGGATAAGCCGTAATCACATGGACTTTGTGACCGTGGGCCTCCAGCAACTTCGCGGTATCGAACATCCGAAACGCGGCCGCCGTGATGTCAGGAGGGAAGTACTGAGCAATGATCAGGATCTTCAATCGGATTTCCACCATGAAGTGCCTTCTGATATACATCGAGGACTTTTTTGACCGTGACGGCCTCTGCCAGGTCCCGCTCCACAATCTCGCGGCCATTGGAGCGACGTCCCTGCTTCAATACATCGCAAATCGCCAGGCCCAACGCCTGCGGATCCCTCGCCACGATCCGCGACGGATGCACGTCACGAAGCCGTTCCACGACGTCTCCGACATCGACGGTCACGACCGGCAGAGCGCACGCCATTGCCTCCTTCACAACATTGGGCGACCCCTCATAGTCGCTCGTCAGGAGCAGACAGTCGGCTGCATTCATCATCAGAGGAATTCGCTCGGGAGACGTGAGGCCATCCAGAACGACAAGTTGGATGTTGCCGGCGAGGCTTTCAGCAACGCGTGCCGCGGCCTCCGCGAGATCGAGCCGCTTGTTGCTCCGCTGATATGGACGGCTCGCGTTGAACAGGACGACTCCGCCGTCTTCCTCCCATTCCAGGGCGCGACGCGCCTCGCTTCGAGCCATCACACGGAACACTTCCGTGTTCACCCCCACAGGCAAGATGTGCGTCCCAGCCCGGGCCCGAGGCCACCAGAGCCGCGACGCCAGTTGATCGCTCACGCAGATAATTCGCGCCGCACGCAGCGATGCGAGCTGGGACAAGAATCGAGCGAAAGAATGCCGCAACCGCCCTGCCCCCCGCAGGGGATTCAGATCACTTCCCCGATAGGTGATGACCATGGGCGTGGTCGTCGTCACGGCACAGAAGAACGCCGTGATCGTGCCAAAATGGGCGTGCACGATGTGCGGGTCGAACTGACGGATAACCCTGCGGAACCGCCGAAATTCGCCGATGAGGCCGAGCGGAGACAAACGCGAACGGAGAAAGAACCGCTGCACCGTAACGCCGGCCTGCTCGATGGCATTTACCTGTCTTTTTGCAAATACGAATCCCGCGCCCCCCGGCTCACAGGGCAGGACACAAACGACCCGCAAGGGAAGCCCCGCGTTCAATCCTTTAGACGAGCGAGCGGACATAACTCACGCACGACAAGAAACCAGACGGTCCAAGATGTCCCTGGCTCTCGCGGGCCAGTTGTATTTCTGGATAACTTCGGCTCGCGCCCTTGCCGCAAGCATCTGCCTCAACTCGGGATCGCCGGCCAGCCTCTGGATCGCCCGCCCCCAGGCATCTATGTCGTCGGGAGCCGCCAACAGGCAGTTGTGCTCCGGCACGAGCACCTCCCGCAGGACGGGCATGTCCGAGGCAATCAGCGGTACACCGGATGCCATGTATTCAAACATCTTCAGGGGAGAGGTCCACCTCCCGATGTCCACCCGGCACTTGTCGGACAGCACTTTTCGTTGATTCGGCAGCAACAATATGTCGGCGCCGGCCTGCCATCGTCGCATCTCCGCCGGCGGCAGAAACCCGTGGCAAAAAAGATTGGCAGGCAGGTCCCGCGCTACAGCCGAAGCCACGGACGAGCCGCCGAAAATATGGAAATGAAAGCCCGGATACCTCCGGGCCAAGGCAACTACCGTGTCGGCACCCTTTCCCGGCAGAAGGCTGCCGGTGTATACGATGCGAAGAGGACCACCCGGATTCGTCCGCATCGGCGGTTCGGATGCGTCTGCAGTCTCCCGAGGAGCCACGGCCGCGTCGGGCATCACAATGACACGCGCCCGTCTGCACAATGACGGGAAGGCGGCTTCGTAGTCCTTCTGGAGGGCGAGGGAAATCAACACCAGGCCGCACAGATGTTTCGACGAAAGAATGGACGTCAGGAGTCTCCTGTGAAGCCAGGTCCGCGGCAACGCGTGAGACTCAAACACTATCGGCGTCCCGAGATTCCTCGCGAAATACGCTGAATACAAACACCTCGCATAGAGCAGATCGATGTCCGCTCTGCGTTTCCGGAGAGTCCGAAAGACACCTGCGCCGTAGAACACTCCCCCGCAGGGAATGTGGGGCCAGGCGCGATTCACGAGATCGAAGCCTTCGCCCACGCCGTAGAACCGATGGACCGAGTCTTTCGATCCGGTCTTTCCCTCGCGACAAAACAGCGACACCTGATGGCGATTCTGGACAAAGGCATCGCACATATGCATAACGTGGATGCTGTTCGCCTGGCTGGACGGAATGACAGAAGTCGAAAGATAAGCGATTCTCATCGCACGTAATTCATTTGATCCTGCATCAATCCTCTTCCTGCCGGCGTCGCTCGGTTGAGCCGTACAGAGGGACCATCGCACAGCCTCCGGGAACCGCACAGATAGAAGATCGACAGAACGATCAAAAAGGGCCCGGAGTACAAATAGATGATCTTGAGGTGACCGACCATGCCCAGCACGGCGACGGCTATCAGGTGACTATTCTTGCACCTCAGAGCGTACGAGACCACAAGCACAAACGGAATCATCGACAGCAGCACGCCGACCAGGCCAGCCCCGTGAAGAAAGCGGATGTAACCGACATCCGATTTGACGTACTCAGACCCCTGCCGCCCGTAGTGGGAGTTGCCGAACAGAAATCGCGTCCCGCTGTCCGGCAGGACGGAGAACATTCGCATTAATCTGTCCGAGGACGTCGTCCGAATCTTTCCCTCCAGATAATACCGCCGGATGGGTTCGAACGCTCTCGTGACCGGATTGTTGTACCCGTGGCTGACATCCAACGCCAAGGGCACCAGAAAAGGAAACACCAGGTACACTGTCAGCACCAGGGAGACCGCCGCGGCGACAAGCTTCACTTTGGCCAGGGGATCCCCGAACAATAGGGCTCGCAGGGGATACACCCAGACCGCCGCAAGGAACACGATGACTCCGCTCCGGGCCGCCAGCAAGGTCGCGACAAGAATGAAGAACGTCAGTAGAAGGTATTTCACCCGCGAGATCCCGCGATGGCTGCGGAAGAGAATGTAGGCCGCGAACGCTCCAATCGCCTGATTCATGGCCAAGCTGTCCCCCCCTCGGCTCTGGAAACCCGACGCCCGTTCCGCAATCATGTAGGAACGCTCGCCCGGTACTCCGAACCAGGCAGTGATGTGGGAGTTGAATGCGGGACTGACGAACATGGCGTACATGGTCGCGGCCTGAATCGCGGCGGCCAGAGTCATGGTGCACAGAATCAGGCGGAGAGTATCGTCGCCAAAGTGTCGCTTGGCATGATACAAAACGACCACGATGGCGATCACATCGACGCAGGACCGCGACACCCTCCGAATCCCCTCGTAATCCGTTCCGTCCGAAAACAGATAAACAACCAGGACATAGATAAGAACCGGAGAGAAGCTGTGGAGATAAGTCCACTCTCTCCGTTTCCACTTCGCGGTCACCCACAACGGCAGCGCACCAAGATACACCAGCAGGAACAGTTCCGCGAATGGCCCCATTGCCGGAGCGTTCAGCTTGGGCCTGATGAACAGCAGGGCCACGGCAAGCAGGAGCAATACCTTGACGAATCTGCTCTTCATAGAGGAAAAGGGCTGCGTTCTTTGCCCGTGCCCACAGCATACCGCATTCATTCATGCATCTGTATTACCTGCGTACACCTGAGATGCCAGGCAGAAATATACGAGGAGGAAGGGTGCACCGTGCTCATACCAACAGCGACTCCTGCGCCTTCAGATTGATCTCCAAGGAAGCGAGCAGGGTCAGGGCATCCGCATGATTACCCCGCCGTCCCTGATGCCGATCCCAGATGGCATCCGTGTCAATCCAATCGGCGATCTGCCGCTTCTTGAGGTCCTGGATGCTCTCAGAGACGACGGCTTTCAGATCGGCTCGCTCGCGGAGGCCACGGTCAAAATCGATGTAATTGAGGCTGGGCAATACGCGACAATCGACCCATGGAAAGAAGCGCTTTGCTACGACCCACACACGCAGTTTGTTTCTGCGCAGCCCCTGTCGCCATCGTGGCGTGTTCAGAGACAAACCGAAATTGTTCTTGGTCGACAGCGAGAAGAGCTTGGGATACGCGGCCTTGAGAACCTCTTTGTAGAGATACTGCCCTTGGCGGTAATAACGAGGAACATTCAGAATAAAGTCGACCCAATCCGGATGCAGGAAAGGCGTACAGTATTCATAACCACGCAGTAATACGAGGGGCTTGATGTAACACTGTTGTCGCACAGCAAAATCAATCTGTTCATCGTAGCACGCCCCCCCCCCGTCAACCGGCGGGACCACGGGAAGACAGCTTGACGCTCGGAATCCAGGAGGTGCCAAATCCATTGAGCGACAGAATCGGTTCCGTTCGACGAAGTGTGATCTTGCCTGATCCCAATTTGCGCTATCCTTCTTGAGCAGATGGGACCCGGCGAGCGGATCGCCCATGAAGCCGCTCCAGAAGACAAATGAGGTTCGGCCGTATTCCTTTTCCAGGAGGCTGACCGGGGCGTGTTGAAACAGCGCGGTTCGCCCCTCCACGCGGCGGCTGATATCCAGAAGGTTGTCACAGTTGTAGCTGTACCGATTCAGATCAAACGTGGAGTGCCTCGTCCCTGCGACGGCGGCAACGGAGTTGCCGATCTCGTAGTCATACGTGCCGGGAACGCCAAAAGTGTATGTGTGTATTTCCCCAGGGGATGCGTACTCAAGAAGCCCGCCGAGGATCGCCCGCGAATCCAGCCCTCCGCTGAGCGGGACTACAATCTCTCCCTTATTCTGCGACAGACAGGATTCGATCGCTCGTTTCCATATGCTCCTCCCCGCCACGACCAACTGCGAGAGAGAACTGCTGCAAACCTCATCAGGGTCCGGCATCTTGTTGATCGCGATGGCGGGCAGCATCTGGATCTTTGGAAGATATCCATACCACAGAAATGCTCCCAGATCATCGGTTGTCATCGCTGCGCTTTCCAAACACCCGCTCCATGCTTTTCCAAAGAAGCCCTCGGACGCTCCATCCAATCCATCTTCCGGCGTTACGAACCGGTTCATACGATGGCAGGTGGTCTTTCCAACGCTCCGGATGTCGCGAACCTACTGCCAGCAGGTACACGGCAGAGTCTCTGTGGGGACTTTCCGCCTCATAGATCACAGTAAGCCCATTCTCCTCATACAGTCTCCGCAAACACGTTGGTGTAAAACGCCAGAAGTCTCTCCAGTCGTCTGATTCATGCTGCACCTGCGCAAAGGGCACGATGACAATGACGACGTCCCGCGACAGGGTGCAGAGATTCGAGAACGCACTCCGGACCTCGAAGATGTGTTCCAGGGTGGTGTGATTGAAGACCACGTCGAATCGCCCCTTGAGGCTCTCCGGCACATCTGCAGTCAGGTCCAACAAATACTCATTCTCTTGCCCCTGGAATCCCCTGTATCCACGGTAGTTCGTGTAGGAGTAGCTGCTTGCCTTCATGAAGTAGTCTTTGTAGCGACCACCTTCCTTGTCACGATCATCCCAGGCGGACACATTCACGATATCGCCGTCAAAACAAGAGGCGATTGTCCTGAGTTCCCGGTTCGACCACAGGCGAGGCAGACGGAATCTTCGATCAACGATCATGATTGCGGTTCTCGAAGGACTCTGGCGGGGTTCCCCACGATCAGTGACGATGCGGGAAACGATTTCGTCACTACACTGCCTGCTCCCACGACGCAGTTGTCACCGAGGGAAACACCGGGCAGTATGATCGCACCGGCCCCGACCCATACGTTATTGCCTATAGTTGTTGTTGTTTTGATGTGCTCTTTCCTTGCCTTGCCGCGGTTTACGTCGTCGACTCTCAAGCCGGAGTCCAGGATGATGCATCGCGGCGAAAGCACGACATCGTCGCCGATCTTGACACAATCATGCCCCTGTATGTACACGCCGTGATTGATGGCCAGATTCTTCCCCACAGTCACATTCTTGCGGTTTCCCACGGTAAAAAACCCATGTACCCTGACCCGCTTGCGAAAGACAAGGAAACCATATGCGATCAATATCAATCTGCGAAGGAAAGACACCACGGGAATGCCAACAATCCCCTAATTCACACCGGCATGACTGGCGCCCCAATACGGCCGCAGATAGAGCACCATCACGCAGAACCACACGATGTAATAGCCCACATAGGCAGTAGATGCACCTACGATGCCCACGGTTCGAATCAATGGAAACAGCAACAGGAAGTAAGTTGCGGTACCGATGGAACTCGCCACAAGTGACTTACGCGGTAAGCCCATAGCCAACATCGCGGGTTGGAGACAAACACCACACAGCCCAATTACGAACGCCAACATATAAACCGCAGTCACCAAGTATGCTTCACCGTAGGCAGGTCCAGCAGTTCTCACAATGATCCATTGGCCGGTGCCGATGAAAATCAGCCAGCCGGGCACAGCCGCCGTGCCTATGAGTAATGTCGTACGCCTGATGAGAGAGAAGAAGGCTCGCGTATCACCTACAGCCCATAGACGAGATAGCTCGGGATAGATCGTGTGGTACAGAGGATCAGACAACATCGGCAGCACTTTTGAGATCTGCTGGGCTATTCGATAAAGCCCCAAGCCTGCTGGCGTTGTCAACCCAGCAATCACGATCGTACTCCCCTCCCGCAGAATCATAACCACCGTGGAATTCAGATAGGTGGTCCATACGTAATCCAAGATCCCGGCAAACCTCTGGCGAACACCATACAGGGACTCTCCAAACACATTGCCGACACTCTGCCTGCGAAGGACCCAGAGCGATGCGATGACCTGGTACAACTGACCAATGATCCCGGTGACCAGATACACCAGTACAAAACCAAACAGACCCTGCCGACTGAGAAAACACCAGACCACACCGATGAGCCGGATCACAGCGATGAGAACCGCCGCATAGCTCAGCAAATCAAACCGGTCAAAGAGGCGTAGGATGCCGATGGGCATGCCACTCGGGCTGAAGAGAATGAGCACGCTATACAACACAAGCAGCGGCCGCACCGATCGATCCCAACCCAACAGGCTGATGACGGGACCGGCAAACGCCGCCGCAAGAATCATCCCTACCAGCGCGCTAGCGACATCCAGAGCGAATCCGAACTTAATGAGTTGCCGGAGGGCTTTGCGGTCGTCTTTCTCCAGGGCCTCACTGCCGAACTTGATGATGGCCTGCCATGCGTTAAACGTGACCAGTTTGCCGATAGTCAACTGGTAGACGAGAACCAGGGCAAGAACCCCATAGTCCGCCGGGCCAAGTGCCCGCGCCGTCAGTACCGTGACGACAAGTCCGAGTACGGCTGCGACAGCATTGGCGGACAGAAGCTTTCCCGCGTTGATGAACAGCCGGCGAAAGACATCATCCTTGAACCAGGACAGGACCCGCCGCCAGTTGTACAGAAGCCAGTCTGCTATCACTTCAGCTTCAATTACCCATCGCAAATCAGCGATATCTGCTTAGACTCCGTCCCCGTCGGTCGTGCAAACCGACACAAGGGGGACGTTCTTTGCGAAGTCGTGCGACGGAATCTGTCGCCGTCTTCGGTCTATCCGGCGTTTACGGCCGCCGCAGGCTTGCCGTGCACACCGGGATCATCCGGCTGGAGGCTTTCGCGGGTGGATGCGAGACGATTCTCTTCCCGCCGGCGACAACTTATGCAATACTCCCGGCTGAACGCGAAGAACGTCACACAAAGGAACGACACGATGCCTGCGAGCACGGCTTTGGTGATCGTACCTTTGGGCTTATGCCTCTCGGGGGGGGCGGCCACATCGAGGACCTGGATCGTCGGCATGTTCTTGGCCTCTTCGATCCGGGCGAGTTCGAGCTGCTGCATCAGCAATTCGTACAGCATCTCCTGGACCTTCGCCTCACGGGCCGAGATGCTCTCGATCCGGCTGAGTTTCTGCTCCACCTCATTGAGCCGGGTCTCGAGGAACATTCTCTTGCCGGTCGCCTGGCCGGCGGAGAGCCTCTTGTTCTGCTTGTCCAACTCCTCGACGTAGGCGTTCGCCATGGCCGCGGCCCGATTCGGATCGCGGTCCTCGACCGTGATCGAGACGATCCCTTCGTCGGAGGCATCAAGGTTCGTGTACTTCCGCAGGGCCTTCTCGGCCCGATATCGGGATTCATTCACGTCATAAACATGGACCAGGTCGAATCGGTCGATGATCGCATCGACCACGGTCCGGCTTTCCAGGATCCCCACGTACAGATCCGCCGCAGTGGTCGTATCCATCACACTGCGCAACAACGCCCCTTCGGCGCCACCCAACAGGCTGCTGAGCCCCGTCTGGCCAGAGGCTGAATCCGTCGGCGGGACGATGGACGCCTTCGCAACGTACGTCGGCGGCCACAGATAGGCGATCGTACCCGTCGTCGCCATCGCGAGGAGACAGACAATCAGTATCGTCCCCCGGTACCGGGCGAGGACGCGAATGTAATCGAACAGATCCAGTTCGTCTTCCCTCATACCGGCCTGGGCCGGGGCGGCCCGGTCCTCCTGCTGCCGACTGACAACCATCCCAGATCTCCTGCTATTGCCTCAATATTCCGGCTATATCGCAAACGCCACGCCCGCGGCGACGGCGATCTGGAAGATGATTTGCGTGACATCTTTCACCGTCCGCAGTTGCAGGTACTTGTCGATCTTACGGGGCACCACGATCGTATCGCCCGGCTCCATCCGATGACTCATGAAGCCGCCGGAAAACCAGGAGTTGTGCTGCGAATCCCAGAACAGCAGCTTGCCACGATTGCCCTGCGCCATACTGATCACCGTGCCGTCGGCCTTGATCACGCTGACCTGTTTCTTGTCGGCCTCCTTGGTCATGCCTCCGACGCGGTTCAGGTAGTAGCTAACCGTGCCCCGCTGGTCGTAGACAAGCGACGTCGGATTGAAGACCTCGCCGACCACATGCACCACGCCGGGCATCTGAGGAACGATTAGCTTGTCCCCGTTTTCCAGCTCCATGTCGTACTTGGAGCCCTTGAACTCCTCCAAAGCGGCCAGTTGCACCACGACCCGCCCGGTAATCTCGACGGCGCGGAGCTTTTGCAACAAGGTCTTCTTCGTCTCGAGCGCAGCCCGTTCGATCGTGGCCGCAGAGGCGTCCAGCGATGCGCTGATTTGCTCCTGCGCGCTGGAGAGCATGGATTCTTCGATCTGAAGGATCAGATCGTTCATGCGACGACGCTGCACGTCCTTGGCGCTTTCGCGGGTGAACACCGCCCCCCTCAGGTAGGCCTCGTCGGTGTATCCGCCGGCCCTCTCGATCAGCGAACTGAGCGTCTCGCCCTTTCGGATCGGGTACTCGCCGGGGAAACGCACTTCCCCTTCGATGACCGCGTTCACATCGAACAGGAGGTCTGGAATCGGCCGGACTACAAGGTGGTCGTAATCCTGGAGCTGCACGTTGTGCTCAGGATCGCCAGCCAAAGCCTTTTCCAGGTTGATATCAATTTTGGCCGTGGTCATCCCCTCCTGCGTGATGCGTCTGCGCGTGATCTCCGCCATGCGGATGTAGGCGTTCTTCTGAAGCCCACCCGCGGCGTCGACCAGATCGGCCACCGTCATGTCGGGGACGAGACGATACTCGTTGGGATCGAACACGACGCCGGAGACCCTCACATTCTGCGAGATCCGTTCGTCCCAGCGGAACACGCGAATCGTGTCATATTGCGCCAACTCCAGGTCCTGCGACTCATCGCCGGCCAGCATCCGCCCCAGGTTGAACGGGACCACGATCGGATGCAGGTCCGGCGGAACGAGACGCTCGATCTCGCCGTACTCGGTGTTCGGCTCGGGCTGAATGACGTCGTATGAAGTCAGAACGTCGCTCAGCCGCATGCCAGGCTTCCACTGGTATTTGCCGGGCCGAATGACGTGCCCTTCCAGATGGATCGTTCGTTCCTGCCGGGCAGCGACGGCCAATACTTTAACGACATCCCCATCCTGCAGAATCGTCGCCCCTTCGGTGGGCTGCGGTGTCCCTTCCGCGGTCTGGGAGATATCGAAATCCACCACGATCCGCCGCTCATGGTTCTCGACCCGCTCCACCTGCACCCGTTTTCGCCACCCGGAGAAGGCAACGCCGCCCGCCAGGTCCAGCACCTGGTCCAGGGTGATAGGCCCGACCATCTCATAGATCGCCGGCCTCTTCACGTTTCCGGCCACTCCGACGACCGGCCCAACCACCGGGATAAAGATCGTGTCGCCATCCTGCAGGCGAACGTCTTTGCTCCTGTCGCCTCCGAGGAGCAGATCATAGAGGTCGATCCGAATCGGCTCCTGGCCGTTGCGGGAAAGCCGAACGGTCCTCAGCGTGCCATTCTTGGTGGGTCCACCCGCCGCAAACAGGGCGTTGATGGCGGTCGAGAGCGAACTGACGGTGTACGTCCCCGGCGCGGCAACCTCGCCCACGATGAAGACCTGGATCGTCCGCAGACGGTCCATGGCGACGGACATCTTGAAGTCCGTGAACTTGCGGGACAGCTCGTGCTGGAGATAGCTCTCGATCTCGCCGAACTTCATTCCCCACACCCGCAAGGCCCCCACCTCGGGAAGAACGATCTGGCCGTTGCGATCCACCTGCACTGGATACTGGGCGTCCACACGTCCCCAGAGGGTCAGCGTGAAGCTGTCGCCCGGGCCGATCACGTAGTCCGGTCCCACCGGCACGTTGGTCACCGGGGCGAACGTCGTCACAGGCGTGCCGAAGACGTCGTATCCGAACTGCTTGAGCTTGATCGACACATCGTTGACTTCGTCTTCGCCTTCGCCGGAGAGCAGCATTTCGATCCTCGACGGCAGCTCTTCCTCCGGCGGCACTTCCTCCTCTTCTTCCACTTCGGAAGGCATGATTTCGTTCGGCTCGCAGGGCTCTGCCACCGTGCGGGCGCGCATCAACTCGGCCAATCGGTCTTCAGCCAGATTCCCCGACCCGGACGGCGACGTGGGCGTCTTGGCGACGGATGCGGTCTTGGTCGATGTGGGCTTGGAAGATTCGGCGGACGATGCCCTCGCCATGGCAAACGACGACCCCAATCCCAGGCTGATTGCCAGCACGACCAGGAGAATGCGGCATCCCCGCGTTCCCCCGACCACAACGGATCGACGCGGTCCCCGTCCCCGGCAAGCGACGGAATCACCAGCCCGAGATCGACGCCCCGGCACTGCCGATGGCATAGAGTCTATCATTACACACTCCTTTGTGTCTCAGCAAAACAGATCGACGGGTCGCCCTCGGTTCCGGCACCTCTCGAAACAGCCGTCCCCCATGGCTCCATATCCCTCAATGGCCACCGTCGTCGTGCATTACTCAATTTGAGTTTCTCATCATATGAAGCGCCCACCTCATGTCAAGGCTTTTCCCAGTGCTGATAACGCCCTATCCGCCCTTCGCAGGCACGAATCGCTTGACCGCTCCAAGGAAATGGGGTAGTCTCGTTCCGCTAGCTTGGACTGCCACAACAGAGTTGCCATGATGGGAATTATGCGACGGATTGCATTTGCCTCGATTCTACCCACGGTTCTGACCTTGCCGTGCTTCGCCCTCGTATCCACGAATGTCCCCCTTGACCACTGGAGTTACGCGGCGGTGGACAAGCTGGCCGACTACGGCCTGATCGAGAGCGCCATGCTCACCCTCAGGCCCCTCTCGCGAGTGGAGATGGCCCGGCACGTCGGCCAGGCCATGCTGACTCTGGAACACATGGACGATGTGCCGGAAATCGTGGTATCCATCGTAGATCGGCTCAAGGAAGAATACGAAGGCGAGCTGACCCTCATGCAGTTGGTTGACGGCTGGCACGGGGAAACATCCCTCAAGCCTCTGGAGGACCCCTACGTCCGATATTTGTACGCCGATCACACGCCAGACTTGGAAAACGCCCGAGGGGATGAGTTCCAACGGAAATCCAATTACCGCGCCGGCTTCGCGACACGCGGAACGCTCTGGGACACATTCGCCTTCTACGTGCATCCGGAGTATCTCGATTCTTCGCAAATCGACGGCGACGTGGACCTGATCGAGGGGTACGGCAAGGCCATGGTCGGTCCCCTCGAGGTCGAAGCGGGAAAAGACTCTCTCTGGTGGGGACCGGCCCGCGGCGGCTCCATCCTGATGAGCAACAACGCGGAACCCTTCACTATGGTGAAGCTCTCGAATCCGCAGCCCATTCAGCTTCCCTGGATCTTCCGCATCCTGGGTCCGGTCAAGGGGCAATGGTTCTTCACGGAGTTAGAGGAAGATCGGGATATCCCGGAAGCCAAGCTCTCCGGGGTCCGTCTGAACATCAAGCCTCATCCTGCGGTGGAGCTGGGGGCGTCGCGAGTGGTGATGTTCGGCGGCCACGGCGTTCCCCACGTGGATCTGGGCGACTACTTCAAGATGTTCGTGGCCGGGAGCGAAGAAGAGGAAAACAACCAGCTCGCGGGAATCGATGCCTCGCTCTGGGTGCCCATGAACCGTTTGCCGCTCGGCGAGATGCTCCCCTTGCGATCCGTGAAGTTCTATGGAGATGCGGCCGGAGAGGACGAAGCCGGCGGCCTGCCCAGCGAATGGGGAATTCTGGGCGGTGTGTCACTCAACGATCTGTTCAAAACGGGACGGACGGATCTGCGAATCGAGTACGCCGACAACCACGACGCCGAAAAACCGAACGTCTTCTACACGCACAGCCTGTACACCTCCGGATACACCTACGAGGACAGGGTGATCGGGCACCACATGGGGACCGACTCGCGCGACGTGTTCGTGCAACTGTCCCATTATCTCACGGACAGTCTGGTGCTCGATCTCATCTACAACCGCAAGACGCACGATCTTTCATCGCAGACCAACCCGAGGATAGATGTCTATGAGTGCGATCTGACGATCCTGGACGCGGGCAACTGGCGTGCGGTTACCGGGTATCGGTATGAAGCATGGAAAGACACGGAACTGGACGACAATCACGTCTTCCAGCTCCAGTTGATCCGTCGTTTCTAATGACCGTGGGTTATCCCGCGATGGTCTTCCAACCCTGGTTCAATTCTTCCAGCAGGCCGACGACCTCGCGAACCATCTGGGGGTCCCGCTTGGCATTGGCCTGAGTGAGCCGGCGGTTCATAAACGTGTACAGACTGCGGAGGTTCTGGGCGATTTCGCCCCCGACTTCCATATCCAGCACGGCATTCAGCTCGCTGATGATCTTGTGGGCACGGTTGATGTACTGCCCCTTCGCCGCGAAGTCCCCCGCCTCCAATTCCCTGATGGCCAACTTGAGAAACTTGATCGCACCGTCATACAGCATCACGACCAGGCGCCCTCTGCTCTGCGTGGTCACAGCCGCCCGCTGGTAAGCCTCCAGTGCCTTCATACTCTGATCTCCCGGTAGCAGGAACATTTGGGGACAATCGCAGAACATCGTGTGCAGACGCCCCATCCATCCTTGGATATGCTGCCTACAGCATTTGGCTCCCTGAGCGGACTCGATCAACAGGGAGATGACTGACGCCTGTAACGTCAGTCATCTCCCGTGATTGTCATCGCTCTGAGATTCGATTACTGGAGCAGCGTCAGGGCCATCTGCGGAATCGAGTTGGCCTGCGACAGCATCGACGTACCGGCCTGAGCCAGCACCTGGTTGCGTGTCAGGGTCGCCATTTCCGTTGCGACGTCCACGTCCGAGATGCGGGATTCTGCGGTACTGAGGTTCTCCGTCTGGATGCCAAGCACGTCTCCGGTGCTTTCCAGACGGTTGATCGTATACCCGAACTTCGCCCGGGCCGTATCCTTGGTGGTGATGGCGCTGTCCAACGTCGTCAGGGCCGATCTGGCGCTCGCGGCGGTCGTGACCGACAGGCCGCTAAGGCCCAGGCCGGCCTTCGTCATCTTGCTGCCCTGGACATCAATCTTGTCCGTGGCTCCGCCGAAGTGAATCGACACGGTGGCCGAGTTGTCGAGCATCTTGATGCCGTTGAAATCGGTCGAGGTGGCAATACGCTCGATTTCGGCGGCCATCTGGCTGAACTCGCTGTTCATGATGGTCCGCTGGGCAGACGAGTACGAACCCGTCGCCGCCTGTTCGGCCAACTGCTGCATACGAACGAGCAGCGTATCCATCGTCTGCATGGCGCCTTCCATGGTCTGCAGCATGCTAACGCCGTCCTGGGCGTTTCGCGAACCCTGCTCCAACACGGCGATGTCGGCCCGCATCAGTTCGCGGACGGCCATGCCTGCCGCGTCGTCGCTGGCGCTGTTGATGCGTTGACCCGAGGAGAGTCTCTCGACCGAGTCAGCCAAAGCATCATAGCTCTGTCCCAGGTATCGGGCGGCATTCGACGCCATAAGGTTGTTCTTGATTGCTAACATGCTTACGACTCCTTAAAAGAAAGACCCCTAAATGGCTCTTACAAAGGCATCTGTTCGTTATCGCGCAGCCGAAGGCTAACGACCTTTACTGGTGATTATCGCTGAAAAGATGGGGAACTTAAGGGATTTGCACATCTCGAATCTGGAGAAAAAACGCCGGACCTCTAAAATGTCACCTGGGGATGCTGATAGGGCCGTCCACAATCAAAAAACCAGCTTCTGCAACCGGCAAAAAAAAGGCTTTTCGCGAGGTTTCTGGAATCATCAGGGTCCCGCGTACGCGGGCCGCGGACGCTGTCCCCGGAATCCCGCGAAGGGCCTTTTTCCCTTATGCAAACCAGCCCTGGCGGCCGATAACACGGATATCGTGGCGCCCGATACGAGTGATCCGTGTCGTTTGTCCAATGGTTCAGGTGGCTGCGTGGAGGGCAACGGGCCGCCGTGGCAAACGGATGGAAGTTGGTGGGAGACAATCAGCACATCATACACACATGAAATCCGCACAACCCATATCGAACAACAGACGACTGTTGGTCTTCAACTGTCATGAGCCGTGGGTGTACCAGCTTGGGGTATTAGGCTATGACCTCGATGTTATTGTGAACCTCCCGGGCAAGTACAACAAGGGATGGGACGAGCGAATGCGACCCATCCCGCCGCACGCAAGGCTGATCACGCTGCCGGAGGCGCTTGAGTCTCCCACGAACTACTATTGTCTTATCGCGCACAACACGACCGACCTGCTCGATATCCGCAATCGGCCCGAACCCAGACTTCTCGTGCTGCACAACACGCTGGAAGGACGACTGCGGGAAGAGCAGGCCACCATCGATCCCGAAGAAATGAAACGTATGCTGCGAGAGTACATCGAGGCGGTCGGAGCTCACGTTGTGGCCACCTCCATGTTCAAGGGAGAGTCGTGGGGCTTCACGGATGACATCGTGCACTTCGGCATCGACGTCCGCGACTACCCTTCCTATAAGGGTGACAAACCCGCGGGACTCCGAATCTGCAACTTCATCAGCAGCCGCCGCAACATCCTGATGTGGGACTTCCACGAGCAGGCGTTCGAGGGCATCCCGGTGACTCTCGTGGGCCACAATCCAGATCTACCGGGCGTGCAGGCGGCCGACGATTGGGACCATCTCAAGGCGACCCTGCAATCCCATCGGTTTTACATCCACACGGCCAACCCGGACCTCGAGGCCGGATACAACATGGCCACCGCCGAGGCAATGGCCGCAGGTCTGCCCGTCCTCGGGAACCGGCACCCCACCAGTCCAATCAAGCACGGCGTCTCCGGCTTCCTCAGCAACAATCCAAAGGAGCTGAAGCGCTACGCGAGAATGCTTCTGGAAGACAGGGACCTGGCCCGTCTGATGGGCCGTCGCGCCAGACAGACAGTAATCGAGCGATTCTCCCTCGCGCGATTCAAGCACGCATTCCTGCGATCCATTGAAATCGCCCGCCGGAAACGGTACATCCGGAAAGTGGACCCCTCCGCGATTCACCTGGAACTTGCTCATCCCGTTTGACGAGCCCGGTCACAACAGCAGATCGATTCCCCCCTGCGCCGCGGCGGCCTGTGACTGCGTATCGCGGGTTCCCCCACGGATGACGTCGGACCCGCCCTGACCGCGCGACCATCGGCTTTGCGGCGATGCGTACGACTGCTCCCGGTTCTGGTCCGCCTCCTGACGCTGCGACCAGGCATCCTGTGCCAGGTCCTCTCGCCCCGTATCCTTGTCGAAGTGATCCGAGGCCACGACTTCAATCCGACGGACCTGGACACCAGCCTCTTGCAACGTGCGAGCCACCTGAGGCAGAATCTGCTCGATCTCCCGGCGGGTCTGACCATTGCTGACCTCGAGCGTGCCGGTCAGGATGTTACCATGTTCCTGGAACCGCACCAGGACGTTGCCAAGTTCCGGCGGGTTGAGCCGGACGAGGACCTGCCTGTCGCCGCGGGCCGCTGAGACCTGGATGGAGTCGAGGATCTGTTCACCAATGCTCTGCGCCGAGGAGCGCACGACGGGAGCGTCGCCGTTCACCTGGGGCTCGGACTGTGTTATGGGACGCTGCGAGCGAGTCGCTGCTTCCGCCGCAACCGAGACAGACTGCTCGAGTGGCATCGCTCCGGCATCCCCTGCACCACTCGTCGAGGTTCCTTTGGCGACAGACTGCATGGTTTCGGCCGTCGTGCTCTCTGTCGAAACGGTTTCGGAAAGACCGGATGCGTCAACAGACTCTTCTTCTCCGGATGGCATCGGCCGGGAATCACCCTTATCGGACCTTACCGGCATCTGCATGGTTGCAGGCTGCGGCTCGTCCAACACCTGCTCCGTTCCCTCTGCAGCGACGTCTTGCGGGCTGCCCGATGTCGAGTCGAGCAATTGGGAGACGTCCACCTCATCGGTCGGCAACACGGAATCACCCACCCCGGGAGCAGGCGTCTGGGCTCGTTCGCAGGTCGATCCGAACTTCACGTCGGCCACATCGGGTTGCACGACCTGCGTGCCCGTGGACTCCTGCATCAGTTGCCATGCGGATAGCGTTTCTTCGCTGCCGTTTGAGACGGGCGAAGACGTTCCCTCTCCAACCTGCATCATCAACGAGGCGGAGTCGCCGACTATCGCAGGAGACGATGCGGTCTGCGGTGAGGCCACTACCCTGTCGGCGGCAACGTCATCGCCGAGCGATATGTCCACAAATCCAGTATCCACAGGGTCTTGCGACTGTGTCTGCACACCCGTCTGGATTGCGACGGTCTCGGATGCCGACATCTGCTCTGCGGCCTGCGGTCCCGGCTCCACGAACGGCACAACCGTCTGCCCATCGGCCGGAATCTCGACCAGGTCAGGCTGAAGGACTCCCGCAAACGGCCACCCCACTGCCTCAATACTCGCCAATTCGACTTCCGCCTGGCGGCGATCAGCGGAAACTGCCTGCAGCTCTTCCTCCGTCTGGACATCGGACGACTCGTCTTGGGCGTCGTCTTCTACCTCCGGTTGTTGCTCAGACGACGTCTCCAAGGCGGCCTGGGCAACAGGCAGCACATCGGCAAATCGCCGTGGTGTGCCCTCCCCATCGAACGCAGACGCAGCCTTGCTGCGATCACCGCCGTCAGACTGTAGGTTGTCACACATCATCGCCGCAATGCTCGTGTTGAGTGTAGTTTGCATGAATATCGCATTAGCAATCGGTGTGCCAGAGACAAAGGCACGCAAGCCCAATAAAGGCATAACACATTATTCAACAAGGTTTTATGGCGTCGAGGAAACCGCTGTCAAAACCTTTCCGCCGGCTGGTCTCCGGAGGTTTGCTCCGCGGGCCGGAAGAATCTTCCCAGGGCCGGCCACAGGCATCTCGTGCGTCGATGTCAAATAAGCCGACCGAGTGTATAGAAACCTGACAGCCACTGCCCCGGCAGCCTGACAAACCGCAGGACCACCCGCCGTCTTTTCCAGGCATAAGGACCGCGGTAATCCAGCAAAGTGAATGAGGCCCCCCTGTCTGGCACGCCTGTTGCTGCTTTTCGGTCGGTGTAGTGTACGTACAGGGTTCTGACGCCGAGAATCCGTACAGCCAAAAGAGCCGGACAGGGAAGGACGTGGATATGTCAAACTCAGTCGATATCGTCGGGCTGCTGGAAGCCGGGATCAAGGCGGAAGGTCTTCGCCAAAAGACGATCGCCAGCAACACGGCCAACATCGAGACGCCGGGCTACAGACGCCTTGACGTCAACTTCGAGGAACTGCTGACCAAAGCAATGCGCTCCCCGGACGCGGCGGATGTCCAAGACCTCGAACCGGAGGTCTATCAGACGCTGAATACGCCGATCCGATCGAACAACAACGACGTCATCCTGGAGGCCGAGATCGGCGAGATGATCAAGAACTCGCTGCGTCACACAACCTATATCCGGCTCCTGCAAAAGAGGTTTGCGCAGATGGAAGCCGCCATGGGTGGCCAGGGATAAGTGAGGATCTGTCGCGAACCCGGGCCCTGAAGCCCGGGCTGCCGCGAAAGGAAAGGACTCGTTCCCATGACAATCGATCGCGTGTTCGGCCCCATCGATATCTCCGTCTCGGGCATGCAGGCCCAGGACAAGTCGATGGAGATCATCTCCTCGAATATCGCCAACGCCCGCACGATGGACGCGGGACAGGGTACGCCTTATCGGCGGCTTGAGGCCGTTCTGCACAGTGAGAACGAAGGCATCAGCCCTGTCGTGGTGGGCGACGTCGCCCAGGACATGAGCGCCCTGCAGCGGATTTTCGATCCCGGCAATCCCCAGGCGGACGCCAATGGGTATCTCACGATGCCCAACGTCCAACTGCCGGTGGAAATGATGAATCTGGGGGTCGCCAGCCGAACCTACCAGGCCAACGCGGCGGTGCTCAAACGCTACCAGAAAATGGTGGAGACAACGCTTGAGTTGCTCCGCTGATTGAGAGGATCCCAACATGGTCAATTTTGATCCGAATGTCAATTCTCTTGTGCCGAACGCCAACACACCGACGCCGCAGGCCCCCACCGCCGGGACGGGCAAGTCGGAGTTCATGCGAGCCATCGAGACGGCCGGCAAGTGCGTCTCGAAGGTCAACGAGATGCAGACGGCGTCGGAGGCCTCCGTTCAGGATCTCCTGACCGGCAGGAACAACGACATCACGGCGGTCGTCTCCGCCGTGGCCAAGGCCGACGTCAGCTTCAAGGTCCTCGTGGGCGTGCGAAACAAGTTGATCGAAGCATACAAACAAACGATGAACATGCAGTTGTAGGATTGGACGATTCCGAATTCCGACTGAGCCCCCATGGAGCTTCTGCAAAAGCTACTTCTGATCTGGCAAAAGATCGCCCTGGTGCATCGGGTGGTGCTGGCCGCTATCGCGCTGGCGACGCTGCTGATCGGCACGCTCCTGGTCCACTGGGCCAAGAGGCCGGACATGCGGATGCTCTATCAGGATCTGGACCCGACGGAAGCCGCCAAGATCACGGAGAAGATCGCCGAGAAGGAGATTCCCTACGAGCTGCGCGACGGCGGCGGCACGATCTACGTCCCCCGCGAGTACGTATATCAGATCCGGCTGGATCTGGCCAAAGACGGCCTGCCCGCCGGTGAGCAGGACGGATACAAGCTCTTCGACGACGAGAAGATCGGCATCAGCCCGTTCGTGCAGAACATCAACCTCAACCGCGCCCTCCAGGACGAGATGGCCAAGAGCATCCAGACCATCGACGGCATCGCCCACGCGCGGGTGCACATCGTCAGTCCGGAACAGAAACTCTTCACCTCCGACACGGAACAGACCACAGCGTCGGTCATCCTGAAGCTGCGTCCCGGCTACCGGCTCAGCGGAGCGCACATCGCGGCCATCACGCACCTGGTCTCCGGCGGGGTCAAAGGCCTCAAGGCGGAGAACGTCACGATCATCGACAGCGAGGGCCGCCTCCTCTCGGGCAAAGGCGATTCGGTCATGGCCTCGGGCGCCAGCACCGCCCAGGACTACAAGGAACGCGTCGAGCAGGGTCTCGTCCGCAAGGCCCAGGACATGCTGACCACGGTCCTGGGCCCCGGCCGCGCCACGGTCCAGGTCAGCGCCGTGATCGACATGAACAGCGTCAGCACGATCGTCGAGACCTACGATCCCCAGGGCAAGGTCGTCACGAAAGAGGAGATCACGAACAACTCCGAGAGCGGCGCCGCAAACCAGAAGACCGCCGGGGGCTCGACCAAGAAGGACGAAACTATCAGCACCGAGTACCAAGTCGGCAAGACGGTCAAGCAACAGATGGTCCTGCCGGGAGAGATCAAGTCGCTGTCCGTCGCGGCCTTCGTCGATCTGACGACCGACGCAAACCAGGTCGGTCCGGGCGGCCAGCCCGCCACGGTCCTGAACATCACCGACGTCGAGCAGATCCTCCGCACGGCGCTGGGTCTCAAAGAGACGGATTCCATCAAGGTCGTCAATGCCCAATTTCACCGGTCGACAGAGGTGCTGGCCGAGGAAGAGGCGTCCCCCTGGCCGCGGTATCTGGCCATGGCCCGCCAGCTTTCGCTGGGTCTTATGGCGGTCTGCGCCGTGGTCGTCCTGCGAATCTTCAACCGGGCCAGGGGCAAAGCCCTCCGTGCAGCCCAGACCGAGCTGCAGCCGGGAGAGGCTCCCGGCGGCGTCCTGACCGCGGGCGAGCCGAACGTCGCCGAGCCGTTGCTCGTGCGGCGGCAAATTGCCCACGCTCTGAAGCAGAACCCCGACCAGGTCAGACAGATGTTCCTCAGTTGGATTCAAGAAAAGGAGTAGATGGACCGTGCCATTGACGGGGAAACAAAAGGCAGCTTTGCTTCTGACCACCCTCGACGTCGCCACGGCGGCTGAACTGCTCAAGGGCATCGACGCCACAACCGTGCAGGAACTGGCGGTTGAATTAACCTACCTCGACGCAGCCGGACAGCGCAACGCACAGCAGACCACCGATGTCGCGCGTCAGTTCTGCAAATCGCTCCAGGACGAGTCGGGTTTCAGTTTCAAGAGTTTCCTCAGGCAGATGCTCCGTAACACGGTGGGCGAGGAACAGGCCAAGCGAATCCAACAGGAGATCCAGAGCCTCCTCCAGAAACGCGACCCGTTCATGTCCATCCGTTCGGCGGACGTCCAATCCCTCACGGCGATCCTGCAAACGGAACACCCGCAGGCCATCGCGGTCATCCTGTCGGAATTGCCGCCCAAGCGAGGATCCGAGGTGATCGGCACGCTCGGCGACGACGTGCGAGTCAACGTCATCAGCAGGATGACGAGCGTCAACAGCATCCCGCACGAGGCCAAAATGCGGATCGCCCAGATGATCCACACGCGTCTCGAAGATTTGAAGGCGTCACAGGCCGGTGGGACGGCGCTGCAGGTCAGCCCGGAACAGTCCCTGCGAAAAATCGCTGTGATCGTGCGAAACCTCGACAAGGAAATCCGCGACGGAGTGCTCGAGGCCATCCGGCAGAAAGACCAGGAGGCCGGCGACAAGATCGCCAACCTGATGGTCGTCTGGGAAGACGTCGCTCTCGTTGTGGGACGCTCGCTCCAGCAAGCACTTCGCGGCATCGACGAACGGAAGTTGGCCCTGGCGCTGCACGAGGCCCCCGACGAGATCGCCAACAAGATCAAATCGAACATCTCGGAACGAGCCGCAGGCATGGTGAACGAAGAAGCGTCGCTCATGTCGACCCCGAAGAAGGAAGACATCCACCAGGCCAGAGAGACAATCGTCGATGCCCTGCGGGAGTTGAACGGCAAGGGAGAGCTGACCTTCGAAGAAGAGTGAACCAATGCCGAAGACACTGACCATCCAACTCGCCAGGCCGATCGCACGGGCCCGGCCGCTTTGTGCAGACGCACGCCCGCCCGAGGCGACGGGCAGCGAAGAACAGGCGACCGCCGAACGGCTCAACAGCGCCATTCAGGCCGAGAGGACCCGCATGGCGGAAGAGCTGAACCGGCAGAAAGGCCAGTTCAACGAGTTGTGCGCGACGGTCGGCAACATCGCCCAGAGTCTGGACCGGCTCTACCAGGAGACCGTGGTCGACAATCGTACGCAGATCGCCAGGCTCGCAGTCGAGATCGCACGCAAGATCCTCATGCAGAAAGTCGCCCAGGGCGACTATGACATCCAAGCCATTGTCGAGGAGGCCCTCAAGCGAGCCCCGGCGCACCAGGGCATCGTGATCCGGCTGAACCCGGAGGACCTGCCGTCGTGCCAGCAGCAACAGCAGGAGAACCCCGACGGTCCATTCGCCGACCTGGAACTCACAGCCGATTGGAGCATAGGCCGCGGCGAGTGTCTCGTGGAGACCCCCAAAGGAATCATCAGATCGTTTCTTGAAGAGCACCTGGAACGCATCGGCGAGGCGCTCCAGAAAGTGGAATGAGTTATGCCGGGAACCGCAAGTCCGACAATCGATTTCGAGAAGTATTACTCAGCCCTCGACACCGTCGATCTGATGAACTGCCAGGGCTATGTGGTCCGCGTCAGCGGCTCGACCGTGGAATCGGCCGGCCCGGTGGTCGGCCTGGGCGAGTTGTGCGGCATTCACCTCCGCGGCGGCCGCAGAGTCCTTGCGGAAGTCGTCGGGTTCCAGAGCGACCATTTGATCCTGTTGCCGCTCGAACATATCGGAGGCGTCTCGCCGGGCGACACGGTGACCGCCCGCAAGACGCCCCGGCACATTCTACTCAGCGACAAGACGCTCGGCCGCGTGCTCAACGGGCTGGGCGAGCCGATCGACGGCAAAGGCCCTTTGACGGGCGGCGAGCAATGTCCCCTCGACGTGAACAGCCCGCCGCCGATGACCCGCGAGAAGATCACCAAGCCGCTGGCTTTGGGTATTCGCTCCATCGACGGCATGTTAACGTGCGGACGAGGCCAGAGGGTCGGCATCTTCGCCGGCAGCGGCGTAGGCAAAAGCGTCCTGCTCGGCGACATCGCGGTTTCCAGCGACGCGGCGGTGAACGTCGTGGCACTGATTGGAGAGCGAGGCCGCGAGGTGCGGGAATTCCTGGAAGAGAACCTCGGCCCGGAAGGCCTGGCGCGTAGCGTGGTGGTCGTCGCGACCTCGGACAGCCCGCCGATCCAACGGGTCAAAGCGGCGTTCGTCGCCGTCACGATTGCCGAGTACTTCAGAGAAAAAGCTGGAAACGTCCTGTTCATGATGGATTCCCTGACCCGTTTCGCACAGGCGCAGCGGGAAATCGGCCTGGCCGCGAGAGAACCGCCGGCGACGAAGGGATATTGCCCGAGCGTCTTTGCCCTGATGCCTCGCCTGATCGAGCGTCTCGGTTGCTCCCGAAGGGGCAGCATCACAGGCATCCTGACCGTGCTCGTGGAGAACGACGACCTGACGGACCCCGTCGCCGACAGCGCTCGCAGCCTGTTGGACGGGCACATCGTCCTGTCGAGAAAGCTCGCCGATCGCGGCCATTATCCCGCAGTGGACATCCTGCGAAGCATCAGCCGGCTGATGTCCGCCGTCGCGAGCGAGGAACATCGAACCGCCGCCCAGAAACTCCGGGAAATCTACGCGACCTACGCGGACGCCGAGGACCTGATCAACATCGGCGCCTTCTCCCCAGGCAGCAATCGACGGATCGACGGGGCCATCAGTCTGATCGACCGGATCAATGAATTCCTCGTCCAAGGCATCCGGCAGAGAACGTCCTTCGACGAGACCGTCAAACGTCTGACCGGGATCACCCGGTCCTGGGACAAGCTGTTGAGCGACAAGAACAATGGATGATTGATACCCGATGAGACGATTCATGTGGCGTCTTCAGCGCGTGCTGGACGTCAAAGCCAAGGAAGAACAGATCAAGCGGATCGAGTTGTTTCGACTCACCGAGCAACTGACAGTCAGACGCGGCGAGTTGCTCCTGCGTCAGCGGGTCCTCCAGGATCTGCTGGCGGAGATCCGACAGGACACGTCCGCGGAACGGTTGAACAACCAGGAGTTTTTTCTCCGGCGCGCCGCGGTGGATGACGAACAGATTCGCAGGCTCCACGAGGAGATTGCGGCCCTGGCAACGCGGCACAAGGAGAAGACCGCCGAGGTGCTGGCCGTCCGCCAACTCAAAGAGGGCCTCGAAAAACTGAGGGAACAGGCCAAGCTGGAGTATATCCAGGAACAGGAACGGCTGGAACAAAACGAGTTGGACGAAAACACAACGATGGCATTTGCCCGGAATGAGGAGCGCTACCCGTGAATAAGAAGGTCATCATCATCGCCGCGGGGGTGGGATTGGCCAGCTTTGTCGGCGCTTTCGCAACGGGGTGGTTCACCCGGCCCTCGGCCGCGTCGGCAGCCTCTGAGCCGAACCAGACGACAGCCACACAGGCGGACCCGTCGAACCAGCTCCCGGCGCCGGTCCTGTCTCCGACGCCGGCTCTGCCGACCGACCAGGCCACGGCCGCCCGCTCCATGAGCGAGGAGCAGCTCAAGGAGCTCATCTTGCAGGTCCGCGAGAGAATCCAGGAGTACGACCGCAAATTGCAGGAAGTGGAGAAGGAGAAGGAGCGGCTCCAGATCGCTCAGCAGACGTTGAAGAAGGACATTGAGGCGCTCAACAATCTCCGCGTGGATCTGGCCGCCAGCGTGGCCGACGTGAAGAACGAGCGGGAGCAGCTCCTCAAGGCCAGGGTCGAGGTTGCCGCCGCGGAAAAGACCAACCTCATGGCCATCGCGGCCGCCTACGACAAGATGGATACAGTCGGCGCCAGCCAGATCCTGACCAACATGGCCATGGGATCCTCGCGAAACGGAGCCGTGACTTCCACCAACAATCTGGACGACGCCGTCAAGATCCTGTTCTACATGCAGGAGCGAACCAAGGCCAAGGTGTTGGCCGAGATGGCCGCCCAGGAGCCGGCCTTGGCGGCGATGTTGTGCCAGAAACTCAAGCAGGTCCAGGAAGGAAAATAGTTACATGGATGTCGCAACGATACTGGGCATTGTCTCCGGCGTGGCCGTGATCATCTGGGCCATGGCGCTCGGCGGCAGTCTGCTGATCTTTTGGGACGTGCCGTCCGTGGCCATCACAGTCGGCGGCATGCTCGCCTCCACCTTCATTCAGTTCTCTCTGCCGCAATGTCTGAGCATTTTCTCCGTCGTCAAGAAGACGTTCGTCACGAAAATCCCGTCGCCCGCGGATCTGATGAAGAAGATGGTCGAGTATGCGACGATCAATCGACGCGACGGCGCCCTGGCCCTGGAGCAGGAAGTCGGCAAGTTGCACGACGCCTTCTTCGCCAAGGCCCTGCAACTGATCGTGGACGGGCAGAATCCGGACGACATTCGCGATTTCCTCTCCATGGAAATCCAGTACATGCAGGACCGTCACAACACAGGCAAGAAGATCCTCGAGTACATGGGGGCGGCCGCTCCGGCGTTCGGAATGGTCGGGACCCTCATCGGCCTGGTCCAGATGCTCCGGAACCTGTCGTCGCCCGACCAGATCGGCGCCGGCATGGCGGTGGCCCTGCTCACCACATTCTATGGCGCCCTCCTGGCGAACCTGATCTTCCTGCCGCTGGCCGGAAAGCTCGCGGGGTATTCGAAAGCGGAAACCACCGCCAAGGAGATGATCGTCGAGGGAGTCTGCGCCATCGCCAAGGGCGATAGCCCGACGATTGTCCGCGAGAAACTCCAGGTGTTCGTCTCCCAGCACAAACGGGCCGACAAGAAGGCATAGGCACACCATGGGCAGACCGAAGAAAGAGGCGCCGGCCGAGGAATCGCCCGGCGCTCCGCTGTGGATGGTCACCTTCAGCGATTGTATGAATCTGCTGCTGACGTTTTTCGTCCTGCTGGTGACTTTTTCATCGTTCGGCCCCAAGAAGGAGGTGGAGGTGGGAATCGTCAACTTCGGAGACGCTGTACGTTCGGCCTTTGGCATGCCCCTTGAGGCGGGCGGCAGGCAGGATCGCAACTCCATGGTGGAGACTCACCGAGTGGTGAACACGGAACAGCCGGAATACGGCAGCGAAAGACCCACCGACAGCCAGTCCCCGTCGCCACGCAACGGTTCGCTCAACGAGGACCTGCAGGCCGCCAATTATCGCAATCACAAGGTGTTTCTCATCCCGTCCAGGAGAGTATTCCTCGGCCGGGGCCGAGCCCTGTCGGCCGATGGACGCTACTTTCTCGCAGTGATGGCTGCCTTTCTCAGAGAAGTCCCCGGCAGCATAGTCATCAGCGAGAACGGCCCGGACGACCGGAACGGCAGCGTGGATCTCGGCCTGTCGCGGGCGTTGCTTGTGCTTCAACATCTGGTCTCTCTGGAAAACCTCGGTCATGAAAGGCTCAGCATCGCATCGGAGAGCATCGCTCCGCCCGACCCGGCGGATGGCTCCGTTCCGGCTTATCACCGGCAGGAGCGGATGCTCGAGATCGTCCTGCTGGAAGGGAACGTACAACAATGAGCAAACGGCAGGAAGAATCGAGCCCAGGGGTTCCTCTCTGGATCGTCACATTCTCCGATATGACGACGAACCTGCTGACGTTCTTCGTGCTCCTGCTGAGCATGGGGCATGTCCGCGACAACAGCCTCTTTGACGATGGCCAACGGATCGCCCAGATGTTCCTGGAGTCTGTCAAGGAAGGATTCGGTTTCAAGGCCACCGATTTCGACTACTCCATGGTCAAGTACACCGTGGAGCAGCCGGACAAGGACAAGGGCGTGACCAAGGACGCCCGGGAGGAGCAGACGCGGAGGCTCTTCGAGAACCTGCGGCGTTCCATGCAGACCATGCCCTCGCAACTGAAGGGCGATCGCGTGGAGTTCTCGGTCGCCAACGTCAAGTTCGCGCCGGATCAGGCTGTGCTCGACGAGGCCGGCAAGCAGTGGTTGGCCCGCTTCTGTCTGAACGTCCGCCAAAACCTGGACCCGTCCGCCACGATGCTGTACGTCGTCGGAGTAGCCGACCGGGGAGCCATCGAAAGCCAGTCGCGTCTGCTCGCGGCACGCCGATCCCGCGCGGTGGCCGACTTCATGCGTCAGGCGTTGTCCGCCTCGACGCCCGCCCGGGGCAGCGAGGCGACAAACGGCAGCCCCCCCTGGCGGGTGTTCTGGTGGGGCGCGGGTCCCGGCGCAAGCTGGGGCGGCCAGGATGCCCCCAGCCCCGGACAGTCCCAGATCCTGATCGCTGCGATGAAGACGGTCTCTTGACCGCATGGTTGTATAGTTTCTCGACACGGCAGCCATTCTCCAACCACGACAGACGCATTTGCAGCCCACGCCGCACATCCGCAGGGCCACAGGCCGTTTGCGGCACACGATTTGCTGCATTCTCCGGATGATGAATGGCAACAGAAAGAGAATCGTGGCCCTGTGTCTCCTGCTGATCGTGGGAGGGGGATGGGCCGGTTTGGCGTCACAGTACACCGGCCGCGTAAAACAAGCCCAAGCCGCCGGACCCAACTCGTTCCTGAACGACCCCAACTCGGCCGCCCTGCCAAGCATCGGTCTGGACGACAACACACTGGTGGTCAGGATGATGATTGCAGTCGGCATCGTGATCGTGCTCGGCGTCGCGGCCCTGTATGTGTCCAGGAGGGTCCTGCCGCGAATGACCCATCCTGCGGGCCGGGAGATCCACATTGTCGAGACCACCTACCTGGGACCCCGTAAAACCCTCCACCTCGTGGAAGTTGGTGGCCAACGGTGGCTCATCGCCAGCGCGGGCGACAACATCTCGATGCTGGCTCCGGTTGGAGATCCCTGGCTGGACGATCCCAGGCCGCAGGCCGATCCGGCGGCGGAGTCGTAAATGACCCGAATAATAGGAACCATCCCGGTCCTGCTGCTGATCGCCGCGTTCTTTGCTGCGCCGGCCGCTGGCCAGATCGACACCGGCGTTCGCCCTCCGGCCCTGCCTTCGATGGATCCTGCAACCGCTACGCCTCCCGCGGTTGGCGGCGTCCCAAGCATCGGGGAACTCGTGACCATTTTGAACAAGGCGACCTCCTCTGCGTCGCAGAATGACGACGATCCGTCGTCCCAATCCGCAGGCAGCGACTGGGGGACTCCGGTCAAGATGGTGTTCATCTTCGCCGGACTGGCCATCCTGCCCAGCCTGCTCGTGATGATGACCTCCTTCACGCGGATCGTGATCGTCCTGTCCTTCGTCCGCCGGGCCCTGAGCACGCAGACGATCCCGCCGACCGTCGCCATCATCGGCCTGGCGCTGTTCCTGACGATGTACACGATGGCGCCGACCTACGAGAAAGTAAACGCGGCGGCCGTCCAACCTTATCTGGCGGACCAGGTCACACTGAACGTGGCCGCGACCAAGGCGGGAGAATGCCTCAAGGAATTCATGCTTCGCCAGAGCCGCAAGAGCGATGTGGCCCTGTTCGTGGAGATGGCCAGGGCGCCCACGCCCAGCGCCCCAACGGATATCCCCATGCACATCGTCGTGCCGGCGTTCATCATCAGTGAGTTCCGCACCGCGTTCGAGATCGGCTGCCTGCTGTTCATCCCATTCCTGTTGATCGACATGGTAATCGCCAGCGTGCTGCTCAGCGCGGGTATGATGATGTTGCCGCCGGTCATGATCTCGCTGCCGTTCAAGCTGATTCTGTTTATTCTCGTGGATGGATGGGGATTGCTGGCGCGGAGTCTGAGCCTGGGATTCAGATGAGAAGCTGACGCGATACGCGGGATAGGTCCCATGGGACGCAGGAGACATATGGGACCGATAGGACAGCCGCAGAAAAGACCGAGGCCTTATGGACAGCAGTTTCGCACTCTACATCGGCAGACACACGCTGGAGACCGCGTTGATCGTGTCGGCGCCCCTGCTCCTGACGTGCATGGTGGTCGGCATCGTGGTCACGCTATTCCAGGCGGTCACCTCGATACGAGACATGACGTTGACGATCATTCCGAAACTCCTGGCCCTGGGGGTCGTGACGCTGATCTTCAGCAGTTGGATGCTCCAGGTGCTCTTGCGTTTCACGACGGAGATTTTCAGCCTGATCCAGACCGTCGGGGGCAAAGGATAACCCCATGTCCTCCTCCCTGCTCGGCTTTGCGCTGATTCTGACCCGGATATCGGGCTTCTTTCTCATCCTGCCCGTCTTCGGATGGTCCGCCATTCCCATCCGGATCAAAGTGTCCGTTGCGATCCTCCTGTCGCTGTTCTTCTGCGCGTGCAAACCACTCGGCGTCACGGCGGCCGAAACTTCTTTGCCGATGGCGACCATCCTGGTGGTGGGCGAGGCCCTCTATGGGCTGGCCCTGGGATTGATTGTCACCCTGCTGTTCTCCGTCGTCCGGGTCAGCATGCTGATCGCGGAACAGCAGATGGGCTTGACGATGTCCGAAATCGTCGACCCGCTCAGCGGGGAACAGAGCGGCGCTTTGTCGAGCCTGATGGAGATGGTCTTCATCCTGCTGTTCCTCAGCGCCAACGGTCACCACCTGTTCCTCCACGTCCTTTCGAAGAGCTATGACGCATTTCCGCCGGGTACGATTCCCACCCTCGGCCTGATCGTCGAGGGGGTAGTCGGCACCAGCTCGGTCATGTTCGCCGCCAGCCTGCGATTGGCGGCCCCGCTGCTGGGCGCGTTTCTCATCCTGATGGTCGCCTTGGCGCTGCTGTCTCGACTGGTCCCGGAGATGGACATCTTCATGACCAGCATTCCGGCCCGGGTGGGTCTGGGCCTGTTCCTGGTAGCGGCGTTCATGCCGTTCATAGCCGGCTACGTCACGGAAATGGCCGACTGGATGGCCAGACTCCTGCCAATCTGAGGTTGACGACTGAACTCTAAACAGTAGATCCCCCGATGGCCGAGAAACCAACAGCAGAAAAAACAGAACAACCAACCCCGCGACGGCTCAAGAAAGCCCAGGAAGGCGGCCAACTCCCCCAGAGCCAGGAGCTGGGCACAGCCTTTACGCTTCTGTCGCTGCTGGCGGCCATGGTCCTGATGGGACCGAACCTGCTGCAATGGTGCAGGGTGAAACTCGAGGCAGGTCTGGCGCCAACCGGGTCGTCTGCGGCGATCTCCGACACACAGGCCATTCTGCACCTGGCACATGCCAACATCACCGATTTCCTCACCGTGCTGCTGCCCATCCTCGGCATTCTCTCGGTTGGCGGTGTGCTCGCGAGCGTCGCCGTCGGAGGAGTGAACTTCTCGCCAGGCGCCATTCGGTTCCGATGGGACGCTATCAATCCCGTGAACGCACTGGGAAAACTGCTGAACAAGCGGTCTCTCGTCAACCTGCTGCTATCCGTCGCCAAGCTGGCATTCGTCAGTCTGATCGTGTGGGTGTACCTGAAGGATCAGCTCGAAACGGTTGCAGGACTGCGGTGGGCCTGGTCCATGCAGATCATGGCGTCACTCGGCGACATCCTCCTGGGCCTGTTCATCCGGGTGGGCATCGCGGTCCTGATCATCGGGCTGGTCGACGCGGCCTATCAGAAGTGGAGCTATATGCAGGACCTCAAGATGACCCGCGAGGAGGTCCGTCAGGAGCACAAAGACACGGACGGCGCGCCGGAGGTGAAGGCCCGCATCCGACGCATGCAGATCCAGATGTCGATGAAACGGCTCCGACAGGATGTGCCCAAGGCCAATGTCATCCTGGTGAACCCGACGCACGTGGCCGTGGCCCTGCGGTACGACGCCAAAACCATGGAGGCCCCCCTTCTACTGGCAAAGGGGGCGGACCATATGGCGCAGCGGATCATCGAGATCGGACGTTCTTACGGGATTCCCATCGTACAGCGGCCGCCGCTCGCCCGGGCGATTTTCGCCGCGGTCAAGCCGGGCCAGCCGATTCCGGAAGGCCTGTATATGGCCGTCGCCGAAGTGCTTGCGATGATTTACCGCCTCCGCCAGAGGAAGCGAGTCCAGCGGTAGCAGACGATCGAGAACACAGGTTATGACGATGACGATGACGACGAAAGGAAATAAGACAACTGGGATTGCAGGAGGGTCAGCGTCGATTCCAGCCGGGCGTATTTCCGGGTGAGCCGTTCCTCGTACTTCTCGAGACGCTCCTCCTCCGAATCGATTCGATCCTGCAGGCTGTCGATTTGATCCTGGATCTGATCTTGGTCCTTGATCAACATGCCGATCGAGTCATCCAGGATGCTGTCCAGGGCATCCGTCATGGCGCCTGCAAATCCCTGCTTGACCCGAACCGTCGCGGCAAAGGTCCCGTCCTGGCGGAGATCCACGCTCAACTGCAGTCCGTTCTCGGGGTTGACCGCTCGATTGTACTCGTCGAACGTGCTGTCGCCGATGACCATGTTCTCACTGAAGGTGGCGTCTCGCCAGGTGGTCTCATCGGCCAGCTTGATCCGGGCGCTCGTGATGGCGCCTCCCGAGACCGTCACCTCCACGTTGTACGTTCCGGCGGTCGTGTTCTCGCTCGATGCGCCGTAGAACTTGACCGTATTGCTGCTCGAGCTGCCCGTCTTGTCGGCCCCGATGAGAGCGAGCACCCCCAGGTAGTTCTTGCTGATCGCCTCGTCGAAGACCTTGCTGTCGAGACTCAGCAGGCCGTCGCCGTCGAGTTCGATGCCGATCTGACCGGGCATGAGGAAGCTGTCGACGTCGATGATGAAACCACTGGTCTGTTTGACGAGAGCCTGCCGCACATTCGTCATGATGTCCGTGACCGTCCGATCGGCCATCAGCACGCCGGCCTCCTGCGTATCCACGTCATATTTCGTGTTCTCGTCCACGTACGACATGACGTCGTTGTAGGCGCCGATCCACGTGTTGAGCTTGCTCTTGGTGTCTTCCGTGTCGCGGGTCAGACTCACTTGAACCGTCCCCGTGTCCTGCAGATGGAGCGTCACCCCCTGGATCACGTCGTCGATCGTGTTCGAGCTGCGTGTGAGCCACTCGTCATCGCCCATCGGAAAACCATCCACCTTGAATTGAGAGTCCTGTGCGGATTGCGTCTCGACGAAGTCGGCGGCGGCGAAGCCCGCCAGATTGGCCGTGACGCTGCCGCCCACCGTGGACTGACTGATCGTCGGCAGTTCCAGCGACGTGGAGCCCGAGCCCGCGTTGTACGCAAGGCTCAGCGTCATCAGGCTGGCGCCGCACGTATTACTGCTCAGGTGAATCTCGCCATTGACCAACGTAGCCGTCGCGGTGTCCCCAAACGCATCATTGATCTCCCCGATCAGATGGTCGAGCGTCGTGTTTTGATTGATCGACATGGTGTAGCTGACCGCAGTCCCGTCGTGCATCGCGCCCGAGATGGTGATGGACTCGTCGCCTGCGAACACGCCATCGAACTGATCGAGATCCTGGATCTTGTCGGACAGCGACGCGTCCTCCGTACCGACAGTGAACGGAGAAACGGCCTTCCACTCCTCCGTGTTGCTCTCATTGATTCGGACCTCGTAGTCGGACCCGGCATCGTTGCCGTTCAGCACGAGATGGTGGGCGTCGTTGTAGGACAGCAGATTCGCGGTCACGCCCGGATTGTTCGCATCGTTGTTGATGAGGCCCACGAGATCCTCCAGCGTCGTCTCCGCCGTGGTGGTAATGACCATCTCCTGGTTGTTGTACGAGAAGATGAACGTGCCGGCTCCAACGAAGCTCTCTGCGTATTCCAGGCCGCTGGTGTGCACCCAACGTTCGGCGCTGGCAAGCTGATTGACGACGACAGTATGGCTGCCTTCATAGGCCGTGCTGGACGACTCTGCCGTCACGACGTCTTCGTCGCTGGTAGACGTGCTGAAGCCGCGAAGATCGTCGGAATCGGAAAGATCCTCCACCGCGTCCTGGAGGGCTTCGAGCTTGGTTTGAAGCTCGTCGAGGGCGTCCTTTCGCTCCGTATAGGTTTCCTGCCGCGATTTGTAGAGAGTGACCCGATTCCGCTCGATTTGCACGAGCGACTCGATCAAGGACTCCGTGTCAATCCCGGTGGAGAGCCCGGATAGCTGTACTCCGCTCATAACAGACCTGCCTTTCCGACGATTATCGTACCATCCGTGCACCCAGCGACAAAGGCACGGACCTCTATTCCTCTATTATCGACGCAGAGCCTGTTTTCTGAACTCCTGCAACGCGTATTCACGTCGTCGCAACGCGGACGCGCATCGAATCGGCGTTCCCCAACCGCAGCTCGAGCCGAGGTGCGTGTTCCGCACACCAACGGTCGACTGCCATCGACGCCCCTTGTTCCTGTGAATCCTGGAGGAACCTCCGGGCAATGGCGCTGTCGTGGTTCTCGACCTCGCGTTGCGCCTGAATCCGGGCCCGATCGCACAAATCCAACGCGTGCAGCGCCATCGCTCGGAACAGATCGAAGCCCATCACACGCCGGGCGATGCCCCGGTGCATCACCTCGAGTCCGTTCAGAACGACGACACAGCTCACATAGGACCGTGTCCGGAAAGCCGCCGCCGCGCCAGCCAGCAGTTCGTTCAGGAAATCGGCAGGCAGCAATTCGCTCTCCCACTGGAGGATCTTGGCCTTGAACCGCATCAGAAAGTCGGAACAGTCGCAGTTGCGAAGCTCGGCCGCGACATCCAGCGCAGGTTGCCTTCGCCATTTCTCTCGAATCCGCTGGAGCTTGCAATCGCAATAGTGCCGATACCGCAGCCGTCGGCTCCGCGGGTCGAACACAGGCAGCATCTGCGTCTGACTGCTCGAGTGAATCCGGATCAGCGTCAGAGCCTCAGGGACATTCGCCATCTTCACGGGCACGCCCGTTTCCGCGTACAACGCCAGTTTCGCGGACCAGAATGCGTCGGCCGCGAAGGGGTTTTCATCGTAGAGGCCGATCTCGTCGAAGAGCGACTTGCGAATGATCCCCGTGCCGTGGCTGATCATCGCCTGCCATCTGGCGCAACTGGCAACGATCGTATCGCTGTCGACAGGCGGATTGCCCGTCTCCGTGTGTTCCAGACCCCGGAACTCTTCGAGAAAGGTACAGGGAGACGAACCGACAATTGCCAGGCGGGAATCCGAGCGGATCTCGCGGTGGAGTCTCTCCAGTTTGGTAGGGGCCATGATGTCGTCGGCGTCCTGGATCACGATGAACTGGGAGGCGGCCCGAGCGATTCCGAAATTCCGCCTCATGTACGGCCCGCGGTTGTCCGGAAAATGGAAGGACTTGATCCGAGCGTCGCGTCGGGCATACTCCTCGATCAGGCGGGGCGTGGCGTCGCTGCTGCCGTCGTCGATCAGGAAAAGCTCCCACTGGGTCATCGTCTGGCCCAGGACGCTGTCCACGCATTCCTTCAGATAGCGTTCGCTGTTGTGGCACGCCGTAATGACCGTGACTTTCGGACGACGCTCGGTCGCAACATTCATATCCTCCGTCGGCACTGGATTGTCCATGGAACGAGCGAACTCACACGCCACGTCGGCAGGCGAATCGGCGGACAAAGTCATGGCTTCCAGCCAGCATGCCAGTCGATCCCGGACCCGCAGGATCTCGTCCCTTCGGACGGGAGCGAGCTGGATCACTGGATGTTCCAGAAGCCGAGTATAGGTCGCCACCACTCGTTCGGGATACCCCATCTTCATGTAACACTGCGCCAAAACCACATGGGCTGCGGCATATCGTTCGCCAAACGCGCGCCCACGTTCCGGATCGGCCGACACGCGGCCCTCTCGCTCCAACTGCAGCCACGTATCGATGCATCCGATCGCCTCCTCGCACTGGGAGGCAGCCAGCTCGTCCGCTCCGGCCTGCAACAGGCTCTGCGCCTGCCGAAGCAGCCAGTCGCTGCGTTGCTCGCGATACTCCACGGTGGCATAACGCGGTTGTCGCGGCGGGGTCTCGGCCAACTCGCCGCTGTTGCGGAGGAGCCATGTGGCTCCCGTCGTCAATCCGGTTGGGTCCGCCGGGCCGGCCAGCTTGCGGTTCCTCGCAGCCTCTTCGCCGCCCCATACTTCGCGGCGGCCGCCGCTCACGTGCCCATAGTCATGGTCCTGATGCACCGCTGTGACGTATTCGGTGCCGTCGACGACCGGCACTCCACGCCGCTGCGGATCCATGACCAGCCAGTTGTCCCACGCGGTGCGACCGATGGCAAAGGGAGGAATCTGCGGCCACAAGCCCCGGCGGAAGACGAAGTAGTCCAGACCGGACTCCGCATGGAGCATGGCGTCCTCCCGGAGCCGTTGCAGCAGCGAGTCACTCCAATCCAATCTGCCAAAATCGATCTCGTCCAGGATCGCCAGATCCCATCGTTGGCCGATGAGCAGAAAACTCTTCAGACGCGTCTGCACCTGCTGCGCCGCCTGCGTGAAGTCCTGGAACAGGATGATGTCCGCGTTCACATAGGCCAGGACCTCGTGAGAAGCGAGTTCCTGGGCGACCTGGAACAATTCATCGACGAGAGGCGTCCCGAATTCGTTGCGCGAGACCTCGGGGATGTGTTGCGCGCCCACTTCCTCAGCCATCTCCCGAGTCCCGGGTTCGTCGCCGAAAAGGAGGATCTCCGGCGCAGGATCGAGCCTCGCCCAACTGCGTATGGCGTTCTTTTGAATCGTGCCAATATGCCCGGTGAACGGTTTGGGCATGGCGAAGATCGTCACCCGAGAACCAATCGGCGGCTGCGTCGGACCACGGACCACGGCTGCATCGGCCTTCCGCGAAGGCGCTTCGATCCTTGAAACGTCGCGACGGGCGGTTGTCCCCTGAGCAAGGAACTCCTGGAACGGCGTATCCAACTGCCGATTGACCTGCTCCAGGAATCCGCATCTCATTTCGTACTGCTCGTCGAGAGACTTGGTCCCGCAGTACTTTTCCATCGCATCATGGGTCGGCTTGCGATACGGCTGTTCGCCCATCGAGCTCCAGAGCCGCTCGTACTCCAACTGCTCCTGCCACGAGCCGCAGGCGTGAATCGCCACCACGCTGGGGTCGGCGACGATCTCATAACCCGCCTCTTGGAGCCGGGCGAGAGTCGTCCGATCCACCTTCCCGTACTGATCGGCCTTGAAACCGCCGATCTTCTTCAGGGCCTCCACGTTGTAGACCTTGATGCTCTCGCGAACGCGGGACGTCCAATCCTCCCACAGGTGACAGTAGTACATCCCGAGCTTCTCCGGCCGCGGGTGTTCGAGGACCTTCTTTCGCATGTAGGCGATGGCCGCAGGATGAAGGAAGAAGTCGTCATCCACCTTGAAGAAATACGGCGTTTCGCTGAGCTCGATGCACTTTGCCGCCGCATCCATGAAGTGCATGCCCGATATCCCCTCGACCCGATCCTGCAGATCCCGGGATTCCATGACCGACCGGACGGAGTATTCGAACGTGCTACGGCCGTTCGTGATGCACACTACGGTGAAGTCGCGTCTTCTCGCGTGACCCGTGTCGGGTTTCATATCCAGGAGGGGCAGCAGATGTTCGCGGAAGACCTGGTTCTTCTGCTGTTTCCAGTTCTGATCGCCGAACTTGTACCACAGTTGCCGGCCCTCGATCGGCCGGGGACGCAGCCAGTGCGCGTCTCTCGCTACGCAGACCAAGGGCACGCCGGATCGGGCTGCCAGCACCGCGAACCACAGATCGCGGAAATAGGGATTCGGGAAATCCTCCAGACAGGGGCGAATCGTGCTCGTATGAAAGACCAGCGTCCCCACCCCGCCGGCGTCGACGACGCCGTCCCGCCTGCAGGCGACCTCGAAACGATACACGGTCCTGTCCCGCGTGCAGTCCTCGAACGGCTCGCAGTAATCGATTCCATGAACCACCGCGACGGCCTGTCGCTGACGCTCCTCGACCACGCCGATCATTCTCTCAACGTAATCCGGCGGATACTCGATATCGTCGTCCAGGACGACGACGTAGCCTTCGTCATCCGGTCGCAGCAGAGTCCACGCTCCGCTGGCGAACCCGTCGCCCGTGCGGTTCGTCGCGACCCAAGACACCTTCTTGCAACCATACAGGTCCTGCGGCACAGTCTCGAACTCGTTGAGCAGAATGCGGATTTCATCCACCTGGCCTTCGATATCCCGAATGACGCCTCGCAGGCCCTCGGACCGTTCCGGAATGGAAACGATCAACGCAATTCGCTTACACCGCTCGCAAGGCAGCTTGGAGGGACCGTCCCGATCCACAGACGAACCTTCAGGCAGCACGGCCTGCCGCGATGCGCGTTCCAGCAACGCATCCCGCCGGCGTGCGATATCGCCACGTTGCGCGTCGGGCAGCTCGATTCGCGGCATCTCCAGGAGCTTCGTGCAGGTGGCTGCCGCCTTTCGCAGTTCACCCATTTTTTCGTAACAACCGGCCAGCGAGACGCACGCTGTCGCGTACGACCTCGTCATGGGGCTGTCCTGCGAGAAACGAGGCAGCGCGCCCGTCGGTCCGTGCGAAGGCATCAGTTTGTCCATGAGGGCCAGCGTTTCTTCCCACATGCAGGCCGCCAACGTCATCTCCCGGCGAGCCATCAACAGACCGGCCTGTTTCGCCAGCCAGGCGATTCGCCTGCTCCTGAAGGTCGCCGTGCCGACCTGAGCCGGTCGCGGCTGCGCCCTGGCCAGTCGCCCTTCCCGGCTCAAGGCCCATGTCGCGCCGGTAGTGTACGCGGATTCATCGACCGGGCCGGCCAGGGACTTGTTCCTCGCCGCCTCCTCTCCATTCCACGCCGCCTGCCGTCCTCCCCGGACGTGGCCATAGTCATGCTCCTGATGCACCGCAGTGATGAACTCGGTCCCGTCGACCACCGGGACCCCGCGTCTCTGAGGGTCTATGACCAGCCAGTTGTCCCAGGCGGTCCTGCCGATGGCAAAGGGAGGGATCTTCGGCCACAATCCGCGCCGGAAGATGAAGTAGTCCAGGCCGGATTCCGCGTGGAGCGTGGCGTCCTCCCGAACTCGATTCGAGAGAGATTCCCGCCACTGGGACGCGGAGAAATCGATCTCGTCGAGCACGACGAGGTCCCATCGCCGACCAATCACGAGGAAGTTCGCAAGGCTCGACTGCACGGCCTGCGCTCCCGTCAGGAAGTCCTGCAGGAGGATCATGTCCGCGTTCACATAGGCCAGGACCTCATGGGAAGCATGGTCTTGCGCGGCTTCGAAGAGCTTGTCCACCAAGGGCGTACCGAACTCGTTTCGCTCGACCTGGGCAACATGTTTTGCCCCGACTTCCCGGGCCATCTCGCGGATGCCGGGCTCGTCGCCAAAGAGAATGATCTCCGGCGTCGGATCGAGTTTTGCCCAGCTTCGAATCGCATTTCTCTGGATCGTCGCCGTATGGCCGGCGAAGGCCTTGGGCATCGCGAAGAGAGTGACACCGCCGGCCTTTGACGAGCGCTGCGGCGTGCTCGTCGGCTGCGGCCTGGGGCTCTCGGCCCATCGGGACAGGTCGTCGAACAACCGCCGATATCGCGGGTGACTGGAGGCGTTCAGATTGTGGGCAAGAACGTCCTTCGCCTCTGAAAGCATGCCTGCCCGGGCCAGGCAGACCGCCAGGCCGTAGGACAATCCCTCGTCGTGCGGGTCCTGTGAAAGAGCCGCCGAGAGGGCCTCCGCGACTTCGCGAATCTTCCGCTGGCGATACAGGGCCGCCAATCCGCGCATCGTCTCGCCGTGCGGACCGCCGACGGGAACCGACTCCAGCGGATTGTATTGCACCGAGCCATAGGCCTCGTCCGAATCGCCTGTTCCCTCGACAGCGGTCGAACCCTGTTGCAGATAGGCCTTCTTCCACACAAAGAAGGCATGCTTGCCGCCGCGGTCGTGGATGAGCGGGATGCCATGCTCGTTGACGAACCGCAGCAGCGGAATGACCTCGGCAAAGCCCATGAACGAGCCGCCCTCGTGATAGGGCGCAAAGTGCGCGTGAAAGCACTGCAGCTCGTCGATCTCGTTGACCACGGCGCCTTCCAGGAACGCGCGGGCGTTTGTCGGCGTCAGTCTCTCCCCGCTAAACCACAGATCGTCGATGACAACCACACTGCCGTCGGGCAACGAAGACGCCGCCGTGGTCAGGACGTGCGTCATGATCGGTACGTTCGGCAGGTCGTGCGCGTCCACAAAGAAGATCACCCTGTCCTGCGGCATCCACAGGCGGGAGAAATCAACCTTGAGAATGTCCTGCTCCAGCAGAGTCACTCGCGACAGATCCACAGGCAGAAACTCCTGCGTCTCGCGGAGCGTCTGGAAGCTCAGATCCACCGCGTAGATCCGGGCCTTCTGCGTCGCGGCAATCCAGGTCCGCAGCGACAGCCCGCCGAGCGTTCCCAACTCGACGATGACGGTCGGATCAAACTGTTGGGCGAGGCCGGCCAGAGACGCCATCGTCCGCGCCGACTGGTCCCGGTAGTAGAGCCGGTTGCCGCGAGTCGCGTGAAGATTCAACCAGCCCTGAAATACGCTCTTATCGGGCAATGATGGCGAGCCGGCCTCTTTCGTCTCGGCCGGTTCGTTGCCGGGCACGGTGCACATCACCCTGGTTGGACGGGGACAGTAGATATCCTCGCGTCCCACCCGCTCACATTGCGTGTACCCCAGTGACCTGAGCAGCTTCAGGATCTCGGCCGGATCATACCCAAACTGCCTGGTGTTCGGCTCGTAGTACTCGAGCAGAATGCTCGGCATCTGCTCCCGGATCAGTTTCTTCGCCCCCTGCAACACGAACCATTCGCAGCCTTCGGTATCGATTTTCATGAAGTCCACCGACAAACCGTTCTGCTGCTCGGCGATCGCATCCAGGGTTCGGCATTCCACCTGGAACTCGATCCACTCGCTGAACCGTTTCGGATTGCCGAGGCAGGACATGCCGGACTCCCTGCCGCTCTTGGGGTACTTGAGCACGGATGTACCGTTCCGATCGGTCAGGGCGAGGCGATGAGCCTTCATGCGGCCGTCCAGGCCGTTCAGGGCGATGTTCGCACGGAGGATATCGTAGATGTGCGGCACGGGCTCGAAGGCATGGCCGTGCATGCCCTGGTGAAATGCAGCCAGCAGACAGAAGCTGCCCGTGTTGGCGCCGATGTCCAGTACGCCGGGGTTCTCGTAGCCGGCGAGCTGATCGTAAAAGAACTTGATCGTTCCCATATCCCACGCGGTGGGATGTCCATCCCGAGGACGTCCCTGCCAGGATCCGCCAAAACGCAGGGAATCTGGGGCAATCCGCACAAGCCGGTCTTCGAGCAGATAACCCTGCAGGCAATTGCCGTCGCCCGGGGCGTCCTGCTCTTTCTTGCCCGCGGTCACAAACGCGGTGGTTCGGCTCTTCTCCGTCGTTGCTTTGAGCACGCGCTGGTACATGGAGGCCGTCTTATCCGCAGCTTTGGAGATATGCCACTTGGAACGGAACTTCACCACGTTCTCTTTCAACTCGCGAAGATTTTGCCGGCGAAGGATCTCCTGCATGTGGCCGGCGTCATTCGGGCTGTAGACAACGCCAATCCCATATTCCTTCACCACCGCCGCCAGATGCGACAGATCCTCCGGAACCAAAATCGGCAGACCGGCCCTCAGATAAGCGATGACCTTGTGGGGCAGACTGTACGAGAGCATGTGGAAGTCGCGGTCGGCTGGAGGGCTCATGCCGTAATCGCACGTGGATATGGCCCTGACGAGTTCGTCTTCCTCCAGAGGTTTGCACGCATGGACATTGGCCAGGCCGTGCGCCCGGATCAATTCCTGTACGGCTTTCGGTTCGTCAAGGCCGTACAGATAAGGGGACGGGTAGATGTGCAGGTGGAGGTTGTCCCGGGCGAAGAGATCCACCATAGCCATGAAACGGCGGTAGTAGATGGAATCCGTCTCGGCCGCATTCTGAATGATGATGCCGGCGTAGGCGATCTTCAAATCCTCCGCCCCGTCCCGCACGTGCGAGCACATCGGCTCTTTGACGTATTCGATCACCGAGACGACGTCCTCTTTGCCGTTCTTGCGTCGCAGGTCTTCGGTAATCGGCTCAAAACACCGGTGGGCGAAATGATCGAACGTGTTCCAGATATAGCGTTCGGACGCCTGCACCAGCGCACACTCCTCAACGTTGCCCTCAGCCGCATCCGGCGTCAATTCGACCACGTCGTAGAAGTCCACGATGGTCCTCCGGGCATCGGGCACGAAGGGCAGGAAGGGAAGCCCTTGGATGCTCCAGCCCACATTCATGTGAACGACGTCCGCGTCGAGCTTCTGGATCAGCAATGGCCAGAGGTACAGGTGCGGCTCGGCAACCACCTGGTTGTAGCCGGAGCCGTTCCCTACTTGGAGATCGGGGATCAGTCCGACCGTTGTATATCGGTCGGAGACCGCCTCTCCGATCGCCTCCAACGTCCTGACCTTGCGGTAGTCCACATAGAGAACCACAGGACGATCCGCCTGCCGGCGTATGGACGCCAGCGACGATGCGCGGGACAGGTCGATGAACCGCTCCAGGTAGTCGTTGCCCCGGTCTCTCCCGTTGTCCCGGAAGGGACGGCTATCGGAGAAGGTAAATACGGCGGTGTCCTCGGTATCCTCCCACTCGCTGACCCGATGCAACGGAAACGAAGCAAACCATTCAGGTTTGACACTATCCCAGAGCGAGTCTTCCACGAGAAAGGCCTGGAATAGACGAGCATTGAATCGATGCCGCCGGGTCAGAAGAGGGAGAAAATGCAGATCCGCCCGACAGCGAAGATAGAGCGACTGAGGCCGCGATGTCTCCGTAGTGAGCAGCTCCTCCATCCGCTCGATGGCTCGATCCACAAGGTAGTGTTCGCGCCACATCCCTAACTTCGCCCGGATATGGTCTTGCACCACCGTGTCGCCCACAGTCCGAATATGCCGATCGAGCAGCCGGCTGTAGTCCGCATCTGACAGAAAACTCATGTACTCCACCTTTCATCGCTTTCGAGTCCCCGTCCCTGTCGACCCTCGCGGCCAACGGGACGGTTCCCAGGGGACCCTCGCATCACGCATTTGTCGGCACCGAAGGCTCTCGTCTCTCGCTCTTGCCCTTCTGCTCGCGCTCCTTGAGGTACTCGATGTTGTGCCTGTACCCCAGATCCAGGTTGTCGAACACATAGCAGATGTTCCTCAGGAAGAATTTTCCCAACTCCGTTGCTTCGATCCCGTCGTCGCGCACGGTCACGAGGCCGTCGTCAACCAGCCCTGCGAGGGCCGGCGAGCGAAGCTCCCGGTCGAAATACTCCGTGAACCGGATCCCGTGCTTGCGCTCGAAATGTGCGTATTCCAGGCCGTAGTAGGACAGAATGCGGAACATGACGTCCCTTCGGATCAGGTTGTCGTCGGACAGCTCGAACCCCCGGATCGTGGGAAATCGCCCGGCGTGCACCGCGTCGGCGTATTCCTGCAGATCGTAGCCGTTCTGAAAGTAGTATCGGTTGATCCGGGTCAGCGCCGACGGCCCGATCCCCAGCGTGTCGTGCGACACGCCAGGAGTGTAGCCCATCGTGTTGCGATGCAGTCTCCTGGCCCGGGCCGCGACGGCGAGATCATCCGTATCCTTCGCGTAGTGGTCCAATCCGATCCGCGTCCATCCACTCTCCGTCAGGAATCGGCAGGCGTCGTACCACATCATCGTCCTGTCGTAGGGGCTCGGAAGATCCTCCTGTCGAATCAACCTGTTATGCGGGAACACATCCGGCCGGTACCCCATGTTGCATACCGCCAGGCGGTCGGGAGAAATCTGTCGGGTCAGCTCCAGCGTGTGCCGGAACGATTCGCGGGTCTGCCTGGGCAAGCCGTAGATGAGGTCGAAGTTCAGTCCTTTGAAGAGCCTGCGGATATCGGGGTGCGACAACCGCTCGACAAGCTCGAACGGCTGCACGCGGTTGACCGCCTTCTGCACCACGGGATCGAAGTCCTGGACCCCGAAGGAAATTCGATTGATTCCCACCTGGTGGTAGAACCGCATCATCTCTTCATCCACGGTCCTGGGATCGATCTCGATGGCGAACTCGTCGAGTTCCTCCATCCGCACGATCTTTCCCAGATGGTCGATCAATTCGATGAGGTCCTGTCGTTCGATCACCGAGGGCGAGCCACCGCCCAGATGCACCTCCTTGAAGGACACGTTGACACGATTTCGCTGGAAGATCTCAGCAACCAGATCGATCTCGTCGTGGAGGCTCCTGAGCACTGCCTTCTTCTTGTCGAGGTCCCTCGAAACCAACGAGTAGCACTGACAGTAGTAGCACTGAAAATGGCAGTATGGAAAATGCACGTACAGCGACATCGGGTATCCCTGTTCCTTCGCCTCCCCCAGGGAAGAGAGCACGTCGCGCACCTGCCTGCCTGTGAACGCTTCGTCCCATACACCCGTCGGTGGATACGCGGTGAAGTAGGATGCACGGACATCGTACTTGCCGATCAACTCGTGTGTCAACTTTTCGAGGACTTCGTCGTCTGTGGGTCTCTTGCTCATGGGTCCACCTATTCGGTCATTCGCATGTTCACGGGAGGAAAGACCTTTCGGCCGTTCCCGTCGTACAGTTCGTTGAAGGCCGGAACGCCGCGTATTCGGAAGTGTGTTTCCAGAAAACGCTTCGCGTCTCCCCAGCAGGGGGTATCATCCCGAACGCGGTATTCCATCGGACATCTCGCCAGATCGCCAGTCGATTCCAGATTGAACGCCTCGGAGAAATAACCAACCCAATCGTACTGGACTCTCACCTCCGTCTCTTCTTCCCGGTTGTTCGGATGGGCCAGGACGGCGTCCTGAAAAACGAAGAGGTCCGCCAGCTCCGATTCGTCGTACTTCACGCCCGACTCCCGGAGAAACGCTCGGACGGCGATCTGGAATTCCGCATAGAAAGCGGCCTTGTGCATCAGCAGCTCCAGAAACACGCCGTCGGGCGGATCGTATGGGATGCCGGCGTACCCCTCGGGCTCGATCAGTTGAGAATGCCCCTTGTCCTGCACGTCCTTTGCGCAGTTCGCCAGCTTCTCGAACACCCTGTAGATCAGGGGATACTGGTCCGGCACCCTCGCAGATTCCCGTCGCATCCACACGACGAGGTCCGTGATTCGCACGCCCTGCTCGTTCTTGAGGTACCAGAAGACGAAGAACGCCAACCGATCGTCGTGCAGGCCGATCGTATAGTATCCGTCGACGAAGGCATCGACCCACTTGTCCGGCGGCATCGTCTCGGTCCCGATCACCACCTCCATGTTCTCCACAATCGCGGTGCTCACCTTGCTCTTGGTGTACTTGCCCTCCATCACCCTGCCGACGATGCCATACTTTCGCCGCGATTCACGGGAGGCGACCTGCGTATTCGGAAACAACAGGAACGGATAGGAATAGATCTGGTCGAACACGCTGCGGCTCATCAGCTCTTCCAGCCCGTTCATGTACGAGTCATATGTCTCGAGAGGCAGGCCCAGGATCAACTCAATGTAAGAGTAGAGGAAAGCGTTGTGATAGGCCTTGCGGATGTGTTCATAGAATTCCCGTTTGAAGTTGATTCGATTCACCGCCCGCAGCGTGCTTTCATTCAGGGATTGCAGCGCCAACGTCACGCGGAAACCCACCCGGGCATCTCGCAGAATGTCTGAGATCCTGAGCACCTTGTCCGAGGAATTCTTCACCCAGCTCACGGAGACGAACTCGGGATATCCGTAAGTCCTTCTTGTCTGCGCCAGGCACTCTGCGATGGACACGTCTCGATCGCGGATGCCGAAATTGGAGTCGGACATGGCCACGTATTTGATCTTGTTCCTGCCGATCCAGTCGATCTCCGCCTTCACCTGCTCCAGGGGTTTCTCTCGAATACCGCGGTGCGCCGTGTTGCCCCACGTGCAGAAGGAGCAGCGATTGGGACATCCCCGATTCGTCTCCCAGATGGTGCCGGAGAACTCGCTTGCGTGTTTCGAATAGAGCGAGTCAAACGTCCCATCCAGATACGGCGACGGGAGTTGCTCGATCGCAGGGAGCCTCTCCACCCCGGTTCGACGGATCTCGCCGCTGGAACGATCGTAAATGATGATCCCCGGGATGTCCCCAAAGTCGCGTCCTTCCAGATGGTGGCGGCACAGAGAAGCGAACACTTCTTCCCCCTCTCCGCAGGCGATGGCGTCGATGAAGGGGTTCTTTCGGATGAATTCGGCCGAGAGATCAGGGTCCTTCGGAATGGACGGCCCCCCCAGCACGATCAAGGCGTCTGGGAACCTCTCCCGCACCGCCCGGGCAGCAGTCATGCTCGCGTTCACATTCCACAGAAAGCACGAGAACCCGATGACGGAGACATCCTGGAGCCCGGCGGCGAACTCGGCCGGGTCGTGCGGCCGGCGAAACAGGATCTCCGGCAAATCGAAATGACGCGGGATCACCTCATCGACCCGCAGCCGGGAATAGAGCTGTCCCGCCGCCAACGGCAGGAGGTTGATGCTGGCGCCCGTGCCAAACTGAACTACATAGATCTTCGGTTTTGCCATGCAGACTCTGTCATGTCATCCATTCAGCGTTCTCATTGCACATTCCCGATTCCACAGGCTGGAGGGCAAACAGGCTTCCCACGCCTGGGCCAGACCATCCTGGACCTGGCCTGCCCCGCCGGGGATTTTCTCCAACAGCTCGTCCAGGCCGAATTTCCCGAAGCGATACCGCCAATTCGGCGAACCATCTACGATCCGCTTTGCCTCGGCCATCAGCAGGCGAGCCTCGACGGGTTCCCCCAGCAGGATCCTGCCCAGCCCTGCGAACAGGAGCATGTAGGGATTCTTCGGATAGGCAATTCGCACGGCGTCCAGCCACGCGACGAACTTCTCGGGCCGACCGCCGGGCTTCAAGTTCTTGTTGCCGATGTAGTTGCCCAGGAGATTGAAGGTCAGCCAGATGTTCTTGACCAGCGCCCGCGACGGCACCACATCGGCAGCCAGTGAGAAAACTTCCGCGCCGAGAGGCAGGCTGCGGTCGTCCTGGATCTCACGGTTGGGACTGTCCTTGCCGGGGATGAAGTCCGTGGCGCCGACGCCGTCGGTCTTGAGGTTCTCCGTGACCGCGGTGGGTTTGCTCGTGACTTGAAAGACCGTGAACGAAGACCAGTCGAGATCCAGCCGGACCGAGAAGGCGAAGGTGTCCAGCATCTGGCCAAACGTTTCTTCGCCGAACAAACCGATGATGTAATTGCCGCCGACGAACAGCTCCGGATAGTCCTGGAGCATGTCCGCAGCGTTGGCGAACGATTCCAGCGTCCCCGGCTTCCTGATCCGGCGGAGCATCTGGGCGTTTCCCGACTCGATGCCGATCTTGAATCCCAGGCAGCCGGAATCCCGCATCAGATCGAGCAGTTCCCGCGTGATTGAGCGGGTCATCAGGCCGTTGTTGGCCGCCCAGGTGATGCCGTACCGCCTGTGCAGATCGCCGAGCGCGACGAGTAGTTCCGTCACGGCTTTGCGATCCGCGAGGAAATCGTCGTCGAGCACTTCGAAGTGACGCACGGATCGCTCTTCGACGAGGTACCGGACCTCCTCGATCAACTCTGGCACCGGGTGAGTGCGAACGCCTTTGCCCATGAAGGGTCGCACGCCGCAGAATTTGCAGTTGCCCCGGCACCCCCGGCTCAACTGCATGACGCCGTAAACCGTGTCCTGCCCAGCCATACGCGAATACGGATTGAGGCTCCCCACGCGACAGTACTGTTCCACATCGACCGTCG